>DATHQE010000043.1:0-1819 GCA_035483035.1 Streptosporangiaceae bacterium | reverse complement strand
CGCATCCGCTCGCCGCTGGCCTTCCAGTGCGTGGCCTCGGCGGCCAGCCGCTCGGCCTCGGCGACGATCCGCTCCTTGGCCTCGTGCGCCTCGTTCTTGGCCTGCTCGCGCGCCGCCTTGTGCTCTTCGCGGCGGTGCTCGATCTTCTCAGCCAGGGCCGACAGCCTGGCCTTAAGGCTGTCCAGGTCACCGATAGCGTGGGCATCAGTGACGGCGGCAGTCAGCCTCGTGATGGTGACCCTCGCCTGGCCTGCGGACAGGTCGGTGCTGGACATGCGCTGCTCGAGCAGGCTGATCTCGGTCTCCAGCGCGTCGAACTTGCGCTTGAAGAAGGCCAGCGCCTCATCGGGGCTGCCGGCCTGCCATGAGCCGATCTCTCGCTCGCCGTCGGCGGTTCGGACGTACACCGTCCCGTCGTCGGCTACCCGGCCCCACGGATCGTTTGCGGTGCCCACCGCATACCTCCTGCTCGGTACCTGATTAGCAGTCACGCCACTCAGGTCTTACTGATTGTCACGCTTTCGAACTCGACGCTTTCCTTTGGTTTGCCTCCGCCATAGGGATTGAGCGGCGCCCCGAAACCGTGGTTGCTCACATCCTGGAGCACGTTCAGCCCGCTCACGACCTTGCCAAACGGCGTGTAGCTGGGCGGCAAGCCCGTTGTCTTGATGACAAAGAAGAACTGGCTGCCGTTGGTGCCTGGCCCACCGTTCGCCATCGCCAGGGTGCCAGCGGGATAGGTCGCGCCGGCCAGGTTCTCGCTGTTGAACTCATAACCGGGGCCGCCTGAACCCGTTCCCGTTGGGTCGCCGCACTGCAGGATGTACAGGCCCTGGGTGTTGCTGAGCCTCGGACAGGGGGTGTTGTTGAAGTACTTCTGGCTGGCCAGCGACACAAACGAGCCGACGGTGCAGGGCGCCTGCTTGTTCAGCAGGTCGATGACGATGTCGCCGCGGTTGGTCACGATCGTCGCGGTGTAGGTGGCCGCGGTGTCCGGCGTGGCTGGTGGCGGCGACACCTTGCGGGCGGCTGTGCCATTGGGCGTGTAGATGCACTTACCGTCCACCATGGCGGGGGTGCCGCTCGGCGATGGCGTCGCGCTGGGCGTGGCCGTCGGGGTAGTCGTGGCCGTCGGGGTCGTTGTGGCGGCGCTGGCCGACTTGGCCGCGTTCGTGCTGAAGACACCGCCGATGGCGGCTACGCCGACGCCGACGACTGCCACGACAACGAACGCGACGGCGCTGACCGCCCATCGCCTCGCCCGCTTTGCTCGCTGCGTCTGACGCTCCAGCCTGCGCTGATGCGCGTCCCTGGCGAGCTTGCGCTGGCGTTCCTTCTTCGTGGCCACCCGTACGATCCTCCTGCTCATCCGCAGTCTCCTGCGGTCTTCCTGGTCTGGCAACGCTCCGCCCGAACGGGTCCAGCGGGCCCGAGGCAGCACCTTGCGAAACTTCGCGAATCGTACCGTTGTGGCGGCACTGGTAACGCCGCCGTTACCTTTCGACGTCCCAACCGCGCCCAAGTCGTGTCCTGGCGGCCCAGAACCGCTGGCCAGCGCCAGGACGACCTGCTCTTCTCGGTAGCCTGGGAGCACGCCACGGCGGGTGCCTCGACCGGGATGTGCCCGCTGTCCGCGCCCGCTCTGGAGCCCACGAGGAGGCACGCGCATGCTGATAGCCGGGTTCCCTGCTGGCTCATTCGCAGCCAACTGCTATGTCATCGCTGCCGGACCTGGCGAGGAGTGCCTGATTGTCGACCCTGGGCAAGACGCAGTGCAGGGCATCGATGAAATCGTCGCGCGCTACCGCCTCCGGCCGGC
>DATHQE010000042.1:0-4982 GCA_035483035.1 Streptosporangiaceae bacterium | reverse complement strand
GCTGCCGGCCCCGGATGGCTCTGGGCGCCTGGTGGTGCTACTCGACCTCCGCACGCACGAAGCCGTGGCGGAGCACAGCGATGGCCGGGCCGAGCGGGTAAGGCTTGGTCCCGACAGGTCTGCCGGCGCGGTTACCCGGGACCTGCTGGCCGCGGTTCGGCGGCTGGCCGGCCACGTGGAGATCGACCCGACGCCGCAGGAAGTCACCTGGACCATGCCACTGGACGTGGACGAGGAGCACGCCACTTACAACCCGGAACAGGTGTCCGCCTACTTCGAGGCGGCAGGCCGCGCGGCCATGGTGCTGACCGAGTTTCGCGCGCCTTACCGAGGCCGGTCGACTCCGGTCAACGCCTGGTGGGGCTCGTTCGACCTGGCAGTAAGCCTGTTCTCAGGCCGGCCCGCGGAGCCGCCGTCTGGCGACTTCATCATGCGCAATGCGATGGACGCGCAGGAGGTGGCGGTTGGCTGGTGGCCCGGAGATCCGCGTCACCCGGCGGCGGCCTTCTATGCGTACGCGCACCCGGCTCCGGCCGGATATGGCGACGGAAAGCTCGCGCCGAAGGCTGCGTATTGGGACTCAGGTCTCGGTGAGTTCCTGCTGAACTGGGATGACGTCCGGGCGAGCGACGATCCGCACGCGGCGGCGCTGGAATTCGCCAGATCGGCGTTTGCCCACTCGTGCGAGATTTGCCAATGGGATCCGGCACTGGCCGCCAGCGCGCGCGGCACGCCGCCCCCCGTGCATTAGCGGGGCCACGCGCGAGCCGCGCCGTGGTGCCCGCCGCCGCGTGCCAGCAGTTCGAGTCCGGCGGCAATCGAGGGTCCGCCGGCGATGCTGACCACGGGCATGCCTGAAACTGGCATGCTTGCCGGGTGACTTCTGAACTGCCGTCTGCGCCGACACGCCGGGCACGTCTGTGGCGGGCGGCGGAGTCCAGGAACATTCCGCTCCGTGCGATCCTCGTGACGGTCGGCGTGGTCGTAGTCGCGTTCCTGGCCGGGAAGATCATCGATCGGCTGCGGGGAGTCATCATCCTGCTGGTGGTCGCCGGCTTCATCGCGCTGCTGCTGAACCCGCTCGTCGTGGCGCTCGGACGCTGGCTCGGCCGACGCGGGATCGCCGTGGCCGTAGTGACGCTGCTCGCCGTCTGCGCGTTCGGCGGGCTGGCGGTGGCCTTCGGGTATCCGCTGGTGAATGGCATCAGCCACTTCGCTACCGATCTGCCCCTCTACGTCAGCAGGGCCCAGCACGGCAAGGGCTGGATCGGCCACCTAGTGACCAAGTACCACCTGCAGGCGTGGGTGGTAAAGAACGCGCCCAAGCTGGCCGGCTACGGCCGGGACCTGGCGTCTCCGGCGCTAAGCCTCGGCAAGGGCGCGCTGTCGCTGGTCTTCTCTCTGTTTACGATCTTCGTGCTCGTCGTCCTGATGCTGCTGGAGGGGCCGAAGCTGCGGACCGGGCTGCTCGACCTCATGGCGCCAGCCCGAGCGCAGCGCTACACCCAGGTGGCGCGGGAGGTCAACCGGTCGGTCGTCGGGTACATGCTGGGCAACTTCGCGACGTCGCTCATCGCTGGTGTCGTCGTGCTGGCGACGATGCTGCTGCTCGGGATTCCGTTCCCGTTCCTGTGGGCGCTCTGGGTGGCGCTGGTCGATTTCCTGCCGATGATCGGCGGCGCGCTTGCCGGGATTCCCGTTGTCCTCTTCGGATTTACCCACTCGGTCTCGGCCGGGATCGTGACCCTCGTCGTCTTCCTCATCTACACCCAGGTCGAAAACCACATACTGAACCCCGTCATCATGAGCCGTACCGTCCGCATCAACCCGCTGCTCGTCCTCGTTGCGATCCTGGTCGGCGCGTCTATCGGCAGCTGGGTCGGCGGCTTCTTTGGCGGGTTCGTGGCGGCTCTGCTGGCGATCCCGGCGGCTGGCGCGATCCAGGTCATCGTGAAGGCGGTCTGGCAGTCGACAATCCCAGCGCCCGAGGATGATCCGAGTGTCACAGCGTCAGGCCGAGCCGGCGTGAGTCCGGCTGGACCGACGTCACCGGTGACGCCAGTAACGGAGTGAGGGCGATCGCCGTCACGAAGCTCCGGTGGCCAGCAGTGGCAGCCGCGATGGCGGCTTGATCTCCTCTAGCCGCAGGTAGGTCACCAGCCGCTGACCGCCTCTGGCTGCCAGGGTGGCCAGTACCTGCTGGAGCTCGCTGACGTTCCTGGCTACCACCGACAGCAGGTAGTCCATCTCTCCGGTCACGTTGTCCGCCGCGACGATCTGCGGCAGCGCGCGGACGTGATCCTCGAACAGTCTGGCCGACCTCGGGTCGTGCCGACCGAGAGTGGCCCCGACGTACATCTGCAGCGGGAAGCCGACCGCGGCCGGATCGAGCCGGGCGCTGATGACCTTGATGACCCCCGACTGCTTGAGCCGGCGAACCCGGTTGAGCGTGGCGGCGGGGGACAGGCCGACCAGGCGCGCCAGCTCGACGTTCGTACGATCCGCGTCCGCCTGCAGCTCGCTCAGCAGTTGGAGGTCAATTTCGTCAAGTTCTATTGCCATAAGACCAAACATTATCTCGTTCTGACGCTGCTCGACTGAATCTAGCTTCGTTCCAGGTAGACCTGAAGACATGACCAACACCCGTCGCCTCGTCTTCCCGGCACTGCTGGCCGCAGGAGTGCTGTGGGGCACTACTGTGCCGCTGTCCAAGGTCGCCCTCGGCTGGCTCCCGCCTGGCTGGCTGGCGTTCGCCAGGTTCGCCCTGGCCGCCGCGGTGCTGCTGGTGGCGAGCCGATCAAGGCTCCGGGCCGCGGCCAGCCCGGCCATCCTGGTGACCGGCGCGATCGGGTACGGCGGCTCGGTCCTGCTCCAGAACTTTGGCATCGAGCGGACCAGCGTGACCCACGCCGCGCTGCTCATAGGCGCGACGCCGGTCATGGTCGCGATCATCGCGGCCGCGCTCCGACACAGCGTCGCGCGCCCGCTCGCCTGGTCCGGATTCGCGCTGTCCCTGGCCGGCGTCGGCTTGATCGCCGGCGGTCGGGGTTCGGGATCAAGCCTGGGCGGCGATGCGCTGGTGATGGCCGCTCAGCTCATCTCGGCTGGCTTCACGGTCTCGCAGGCAAGACTGCTGCGCGGCCGTGACCCAATCGCGGTCACCGGACTTCAGCTCGCGGCGGCGGCTGTCGCCGTGCTGCCGATCGCCCTTGTCACGGAGCACCACGCGGCAGGGCCGGGCACCATGACGGCGCTGCTGGCGACCATCGGGCTCGTGCTGGCGGGAACTGTGCTGCCGACCTCGCTGTTCGCGTTCGGCCAGAGCCGGGTGTCCGCCGACGTGGCTGGCGCTTTCCTGAACCTCGAGCCGCTGGTCGGCGCCATCATGGGCATAGCGCTGTTCGCCGAGCCCGCCGGCCCGGTGCAGGTCGCGGGCGGTGCCGCCATCACCATCGGCATCGGGCTGAGCAGCTTCCAGGTCGTGCGCGGCGAGCGACGGCGGTTCGCGTCGAAGGAGCAGGCCGACGCAGCTGCCTTCGTCATGGCGAGCGCCGCGCCCGCCATGGCGGCCGCCGTGCAAGGGGTGGCGACCGCCGAGCCCGCTGCGGTGGCCGTCAGCACCGAACCGGCGCTGCCGGGCACCGGCGCCGGCGCACCATCGATGCCACGGGCCGGCGAGGCGCCGAGCATGGTCAAGCGGACGCGGTTCCCGAAAAAGCGACCAGCCGATGCTCGGCCGCGACGGCCCAGATTCCGCCCGTCCGCGCAGCGGGCGCACCCGTTCTCACGGTCGCGCCGAGAGCGAAACCGCCGAGGCCGGACCCGGCACCGCTAGCCCGCGCTCGAGCCGCGCGGCGGCCAGGCGCAGTCCGAACAGGGCCAATGGTCGGTGAGCACGCGTCATTGCCGCTGCGGCCGGCGCTGGCTGTCACCTGAGTTGCGATGGGGTGCGACGATCGAGCAGGATCGCGGGGTGAGGTCACTGAACTCCGTGGGAGTCATCGGGGCGGGCATCGTCGGCCTCGCGGTCGCGCGCGAGCTGACCCTCCGGTTCCCCGGCATCAGCGTGACCGTGCTGGAGAAGGAAGACCAGGTGGCCGCGCACCAGAGCGGCCACAACAGCGGTGTCGTGCACGCAGGCGTCTATTACCAGCCGGGCAGCCTGAAAGCCACGCTGTGCCGGCGGGGCGCCGCCATGACGCGGGAGTTCTGCCAGGAGCACCGGGTGTCGCTCCGCGAATTCGGCAAGCTGATCGTGGCCGTCTCCGAGCCGGAGCTCGGCGGCCTGGCACAGATCGAGGACCGGGCGACCCGCAACCAAGTGCCTGGCATCAGGCGCGTGGGGCGCGCGGAGATCGCCGACATCGAGCCGCACATCAAGGGTGCGGCCGCGCTGTACTCGCCGCATACCGCGGCCGCCGACTACCCCGGCATGTGCGAGGCACTCGGCCGTGTGGTCGGCGCCGCAGGCGGGAAGGTCATGCTCGGCACGCCGGTCAGCGCGATCCGGGAGACGGCAGCGGGCGTGCGGGTGCGCTCAGCTTCCGGCGACACGTTCGAGTTCGACTATCTGATCGTGTGCGCCGGCCTGCACAGCGATCACTTCGCCGCGAGCGTCGGGCGGCCTGGCGAGCTACGGATCGTGCCGTTCCGCGGCGAGTACTACGAACTGGCACCGCAGGCGCGCGACCGGGTGCGCGGGATGGTCTACCCGGTGCCCGATCCGCGCTACCCGTTCCTCGGCGTCCACCTGACTCGGCATGTTGACGACACGGTCTATGTGGGCCCGAATGCCGTGCTCGCGCTCGCGCTCGAGGGCTACCGCTGGTCGGACGTCCGCATGGCCGACGTCGCCCAGCTAGCACGCTGGCCTGGGGCCTGGCAGCTCGCCCGGCGGCACTGGCGCAGCGGCATGCATGAGATCAGCGCGTCGCTGTCCAAGCGCCGGTACCTGGCCAGGGTCCGGGCATACCTGCCTGACC
>DATHQE010000041.1:0-2543 GCA_035483035.1 Streptosporangiaceae bacterium | reverse complement strand
TCACGAGGACGGCGGCACTCAGAATGCCGGCGCCTCGAAATACCCGCCCCACTCATCGCGCAGAATGCCGCAGATCTCACCGAGGGTGGCCTCGGCTGCGGCGGCGGCAATCATCGACGGGATGATGTTCTCGCCGGAGCGGGCGACGGCGAGCATGGCCGCCAGGGCCCGGTCCACTTCGGCCTGGTCCCGACGGGCCCGCCGCTGGTGCAAGTCAGCGACCTGGTCGACTTCCACCTCGTGGCTGACCCGCAGGATCTCGATCGGCTTCTCCACCGTCTCGGTGAGGCAGTTGACGCCGACGACTCGCTTATCTCCCTTCTCGAGCTTCTGCTGATAAGCAAACGACGCCTCAGCGATCTCCGACATGAACCAGCCGTCCTCGATGCCCTGCAGGATGCCGCCGGTCATCGTGCCGTCCGGGCTCATCGCCTTGATCCGGGCGAAGATCTCCTCGGCCTCGGCCTCGAGCTTGTCCGTCAGTGCCTCGAGATACCAGGAGCCGCCGAGCGGATCAGCGACGTTGACGACCCCCGTCTCCTCCATGATCACCTGCTGAGTGCGGAGCGCGATCTCGGCTGCCGCCGCGCTCGGCAGCGCGAGCACCTCGTCGAGCGCATTGGTGTGCAGCGAGTTTGTCCCGCCGAGGACCGCGGCCAGCGCCTCGATGGCGGTACGGACGATGTTGTTGTCGGGCTGCTGCGCGGTGAGGGAGACCCCGGCCGTCTGCGTGTGGAATCGCAGCCACTGCGCCCGCTCGGTGGTGGCGCCGTACTCGTCGCGCAGCCAGCGCGCCCAGATCCGCCGGGCGGCGCGGAACTTGGCGATCTCCTCGAAAAAGTCGATGTGCGCGTCGAAGAAGAACGACAGACCGGGCGCGAACTCCTCTATGTCGAGCCCGCGCGCGAGCCCGAGCTCGACGTAGGCGAAGCCGTCGGCCAGGGTGAACGCCAGTTCCTGCGCGGCCGTAGAGCCCGCCTCCCTGATGTGATACCCGGACACCGACAGCGGCTTGTAGTCCGGAATGCGCTGCGTGCAGTACTCCATCAGGTCGCCGATCAGCCGAAGGTGCGGCTGCGGGGGGAAGAGCCACTCCTTCTGCGCGATGTACTCCTTGAAGATGTCGGTCTGCAGCGTGCCGTTGAGTTTGGTGACGTCGGCGCCCTGCCGCTCCGCCGCCGCCAGATACATGCAGAAGATTGGCACCGCCGGTCCGCTGATCGTCATCGACGTCGTGATGTCGGCCAGCGGAATGCCGCTGAAGAGCGTGTCCATGTCGGCCGCTGAGTCGATCGCGACGCCGCAGTGACCCACCTCGCCGGCCGACCGCGGGTCGTCAGAGTCACGGCCCATGAGGGTCGGCATGTCGAACGCCACCGACAGACCGCCGCCGCCAGCCTGAAGCAGCATCTTGTACCGCTCGTTCGTCTGGACCGCGTTGCCGAACCCTGAGAACTGCCGGATCGTCCAGGTGCGGCCGCGATAGCCGCCGGGATAGAGCCCGCGCGTGAACGGGTACTCGCCAGGCCAGCCGATCCGTTCGAAGCCCGGCACGACGGCGCCCGCGGGCGGTCCGTACACCGGATCTACTTCAACTCCGGACAGCGTGGTGAAGTCGGCGTCCCGCCTGCGTGCCGCGTCATACCGGCGCTGCCAGCGGTCGCGGCCATACTCCCCCGCCGAACCTGCGTCCATGAAGTGCCTCCGGCCAGGCCTGCTCGGCCTATTTAGTTGGACGTCCTACTATCTTCGTCTAGTGTACCCGCCCCATCGAAGGCAAAAAAGCAAGTGCTGGCCGCAACCATCCGGCCCGTGCGTCGTCTTAGGTAGCCAGTGGAGTCTTCCCAACCGGCGGAAATGTGATGGAGCTATGCAAGACGGCCTAGCGGGTGCGAGCTGTGCTGTCCTCCGTCCCGGCGCCGCAGCCCTGGAATACAAGGGGACATTTCAGCTAACGTGGCCGCTGGACCCAGCGCATGCGGTCAGGCAAGGGAGCGCGGTCAACCAGAGGAGCACGGTGGCTAGGCTGCGCACCTCCGATCAGCAAGCCGTCGAGGAACTCTTCAATGCCTGCTACCCGCGGCTGGCCGGCTGGGTGCGCAGGCTCGTCGATGACGACGAGACAGCGCACGAGATCGCGTCGGAAGCATTCACCCGGCTGTTGTCCCGCTGGTCCGGCCTGGACAATCCGCAGAGCTACCTCTACATGATCGCGACCAACCTGGTGCGGGATCACTGGCGCAAGACCGGTCGCGAGCGCAACGCGATCAGGGTGATGACGGCCGCCGGCCCCGCCGATCCGGCCTATCACCCGGCTCAGGACGTCGACGTCCGGGCACTGATTCAGGCCCTGCCCGAGCGGTTGCGCAGCCCGTTCCTCCTGCACTACTACGGTGGCTTCGGCCTGAAAGAGGTGGCCGCCATGCTGGGCCGCCCAGAAGGGACGATCAAGGCGGATCTGTTCAATGCCAGGGCCAGGCTGAAAGCAGCCCTGGGAGACGCCCATGACTAGCCCGCACGACGAGATCGACGACTGGCTGGGC
>DATHQE010000040.1:0-9120 GCA_035483035.1 Streptosporangiaceae bacterium | reverse complement strand
CCGAGACCGGGTGCTTGGCCGTGATGATCACGGCTCGCTCGCCAGCCAAGTGCACGGCGGCGAGTGCCTCGGCCGCGCCGGGCAGCGCGAAGGTCATGGTGGGCGCTAGCTGCACGTAATGGCGGCGATAGCTGTCGGCGGCCGCCTGCTGCCCGTGGGCGGGGAACCAGTAGCTGACCTCGTCTTCGAGCTTGATGCCCATCCGCGTATCGACGTCGGCCAGGTCGATGTGCACACCCAGCTCGTCGGCCACGGCCGACCAGGCCGCCATGATCGCCGGCCTGGAGTTGATCAAGGTGAGATCCAGGTCGAAGCCGACCGGCCCGGCCACTGGCATCTGGCTCCTCACGACGGCGTTGCGGCGTCCGCTCGCCGCGAGCAGCAGCGTAGCGGCGGACCTGGCATCGCCTGCACCGAGGCCGCCCGCCGCGTGGGTAACACCTAGGTAAGAGCCTCGTAGGGTGAGGTAGACAAGCTCGCCGTGCACGGATAAGCGTCACGTTTGCAGCGGCCGGCCGCGCCGCGTGTGGCATCGCCAAAGGGCGAGAGTTAGCCACCGTGGCCCATAGTCGGGCACCACTAGCGAACTGGTGTCCCATGGCCCGCCGTCCCGCTCAGTATTGCGTCGACATGGCTAGCCCCAGGTGGTTCAGTCTAGGCGCCGACCTGCGCCGGAAACCTGAGGTTTCATCCGGTTTGCGCTACGGAGCTGACGGCCGGCCAGCGCACTAATTGGGCGCGAGATTGGATGTGCTGCCCCAAGAGGGGCAGCAAAGCCAACCTGGCGCCCTATGCAAGCGGGCGGCGGGTCCCCTAAGAGGCCGAACCAGGCGACTAATGCGGGATTTGCGCATTTTGTGGGGCCGGTGGGATTCGAACCCACACTGGCAGGAACCTAAATCCTGTGCCTCTGCCGTTGGGCTACGGCCCCAGTGCTGTCAGAAGGTGCAAGGTGCAGTCACACAGTGCCACCAGACAGTGCCATCAGACAGTGCGGTCAAACGCCGAGGTCCTTGCGCAGCCGCGCCACGTGGCCGGTTGCCTTCACCCCGTACTGCGCCTGCTCGATCGTGCCGTCCGGGCCGACGACGAACGTGGACCTGATCACGCCGACCGACTTCTTGCCGTACAGCATCTTCTCGCCGTACGCGCCGTAGGCCTCGAGCACAGCGCGCTTCTCGTCGCTCAGCAGCGGAAAATTGAGACCGTCCCGGTCACGGAACTTCGCCAGCTTCGCCGGGCTGTCCGGCGAAATCCCCAGCACCGCGAACCCAGCCGCGGCCAGGCTCGACAGGCTGTCCCGGAAGTCACACGCCTGCGTCGTGCAGCCCGGCGTCATCGCCGCCGGGTAGAAGTAGATGATCACTCGCTGGCCGCGCAGCGAGGACAGGCTCACCTCGTTGCCGTCGGCGTCCGGCAGCGAGAACTCAGGCGCCGCGTCACCGGGAGCCAGGCGTACTTCGGCCATGCTCGTTCCCTTCTCCTCCGATTGTCAGGATCGAGATTAGCCAAGGAACGCAGCGATTACCGGGGCAAGCCCCCGCAATGCCTTGCCGCGGTGGCTGATCCTGTCCTTGTCCGCCGACTCCATCTCGGCGGTAGTGATGTCCGCGGACTCCGGAATGAAGATCGGGTCATACCCGAAGCCGTTCTGCCCGCGCGGCTCCCGGATCAGCCGGCCTCGCATCACACCCTCGCTGACGTGCTCGCGGCCGCCCGGCAGCACCAGCGCCGCCGCGCACACGAACTGCGCCCCGCGCCGTTCGTCGGGTACATCAGTGAGCTGGGCGAGCAGCAACCACAGGTTGGCCTCGTCGTCACCGTGCCGGCCAGACCAGCGGGCCGACAGCACGCCCGGCATCCCGTTCAGCGCGTCGGCGCACAGCCCCGAGTCGTCGGCGACGGCGGGCAGCCCGGTGAACCGGGCGATCTCGCGCGCCTTGAGCAGCGCGTTCTCGGCAAAGGTGGAACCGGTCTCGGCGACATCGGGGGCGCTAGGGAACTCCGCCAGGCTGGTCAGCGCAACGTCCACCCGCCCGTCGGCCAGGATCCTGGTCAGCTCGACCAGCTTGTGCCGGTTCGCGGTGGCAAGGACGAGGCGCGGCGGAGCCTGCGCCGGTGCGCTGGTCATGCGCCGAGAGCAGCCTGCTGGATCTTGGTCAGCTCGGCGCAGCCGCCCACTGCCAGGTCCAGCAGCTCGTCGAGCAGCGCGCGGCCGAACGGCTCGCGCTCGGCCGTGCCCTGAACCTCAACGAAGCTGCCGTCACCGGTGCAGACCACGTTCATGTCGGTGTCGGCCGCGACGTCCTCGTCGTAGCACAGGTCGAGCCGCGGCTGCCCGTCGACGATGCCGACACTGACCGCGGCCACCGATGCCGTCAGCGGCTCGCCCCTCGTGCGCTTGCGCCCCTTCAGCCAGCCGATCGCGTCGGCTAGTGCGACGTATCCGCCGGTGATAGCCGCGGTCCGGGTGCCTCCGTCGGCCTGGAGCACGTCGCAGTCGATGACGATCGTGTTCTCACCGAGCGCCTTCGGGTCGATGCACGCTCGCAGCGACCTGCCGACAAGGCGGGAGATCTCGTGCGTGCGGCCGCCGATCCGGCCCTTGACTGACTCGCGATCGCTGCGCGTGTTCGTCGAACGAGGCAGCATCGCGTACTCGGCCGTCACCCAGCCCTGGCCGCTGCCGCGCCGCCAGCGCGGCAGGTCCTCCTGGACGCTTGCGGCGCACAGCACCCGGGTCGCGCCGAACTCGACCAGCACCGAGCCCTCGGCGTGATCCAGCCATCCCCTGGTGATCTTGACTTCGCGTAGCTGATCCGGCTGCCGGCCGTCTGGTCGTGACATAGCCGTCAGCCTAGTGCTACCAGCCGGCCCGTTCCGGCGACCCGGCCTTGATCCATTGGTACACCCGCTGGACGCCCTCGGCCAGGGACGTCGTCGGCACCCAGCCAAGATCACGCCGCGCCCGCTCGGGCGCCAGCGCGCCACGTAGCAGCTCGCCGGGTCGGGCTGGCGCGAACTCAGGCTCGAGCTGGTACCCGGCGGCCTGGCTGATCACCTGGGTGAGGGCCAGCACGCTGACCTCGGTACCAGTGCCGATGTTCCAGGTGCCAGGACGGCCACGGTCAGCGGCCGCCAGGAACGCGCCGACGGCATCGGCCACGTAGACGTAGTCTCGCGTTTGCTGGCCGTCGCCGTAGATGACCGGCCGCTCTCCCGCTAGCGCCCGTGCACAGAAGATCGCGACCACGCCGGCTAGCCCGGCCGGATTCTGGCGCGGCCCGTACACGTTGGCGAACCGGAGCACGGCGTGGCTTGTCCCGTGCAGCCGGTTGTACAGCAGGACGTACTGCTCGGCGCAGTGCTTGGCGACGCCATACGGCGACTCGGGCAGCGGCAGCACGTCTTCCATCGACGGGATCGGCGCATCTCGGCCGTAGATGACCGCACCAGTCGAGCAGAACAGCACTCGGGCACCGACGGCCCGCGCCGATTCGAGCACGTTCACGGTGCCGATGACGTTCGCCATCGCGTCCGCCGCCGGATGCGATACCGACGACCGGACGTCGATCTGCGCGGCGAGGTGACAGATCAGCTCGGGGGCGAAGTCAGCGGTCAGCGCGGCCAGTGCAGCGGCGTCGGTGACGCTCAGCTTGTGCACGGCAGCCTGCTCGGGCACTCGGCCCGGCCTGCCCGCCGACATGTTGTCGACGACTTCGACGGCATCGCCCCGGTGCACCAGTGCATCGGTGAGGTGCGAGCCGATGAAGCCGGCGCCGCCGGTGACGAGCACACGCATGGGAGAGCAGTCTATGCGCAGCATCGTGGCCGGATGAGGCTCCCGCATCTGCGCCGCACGCATCGCCAATCGGGATAGTTTCCATCAATTCACCTTTTCCCCAATAACGGGCAAATTCGTTGGCTCGGTACATGGATTCCCGTTAGCGTTCAGCGGCTGGGCGGCCGCAGGCGCGCGCGGCGAGCGTGCTGCGGTCAGGGACGGGACATCGGGACCCGGGCTGCGAGCACCGTCGCAATCGGGGGCACGGGGTCATGCGCAACGTCGCAGGGGACGATCGGCAGCCGCGCTGGCCGGTATCCTCGCCGCCCAGGTCGTTGCGGCTGCCGAGCTTTGTAGTGCCGCGACGCTCCGCAGTGTCACAGCGGACCTTGATCACCAGTGCCTGCTGGCTGCTTGCGCTGACCGGAGTCGGCGCGCTTGCTGATGCCTTTCTGCGCCGCGGGCTGGTTGACCTCGTCGTCTATCGCTCTGGCGCAGCGGCGATCC
The DNA here is from genome assembly GCA_035483035.1 of Streptosporangiaceae bacterium. Classification (GTDB taxonomy): domain Bacteria; phylum Actinomycetota; class Actinomycetes; order Streptosporangiales; family Streptosporangiaceae; genus JAJYUU01. Next base: position 4,829 of record DATHQE010000040.1, on the reverse strand, counting down.
TGCATGGGGCCAGGCTGTACCAAATGCGGACAGCGGCCGGCCTCCACTTCACCTATCCGCCATTGTCGGCGATCCTCGCCACGCCGCTGGCTGCGCTGCCCCTTCGACTAGCGATGCTCGCCTGGATCCCGATGGTCTACGGACCGCTGGCCATCGCGATCCGGTTGGGTTTCCGTCCGCTGCTGGACCGCGCTGGCAGCTGGTCCTGGGCAGCACTTGCCTGCCTGCTGGGCGGCTGCGCGGTCCTGACACCGATCTGGCAGGAGATGGCCTTCGGGCAGATCGACCTGTTCCTGCTCGCCTTGTGCCTGCTTGATTGCGCCGTGCCGCGACCCAGGTGGCCACGGGGCATCCTGATTGGCCTGGCGACGGCGATCAAGCTGGTCCCCGGCGTCTTCATCGTCTATCTGCTGATCACCGGACGGCGTAAGGCTGCTGCCGTCGCCGCGGCGTCTTTCGCGGTCTGGACCGGGGCCGCATTCATCCTCGCTCCGCACGACTCGATCACTTACTGGACCAGCGCGATATTCGATTCGGGCCGGCTAGGCGGTAATGCGGCGGCCGGCAATCAGTCCCTGCGGGGAATGATCTTGCGTGCGTTTCTGCCCGGCCATGCTCCCCCGCCGGTCTGGCTGCTCGCCGCCGCCGCCGTAGCCGTCGCCGGATTCGCCGCCGCCCGGGCCTGCTGGCAGCGCGGTGATGAGATGGCCGGCATCGCGATCACCGGATTGCTGGCCGCTCTCCTGTCGCCAGTGGCCTGGATCCATCACCTGTGCTGGGCGGTTGTTGCCATCGGCGTTGTCGTCGGCACCGGACGAGACTGGCGGCGGGTGACCATAGCGACGCTCGCCTTCGTGATCTTCGCCTCCTGGCTGCCGATCTGGGTCCAGGCCAGCGTTGGCCCGCGGCAGGTTGCGGGGATACCCGCGCGGCTGGCGGAGGACTCCTTCGGCCTCGCCGCCCTGGTCCTGATCGGCGTGCTGGTCAAGGTCCGGGCGCCTGGCACCGTACGCGCGGCGGCGGACGCGGTGGAGCCAGCCCTAGCCCAGCCAGCACCGGCCGAGTCAGGAGTCGGCCGGGGCGAACAGCCGGAGACCGGATCGGGCGAGCCGCAGCGAGCCGCCGAACGCCTCCGACGCCTGCGCCAGCGAGACCCGCAGGTCGTTCCAGGCGACGAGGTGAGTCAGCACTAGTTCCCCTACTCCGGCTCTGGCCGCGTGCTCGGCTGCCTGCCGGGCCGTCAGGTGCAGGTCGGGTGGCAGATCAGGGCCATCGACGAAGGATGCCTCGGAGAGCAGCACGTCAGCGCCTGCCGCAAGGCGGACGAGCTCGTCGGTCGGACCGGTGTCGGCCGAATAAGCCAGCGCCTTGCCCGCGTGCTCGATCCGGAACCCGAAGGTCTCGACCGGGTGGTTCATGTGCGCCATCGTCAGGCGCAGCGGGCCAATCTCGATGGTGCCGGGCGCGAGGGTGGTGACGTCGAACGCGTCGGCGATGCCGAGGTGCTCGGTGCCGAGCGCGCGGGCGAGCCGATCTTGCGTACCGGCGGGCCCATACACAGGAATCTTCGGCCGCGGCCCGTCCGGGTGGTAGTTCTGGAAGACGGAGTACCCCAGCATGTCGATGCAGTGGTCGGAGTGCAGGTGGCTCAGGCAGATCGCGTCGACGTCGGCGAGCCCGGAGTAATTCTGGAGGGCGCCAACGGCCCCGTTCCCTAGATCGAGAACCATGCGGAAGTCGCCGGTATCAATCAGGTAACAGGACGCGGGGCTGTCCGGGCCTGGGAAGCTGCCCGAGCAGCCCACGATCGTCACCTGCATGGCTGTCCATGGTGCGCGCGACGGATCATGATGCCCACAGCGGCTCAGGATAGCCTGGCGGCGCCAGGGGCCGGCCAGCGGAAACGTGTCGACGAATCCGGCACTGCCACTATCATCCCCAAAACGCCATGATCCGGATTAAGAACCCTTAGCCAGCGACAGTGAGCCGCGGCCCGCGGAGGTGTGATGACCGAGCAGTCAACCGACTCCGAGCGCGCTGTCCCGCTCGCGCTGGCCGAGCCGTCGGTACACGTCCGGCCTGGCTGGATCGCCGGGCTGAGCCTGGCCAGCCTGGGCATGTGGATGGCCTCGCTGACGCCGATCCAGGTGCTCCTGCCGATTCAGTTGCAGAACATCGACAGGGCACACAAGATCGCGGCGCTGGCAATCGTCTCCGGAGTAGGCGCGGTTGCCTCGGTGCTGGCCACGCCGCTGGCCGGGGCACTGTCGGACCGGACCAGCTATGCCTACAGCTTCTTCGGCCTGAACGGGCGGCGGCACCGGTGGACCCTGATCATGGCGCTGCTCGGCGCGGTCAGCATGCTGGTGCTGGCGCACCAGCAGACCGTGGCCGGGGTCGCGGTCCTGTGGGTGATCTTCAGCGCATTCCAGAACGGCGAGTACGCGAGCCTCAGTGCCGCGATCCCTGACCATGTGCCGGTCCGGCAGCGGGCGACGGTGGCCGGCTGGGTGGGCATGCCGCAGGCACTTGGCCTGGTCGTGGGCACTGTCCTGGTCGTCCTGGTCCTGGGCAGCAGCGTGGTGAGCGGCTACTACATCATGGCCGTGCTGTTCTTCGTGCTGGTGATCCCGTTCGTGTTCTTGACCCCGGACCATCCGCTCGACCCAGCGCACGTCGACGCGTTCTCCTGGAAGAAGCTGCTGCAGGCGTACTGGATCAGCCCGCGGCAATACCCGGACTTCGCCTGGGCCTGGCTCACCCGATTCCTGGCCTCGCTGGCCATCGCGATGGGCACGCTGTACTTGCTGTACTTCCTGCGCGACAAGGTCAAGCTGTACGCCCACGAGCACATCCCCGCCGCGACTGGCCTGCTGATCCTGATCGTCATCTACACCGTCTGCGTCGTGCTGACGGCGATCATCGGCGGCGTGATCTCCGACCGCATGGGTAAGCGGAAGATGATCGTCACTGTCTCCGGGGCGCTGATGGGCCTCGCGGCGCTGCTGCTGACGTTCGTGGAGAACTGGGATGCCGCCCTGGTCGCCGCGGTGCTGTTCGGCATGGGCTTCGGCGCTTACCTTGCTGTCGACCAGGCGCTGATCACTCAGGTCTTGCCGGCCGCCGCGGACCGGGCCAAGGATCTCGGCATCATCAACATCGCCATCGTGGGTCCGGCGGCCATCGGCGCGGCGATCGCCGGCCCGCTGGTGATACTCGGCGGCTATCCGACTCTCTTCGCCGGCACTGCCATTGTCGCCGCGCTCGCCTCAATCTTTGTGTGGAAGATCAAGAGCGTGCCCTGACGGCGCACTAGCCGATCACCACTAGCCGGTCACCACGCCCTGAGCCGGACCGTTCGCGACGGCCCGCAGCCGGCCCCGCCCGACGCGCGCTAGCTGCCTGCTCTGCGCCACCAGCCGCCCGGCGGCGTCCCAGACTTCGGCCTCCTCGTCGAACCAGCCGCCGCTGACGTGCCGAGCTCGCGCCGCGACGGCGAGCGGACCCGGGCACGGCACGGCCCGCATGTGCCAGGTCAGCTCCACCGTGGGCGCCCAGCCAGTGGCGCCCAGGCCGAAGACGACCGGCGGTAGTCCGTCCACCGCGAGCGCTAGTACGTACGGGTCCGGGTCCTGCCCGTCCCGCAGGCGGAAGTAGCCCCGCATCTCCGGCAGTCCGGACGGCTCGTCCCGGCGCCATCCGGACGTGGCCGGGTCCATGAGCACTTCGACCTGGGCGGCGTAGCCCGAGGTGCCGTCCGGGCCTGTCGTTCCGCGCCACTTGCCGAGGTCCAGGCAGTCCTCGATGGCAGGGAACTCGGGCGGCGGGCCAGTCCACGTCAGCGAGCCGTCGGCGACCGAGCCGTCGACGTGGCCGGCGCCGGGGACCTCCCCGACCGTCATGGTCGTATCCAGGATGACCTTGCCATCCTGGACCAGGGTTCCCCGCGCTGTTGACGCCGTGCGACCGTGCTTTAGCCAGGTGACCTGCACTTCAGCAGGCGCGATGGCGGCGACCCGCAGGAAGTGGGCGCTGGTCGCGACCGGGTGCGGCTGCGGCGACTCGGCGAGTACGGCGCGCATGACCGTCGCCAGCAGCGCACCGCCGTTGATCGCCGACGGTGTGGTGCCGCCCGGAGCCACGATGGCGAACCTGGCGTCCGGCAGCGCGTCGTACCGCCCATCGGCGCGACGGGTAATCGCCGTCGCTTCGTCAAAGATCGTCATTCGGCCTAGGTCTTCCTTGTCCTCGTCGTCACGCCCAGAGCTGGCCTTATCGTCACGCCCAGAGCTGGCCTTCCAGCCGCGCCTCGGCCTCAGCCAGCGTGCCGCCGTAGGCACCGGTCGACAGGTATTTCCAGCCAGCATCGGCGATCAGCAGCGCGATGTCAGCCCGCTCGCCCCTGGCCTGCGCCTTCGCGGCCAGGCCCAGTGCCGCGTGCAGCACGCAGCCGGACGAGATCCCCGCGAACAGGCCCTCGACTGAGAGCAGCTCCCTGGTCCGGCGCAGGGCATCAGCCGACGCCACCGAGAACCGCGACGTCAGGACCGACTCGTCATACAGCTCGGGCACGAACCCCTCGGACAGGTTCCGCAGGCCATACACCAGCTCGCCGTACCGCGGCTCGGCGGCGACGATCTGGACACCGGGCACGCGCTCGCGCAGGAATCGGCCGGTCCCCATCAGCGTGCCAGACGTGCCGAGTCCCGCCACGAAGTGCGTGATCTCGGGCAGGTCCGCCAGCAGTTCGGGACCGGTCGTCTCGTAGTGGGCGCGGGCGTTCGCCTCGTTCCCGTACTGGTACAGCATCACCCAGTCGGGGTGCTCGG
>DATHQE010000039.1:0-3205 GCA_035483035.1 Streptosporangiaceae bacterium | reverse complement strand
ACTGGCGGATGGCACCCCGTTCCCGGTCCCGGTCACCCTGGACGTGCCCGCCAGTGTGCTGCCCGCCGGCGCTGCGCCCGACCGGATCTTGCTGTCCGATCCGGAGGGCACGCCGATCGCCGTGCTGACGGTCGAGGAGCGGATTGCGCTCGACGATGAGGCCGGACTGGTGCGCCTGGCCGGCCCGGTGGCGGCGAACCGGCCGCCCGAGCACGGGCCGTTCCGTCGGCTGATGCTGAGCCCCGCGGCCACTAGAGCCGAGCTTGGCGCCGGGCCCGTCCTCGCGTTCGCCACCAGGGGACCGCTGACCAGCCGTCAGATCGGCCAGGTCAGGCACCTGGCCGGCCGGCTCAAGGCGCGAGTGCTCATCCTGCCGCTCGTCAGCGGGCACGCGGCGGTCGTCGGCTCGTCACAGGCACTAATCAGGGCCGTACTCGCCGCCATGCCCAGCCTGCCGGCTGGCTCACTGCTCGTTCCGGTCCCGCTGCCGCCGCACGCCGAAGCGCCGGCCAGCCCCGCCGGACGGGCCCGTGACCTGGCCACCGCCGCCAGGGTCGCGGCGGCCTACGGCGCCACGCACCTCATGGCGGACGGGGCTGTGCCGACGCCCGGCGACGCGCCCGCGCGTGCCAACCTGCCGATCGGCGCCGACTTCGCAGCCGCCGCGCAGATTCCGATCCTGCCATCCGGCGACTGGGCCTACGATCCACGCGCGGAGGTATGGCGGCCGCACGCGCTGATCGAACCGGGCACCGAGCGGGAGGACCTGTCGGCCGATCAGCTCGGCGACTTGCTGGACGCAGGCAGCGAGATTCCGCCGTGGATTGTTCCGGCAGCGGTCGCGCGCGAACTGCGCCGGGTGCGCAAGCCGCGGTCCGAGCGCGGTCTGGTCCTGTTCTTGACTGGGTTGTCCGGCTCGGGCAAGTCGACCATCGCCAGGGACCTGGCCGACGTGCTGGCCGAGCGCAGCGACCGGCAGGTATCGCTGCTTGATGGCGACCTGGTGCGTCAGCTGCTGTCGGCAGGCTTGTCATTTTCCCGTGCCGACCGTGATCTCAACATCGCCCGGATCGGCTTCGTCGCGGCCGAGATCGCCAGGCACGGCGGCATCGCCATCTGCGCGCCGATAGCTCCGTTCGCCGCCGCCCGAGCGCAGGCTCGGCAGCTGGCGAGTGAGGCAGGCGACTTTTTCCTGATCTACGTGGCGACGCCGGTCGAGGTCTGCGAAGCACGCGACCGCAAGGGCTTGTACGCCAAGGCGAGGGCAGGCCTGATCGGCCAGTTCACCGGGGTGTCGGACCCCTACGAGGTGCCTGCCGATGCGGAGCTCGTCATCGACACGTCGGTGCAGAGCCGGGCTGACGCTGTCCGCGCGATAGTGCAGATGCTGACGTCCGGGGGCTGGCTACCCGAGCAGCCAGCGATCGGCCGTTAGTCGGCGTCCTCGGCTTTGGTGCCTTCGTCTAGCCGGTGCGTGAAGCCGCCGATCTTGCCGGACAGCGAGGTCGACATGCGGTCGCGGAGCCTGGACAACAGCGGGAGGCTGATGATCGAGCTCACCACGAGCGCGACCACAACCAGGGTGATCCCGTGCACTCCGAACAGCGCGAGTACGAGCACGGCCGCGAAAAACAGGAGCAACCGCAGAAGTGTGTAGGACAACGTCGCGCGCATGGTGATCCGAGACTAGTGCACGTCCACAGCCCGCTAGCAGGGGGATCGCCACCCTGGGCCTTGACTAGAGCCTTGACTCAGCGCTTGACTTGGCGGACGGCCGGAATTTCCCGAATCAAGGGATAAAGCCGCTGTTTGTGGCTAACTTGGCGAGTTTCTGCGACACTTGGGACGGGCCTCAGGGATCACGCGGGCCCTCAGGGATCAGGGAGAGAACACGATGGACGGCAACAGTGAGCGCCTGCTCACACCGGGGGAAGTAGCCGCACTTTTCAGGGTGGACCCAAAGACTGTCACGCGATGGGCGGCATCTGGCCGGATTAGCAGCATTCGCACGCCGGGCGGGCACCGCAGGTTCCGCGAGACCGAGGTACGCGAGCTGCTTGACGGAGACGCAGACTCTGCCAGCGCCCGCTGAAGCCGCTCGACCTTCACGCCCCGACCTTCGCGCCTGACTGCCGCCACCTGTCGTTTCGGTCAGTCGGCCCCGTGGTGCCAGCCACCGTCCGCGCCGTGGCGTGCCAGGTAGTCGAGGAACTCCCGGCGGAGTGACTCGTCGCCGTCCCGCCACCGCTGGCGCCGGGCCTGGTCTTCCTGCTCGGAGATCGCCTCGGCCGCGAGCCGTGTGTAGTCCTCGTGGTCCGGCCCGATCTCCACGTAAGCATCGCCGAGTAGCCGACCATCATCACCGATGGCGTACTCGGGCACCAGCAGGTTGCCGCTTGGCAGTCTGATCACCGTCATCGCCGAATGAACCTCACTAGATGCCGTAACGCACGTTGAAGTAAAGCATCACGTCCAGCGCTGTCCTGGTGTCACCGGACAGCATCTCGACCAGGGCGGGTCGCTGGCTCGAGGCGATGGCCGCGAACGCGTCCGCGAAGAACTCCCGGCGGCCGAGTGCGTCGCCATGCCGGTGGAACTCGCTGGCCAGATGCGACCGGCAGCGGTCGTAAAGGGAGCGAAAGTCCGCCGAATCGGACTGCCAGCCGGCCACCGACCCATCGATGTCGTCCAGTGCGTGTCCCACCTCATGACACATGACGTCGGGCGTCGGCGACGGCCGAGAGCCGACGACGATCTTCCGGTCGCCGTAGGCGCCCGCGCAGGCATCCCAGGTGGCGCGCCCAGACGGGAGGGCCACTCCGGCCAGCTCGCCCATGTGATCAAGGTCAGGCACGCCGCCCGGCCCGACGTGAATGGCTTCCAGGCCGGCTGCCAGCTTTTCCTTGATGAGGACGGGCAGCGCGGCCAGGCGGTCAATGGCAGTGACGACCTCAGCCACCGGCTCCTCGTCAGCCGCCCACTCCCGAACGAGCACCTCTTCCAGGCAGCCACAGTTGCGCTGGCCCGCTGCGAGCCTGGCCGACCGGGCCGACGCATACCACGCCTGGCCGTCGCCGTCCGTGGCCACCTGGCGGGCCACGCCTGCCCGCCTCGCGCCCGCGTGCCTTGCCCGGCCGGCCTGAGCCGTGCCCGCGGCGGCGCCAGTCGCGGTGGCCTGACCTGCGTCGTTCGGCCCTGGCCGGAT
>DATHQE010000038.1:0-3603 GCA_035483035.1 Streptosporangiaceae bacterium | reverse complement strand
GACCGCTCCAGCTGAGCGCGCGCACGTGACGCCAGCGCGTGCGCCTGGTTGACCGGCACGCCGAGCGCATCGGCGAGATCCGCTCCGTTCAGGTCGTGTCGCAGGGACAGTTCGATGACCTCGCGATCGCCGGGGTTGAGTCCGGCGACCGCCGAGGTGACAAGCTCTTTGAGCGCCGCTTGATCCGCGCCACGCGGCTCGGTTTGCGCCGGGTCGGTCACTTCGCCCGCCTCCTCCAGGGAGGCGATCCTGGCCCGGCCGCGTAGCCGCCGGTGGCACTCGTTACGGGCCACGGCGTAGAGCCAGGGTCGTAGGCGGTCCGGATCGCGCAGATCGCCGAGCTTGGCAGCGGCAATGACGAAGGTGTCCTGAACCGCGTCGGCCGAGTCGGCCGGCTCGGCCAGCAGCGACTGGCAATAACCGTGCAGCGCCGCGGCGTAGCGGTCATAGGCAGCCGCCAGTCCGGCTGGATCACCGGCCACGATGGCGGCGACAATCTCGCGGTCACGCATGCGCTAACGCTAGGAGACCCGGGCCGCCACCGGATATCGGCAACAGCAACATTTCGCCTGCTTTCGGTGCTGACACGCGCGGGCCGCCGGGATCGCAGCCAATCGGCCACGGCCCGGCGGCCTGCGACGCTCATCAGAGTGAGGCGCAGTCAGAGTCGATGGGTAGCTTGCCCGACCAGCGCCCGGAGACGGTGTCGTAGGCGATCACGTAGTCGTTGTCGGTGGTGCCGGGAACACCGGAGCAGTCGCCGATCGGAGTCTGCGCGTACAGCGCCGCGCCGGCGAAACCGCTGTAGCTAGTCGCGGTCACCATGCTGGACCACAGCAGCGTGCCGTCGTTGCGGTACACCTCGAGCAGGACAGAGCCGAAGTTGAACAAGTCGCCGTTGATCTGGAAGTTCGGGCCGGTCCAGCTGCCGTCCGTCGTCGTGCAGACGCCGCCCGAGCAGTTTTGCGTCGGCTGGCTCGGCGGCGTCCAGTCACTGACCCACAGGCTCAGCAGTGCTACCCGGTTGCCGGCCTGCGAATTGTCATACGCAGCTTGCGCACGGACTGCGGACGTCACGCACGTGTAGTCATCGGGGACCACCTGGCGCCAGACGTACCCCTGTACGCAGGTGTACTGGCCATATGCGCCGCCGCCAGACTGCACCCGGCTGAGCGCGGCGGCGTTGTCTGTGGCCGCCTCGGTCCGAGTGGCCGGGGAGACGCAGACGTAGTCGCCGCTATATGCCTTCCGCCAGACGTAACCCTGCAGGCACGGCACACCGGGGTCGCCGATCGTGCCGGTGGGGCTCGGGATCGCGGTGATGATCGTGATCGGCAAGTGCGGGAACGACGGAATGACCGGATGCACGGTGCCGAGGCCCGTGCCGGTTCCGCCCGTCCCGCTCGAGCCGGTGCCGCTCGAGCCAGTCCCAGTAGAGCCAGTGCCACTCGAGCCCGTGCCGCTCGAGCCCGTGCCGCTCGAGCCGGTGCCAGTGGACGCGGTGCCGGCGCCGCCGCTCGTGCCGGTCCCGTCCGCGCCGCTGCCGCTCGCTGTCCCCGCGGCGCCTGAACCGGTGGTACTCGTACCTGCCGACCGCAGGCCGGCGCCGGAGCCGCCGCTGCCCCTCGTGTCAGCGGCGGTCCCGGCGGTCACTCCCGTCGCGGCCGCGCCTGCAAGCGGTGCGTGGTGCACGGGCAGAATCACGGCCACCGCCACGGCGGCGGCTGACGCGAGACTGCCGGCGATGGCTGCTGCCTTGGCCAGTGTGGTCATCTCAGATCTCCTTCTGCTGCGCCCGCGCCGCCTGACGGCTGCGGCCGGCCTGTTCGTGACACCGGTAGGAGTCGTGAGCTCGCGGCATACCAACAACTTTTTCGCGGGCGTCTTCGTCGGCCCTGCTGCGCAGGCAAGCGGGCGCCAGCGATGGGGCACCGGGCATGCCGGAGCCGGGCCCGGCGCAAGAGCGGACCCGAGGAAGTGACGGCGCGCCGCTGGCTAGACGGCCTGCGTAGAAGCCCTGCGGCTACGCGCGGACGATGAAGTACATGGTCGGGTGCCAGAACGCGTTCATCTTGTGGAACCCGACCCGCGTGCCGGCATCGGCGGCACCGTAGGTCCAGTTGCCAGCGTCGTAGATCTCCACGTGACCAGTACCAAAGAAGGCGAGGTCACCACGTTGAGCGCGCGCCCTCGAGACCCGGACCAGCCGCCAGCTTCCCAGCATGCCGTACGTCGTGCGTGGCAGGGCGATGCCCGCGGCGCGGTAAGCCGCGTACACGAGCCCGGAGCAGTCAAAGCCGGCCGGGCCGTCGTCGCCGTAGATATACGGCTTGCCCTTCTGACGCAGCGCGTAGCGCCAGACCAGCGACCGCATCTTCGCGGCTGTTTGGGGCGCAGCAGACGCAGCATGAGCCGGGAGTGGCCGGGCTAGTGCGGTCGAGGCGATGAGTAAAACGATGGCCGCGAACGCGGCCTGCACCACGCTGCGCAGCTTGACGGACAGGGCACCTGAAGCGCAGCGAGTGATGCGTTCGTGCACACGTTACTTTCTGACGCAGTTGCGCCCGGACGTGACACAGGCGCCTGACGTTTCGTATCGTAGCAGGTCAGAGGCTTGCGAAGGCGGACAAGGCCCGATACGCCGACCTCGTCAGCGCCAATCCGGGCCGTCGTCAGTCGCCAAGCTCCGTGCGACGACGGCGGACGAACTCCTCGAGCTCGGACCTGATCGCGTCATCTAGCGGCGGCTGCTGGTAGTCAGCCAGCGTCTTTGCGCAGATGTCGCCGGCCCTGGCCGTCGCATCCTTGCCGCCGAGCTTCAGCCAGCGCTCGTAGTTCGCGGTCGAGGACAGGAGTGGCCGGTAGAAGCACTCGCGGAACCGCTCCATAGTGTGCTGCGCGCCGAGGAAGTGGCCGCCGTGCCCGACCTCCTCGTGCGCGCCGAACGCCAGTGACGCCTCGTCGATCTCCAGCGGCGTGAACTCCACCCGCAGCATGCGCAGCAGCTCGATGTCGACGATGAACTTCTCGTAGCACGAGACCAGCCCGCCCTCGAGCCAGCCCGCCGCGTGCATGACCCAGTTCGTGCCCGCCAGGAATGTCGGCAGCAGCGTCATCAGCGACTCGTACGCCGCCTGGGCATCACATGTCTGGCTGGAGTTCAGGCCGCCGCCGGTGCGGAACGGCAGCCCGAAGTGCCGGGCCAGCTGCCCGGTGCACAGCAGCCCGATCCCGGACTCGGGCGTGCCGAAGCTCGGCGAGCCCGACTGCATGTCGATGTTGGACAGGAACGAGCCGAAGATGACCGGGCAGCCAGGCCTGATGAGCTGGGCCAGCGCGATCCCCGACAGCGCCTCGGCGAGCTGCTGGACGAGTGCCGCGGGGATAGTGACCGGCGACATGGCTCCCATGAGCAGGAACGGGGTGAGCACGACTGGCTGTGCGGCGGCACAGTACTCGAATAGCGCGTCGAGCATCCGGTCGTCCCAGCGCAGCGGCGAATTGCAGTTGATCAGCGAGATCGTCGCGGGAACGGCCTCGATCGCTGCGCGGCCACCAAAGAGGATCTCCGTCATGGCGATGGTGTCCGCGGCATTGGGACCG
>DATHQE010000037.1:0-4861 GCA_035483035.1 Streptosporangiaceae bacterium | reverse complement strand
TACGAGGCGCTGGACAAGTACGGCACCGACCTGGTGGCCGAGGCCGCGGCGGGCCGGCTTGACCCGGTCATCGGGCGTGACGCCGAGATCCGGCGGGTGATCCAGATCCTGTCCCGCAAGACTAAGAACAACCCGGTCCTGCTCGGCGATCCGGGGGTGGGCAAGACCGCGATCGTGGAGGGTCTAGCCCAGCGGATCAACCGCGGCGACGTGCCCGAGGGGCTGCGGGACAAGACCATCTTCAGCCTCGACCTGGCCGCGCTGGTCGCGGGGGCCAAGTACCGCGGCGAGTTCGAGGAACGGCTCAAGGCGGTCCTGGCCGAGGTCAAGGCGGCGCAGGGACGCATCCTGCTGTTCGTGGACGAACTGCACACCGTGGTCGGGGCCGGGGCGGCCGAGGGCGCGATGGACGCGGGCAACATGCTCAAGCCCATGCTGGCGCGCGGCGAACTGCACATGATCGGCGCCACCACGCTGGAGGAGTACCGCAAGTACATCGAGAAGGACAAGGCGCTCGAACGGCGGTTCCAGCCGGTCGTGGTGGACGAGCCATCGGTCGAGGACACCGTGTCGATCCTCCGCGGCCTGCGCGAGCGCCTGGAGGTCTTCCACGGCGTCCGGATCGCGGACAGCGCCCTGGTCGCGGCCGCCACGCTGAGCCACCGCTACATTTCCGACCGGTTCCTGCCGGACAAGGCGATCGACCTCGTGGACGAAGCCTGCGCGGTGATCCGGACGGAGATCGACTCGATGCCCGCCGAGCTCGACGAGCTCACCCGCCGCGTCATGCGCCTGGAGATCGAGGAGACCGCGCTGGCCGCGGAGGACGACCCGGCCAGCCATATCCGCCTGGTGGACCTGCGCAAGGAGCTGGCTGACCTGCGCACGGAGGCCGACGCACTGCGAGCGGAGTGGGAAGGCGAGCGGCAGGCGCTGCGCCGGGTGCAGGCGCTGCGCGGGGAGATGGAGCAGGTACGCCAGCTGGCCGACCAGGCTGAGCGCGACTACGACCTGAACAAGACGGCCGAGCTGCGCCTGGGCAGGCTGCCGGAGCTGGAGCGGCGGCTGCGGGGCGAGGAGGAGCGTCTCAGCGCGCGGCAAAGCGGCCACCGGCTGCTGCGCGAGGTCGTCACCGACGACGAGATCGCCGGCATCGTCGCCCGCTGGACCGGCATCCCCGTCAGCCGTCTCCAGGAAGGCGAGCGGCAGAAGGTGCTGCGCCTCGACGAGACCCTGCACGAGCGGGTTGTCGGGCAGGACGAGGCGGTCCAGCTGGTGACCGACGCGATCATCAGGGCGCGATCGGGCATCAAGGATCCCGGCCGGCCGATCGGCTCGTTCATGTTCCTCGGCCCGACCGGCGTCGGCAAGACGGAGCTGGCTAAGTCGCTCGCCGCGGCGCTGTTCGACAGCGAGGACAGCATGATCCGGATCGACATGAGCGAGTACCAGGAGCGGCACACCGTTAGCCGGCTCGTCGGCGCGCCGCCCGGATACGTCGGCTACGAGGAGGGCGGTCAGCTCACCGAGGCGGTCCGGCGCAGGCCTTACTCCGTCGTGCTGTTCGACGAGGTGGAGAAGGCACATCCAGACGTCTTCAACACGCTGCTTCAGGTCCTCGATGACGGCCGGCTGACCGACGGGCAAGGCAGGACGGTGGACTTCCGCAACACGGTTATCGTGATGACCTCCAACATCGGCTCGGAGTACCTGATGGAGGCAGGTGCGGTGGCGGGCGGCGAGATCAAGCCGGACGTCCGTGATCGCGTGATGGCCACGATGCGCGGGTACTTCCGGCCCGAGTTTCTCAACCGCCTGGACGACATCGTGCTCTTCAAGCCGCTGACCGAGACTGAGATCGAGCGCATCGTCGAGCTGATGTTCAACGACCTGCGCGCCCGGCTGGCCGACCGGCAGATGACCCTGGAGATCTCCGCGGCGGCGCTCCAGTTCATCGCCGAGCAGGGTTACGACCCGGTGTACGGAGCCCGGCCGCTGCGCCGCTTCATCGCCAGGGATGTCGAGACGAAGATCGGGCGGGCGCTGCTCGCCGGTGACGTCCGCGACGGTGCCGTGATCGCGGTCGATCTGGAAGACTCGGAGCTGACGGTGACCTACCAGAATCCCGAGTGAGCCACCACACCGAGACTGAGCCACACGAGACAACGAGGCGCGACCATGACCGACGGCCCTGTGATCACGTGCCCGAACTGCGGCCGCAAGAACCGGGTTCCCGCTGCGACCAGCGGCACTCCGCGCTGCGGCAACTGCCACCGGCCGCTTCCGTGGATCGTGGACGCAGGCGACGACAACTTTACTGAGATCGCGGAGAACGCCTCGGTGCCAGTGGTGGTCGACCTGTGGGCTCCGTGGTGCGGACCCTGCCGCATGGTGAGTCCGGTGCTGGCCGAGCTCGCCGCCGAGTTCGCGGGGCGGATGAAGCTGGTCAAGGTCAACGTGGACGAATCGCCGCGGCTGCAGAGCCGGTTCGGCGTGCAGTCCATCCCGACGCTGCTGCTCCTCGACGGCGGTCAGGTCAAGGCGACCTTGGCGCGCCGCCACCACCCGCCCTGCGGTCCTGGCTCGAGCAGGGGCTGACGAGCGCTGCTCAGCGAGGCTAGCTATCAGCCGGCCAGCTATCAGCCGACCCAGATCTGCTGCAGCACCCGGTAGATGTTGCCGCCGAGAACGGCACGTATCTCGTCGTCGGAATAGCCGTTGCCCACGAGCCAGTCACAGATGTTGGCGAAGTTCTCGGTCGGGTTCTCCAGGCCGTCGACGTACGCCACCGGATCGAAGCTCGGACCCCGCGTGGCGGCCAGGCTGAGCAGGTGCGCGAAGGTCGTGTGCAGGCCGACGTGGTCCCCGTACAGCGTGTCCGGGCCGAACGCCACGTGCTCGATGCCGACCAAGTCGGCGCAGTACCGGAAATGATCCATGACCGACTCGATGCTGTGCCGCGGGTGCCCCGGCGACAGCGTGGTGTGCGGCGCCGCGGACATGCCAATGACGCCGCCGGTGTCGGCCACGGCGCGCAGCACGGCGTCAGGCTTCATCCGGGCGGTGTCCCACACCGCCCGCGCGCCAGCGTGGGTGATGAAAACCGGCTCGCTGCTCTGCTCGCAGGTGTCCAGCGCGGTCTGGTCGGAGGAGTGTGACAAGTCGATGGCCAGCCCGAGCTGGTTCATCCGGGTCACCGCCCGGCGGCCGAACGAGGTCAGCCCGCCGTCACTGGGCTCGGACAGGCCGCTGCCGAGGGTGTTCGCGTCGGAGTAGGCGATCCCGATCTGCCGGATCCCGAGTCCGTACAGCACGTCGAGCCGGTCGATCTCGTTCTCGATCGGCGTTGCTGCCTCGAGCCCGAAGACCAGCCCCACGCGCCCGGACGCCTTGGCTTCGTCAATGTCGGCCACAGTCCGCACGACCATGAAGCCCGGCGCGTGCGCCAGGTCAGCCTGCCGCATGCCGAGGTCGGTGATGATGTCGTTCCAGCGCCACGGCGCATTGCCGGTCACGCACGCGGTGCCGTCCATCATGTTGTCGAAGATGACGTTCAGCCCGGATGCGAGCATGCCCGCGTACGCGGCGTGCTGCCGTCCGGTGCGGTTGTAGCCCGGTGTCTCCGCCATGTCGAGCGGGAACCTGACCGGGTGATCGTGGAGGCTGATCACCAGGCTGTCGCGCAGCAGCGCGGCCGCGCGCGCTGCCTGCTCCGGGGTCAGGCCCGCGCCCGCATAGGGCGGCACGCGGCCGAACTCCGGCGCGAGCTCGAATCCGGCGAACGAGCCAGGCGGCAGATACGAGTACGCGGTGTACGGTGGCCCACTTATCGGCAGCTCAGTCATCGTCATCCTCTCTGGCGGCGAGCAACCGCCACAGCTCCTCCCAGGCCCGCATTCCCTCGCGCAGCCTGCGGATGCGCAGGAACTCGTTGGGCGCGTGCAGCTTCTCGTCGGCGGTCGAGAACGAGAAAAACAGCGTCTTGCAGCCCAGCACCCGCTCGAACAGGTAGGTGGCAGGCAGCGTGCCGCCGATGCAGGCCAGCAGCACCTCCTGGCCGGGGTACACGGCCGCGAGCGCCCCGGCCGCGGCCCGGATGGCCCAGTGATCGGCGGGGATGGTGTAGGCGGGCACGCGCGCGTCGTCGGCACGCACGGATACCGAAACCCCCGGCGCGTGCTGCCGGCGGACGTGGTCGGCGATGGCACCGATGACCGCATCCGGGTCCTGGCCGGGAACGAGGCGGCATGACACATGGCCCACCGCCCTGCGCGGTATCACTGTGTACTTGCCCCCGCCGCTGACGCCGTTGATTTCCAGCGTCGGCCGTTCCCACAGCCGCTCGAGCGTGGTGTAGCCGGGCTCGCCGTGAGCCTCCGCCAGGCCGAGGTCGGCACGGAACTCGCTCTCGTCAAACCGGACGCGGGCAATCTCGGCACGCCGCGCGTCGGTCAGTACCGGGATGCCGTCGTAGAAGCCCGGCACGGCGACGCCGCCATCAGGCTCGTGCAGACTGGCCAGGATCTGGCTGAGCGCGTGCAGCGGGTTGGCGACCGTACCGCCATACCGGCCAGAATGCAGGTCCGAGGTGGCACCCTCGACGACGATGTCCATCGTCACCAGGCCCTTGGACGCCAGCGACAGTGACGGCTCGCTGGGCCGCCACATCGCCCCGTCGGCGGAGATGACCAGGTCGGCGGCCAGGTCGGCGGCGCACCGCTCGACGTAGTCCGGCAGGTGCGGGCTGCCGATCTCCTCCTCACCTTCGAACAGGAACTTCACGTTCAGCGGAAGGGCGCCTTCCTGGGCCATGAACGCCTGGGCGGTCTTGAGCACCATGTACACCGGGCCCTTGTCGTCG
>DATHQE010000036.1:0-9623 GCA_035483035.1 Streptosporangiaceae bacterium | reverse complement strand
GGACCTAATCTGCTGCGCCGCGGCGCTGGTCAGCTGTGCCGTCCTGATCCCGAGGACCTCCGCGACCAGGAGGGCCTCGGCTTCGAGGGTCACGTCGCCTGCCGAGCGGCCCGACCACCAGCCTCGTCCGTCTTGACGAGCTAGCAAGGTCTGGCTCACGCGCTGCACTGCGGCGCCGGCCGCGGCCCGTACCCCCGTGCTGTCCTGCACCGTGCCGTCCTGCACCGTGCCGTCCTGCACCGTGCTGTCCTGCACCGTGCTGTCCAATACCGTGTCGTCCTGGCCCGTGCTGTCCTGCACCGTGCCGTCCCGCCCCGTGACGGTCACGACGCGCTGGTCATCTCGTGCTTGGAAACCTCGGCGGGCTCAGCTGCTGCCGGACCGGCCGTGGCCTGACCGGGCTGCGGGAGCGCTCCCGCCCCCGATCGCAACGGCGTGCTGATCCCGGCGTCCGGCAGCTCCGCGATGACCTTCTGTGCCGCCGCCTGCCCACTCCGGACGGCACCTTCCATCGTGTCTGGCCAGCCGGTGTCCGTCCACGCGCCGGCTATGGCGAAGCCGGCCGGCCCGGCGGCCGTCGCCGCGCGCCAGCGATGCGAACCCGGCACGTGCGCGATCGTCGCCCGGCGTTCCCTCGTGACGAAGAAGTCCACGACGCTGGCTTGTGCCGCGGGTGGGAACAACCGTTCCAGCGCCGGCAGGAACTCGGCACGCAAGGCGGCCGCCGGCCTGTCCACGTAGGCGTCAGCACCGCGCACCGAGGCGGCCAGGTACTGCCCCGCGTGCAGCCCCGCGGCGGCGGTCTTGTCGACGACCCAGTGCACCGGCGAGCCGACTGCGGCCGCGAACGGCAAGCGCGTGACCCGGCTGCCGTAAATGACATGCATGCTGACCAGCGGCGACGGCTCGAGGCTGGACCAGGCCGCCGCGTCGGCCGCGAGCCGGTCCGGCACCAGCGCCGCAGCATCCCAGGCTGGCACGGCCAGTACGACCCCGGCGACGTCGATCTGCGTCGGCCCGGCACCGAACACCGGCTCGCACACCGGGCTGACCGTCCCAGGGCCGGCCGGGCTAGCTCCGGACTGAGCGCCATGAGCGAGGTGCACCTCGTATCCGCCGGCGGGGCTCTCGCACACGGCCGTGGCCCGCACACCGAGCCGCACCGTCACCCGGAGCTGGCTGAGCAGCGCTGCCGCCGAAGCACCGTGCAGCGTGCTGAGCGGCACCGACGGAACGCCGAGGTCCGCGTTGCCGCGGGCGGCCAGGATGGCAGCCCTGATGGCACTCGCCGCTAGCGGCAGGTCGGCGCGCTCGGCGCTGACATTCAGTGCGGACAGCGAGAGCAGATCCCAGAGCATTCTGCGAGCGTGCTCGCTCTGACCGTGCCGGGCGAGCCAGTCGTCCAGGCTGCTGTCGTCGCGCCCGCCGAGGTCAGCGAACTGCAGCGCGATCGCCGCCGTCGCGACCCTGGCGCGCTCGGCCACAGATAGCGGGCGGTAGCTCGCGAGCGATCTGGCCAGGTGCAGCGGTGCCGGCAGGCCCGAACGGCGCAGCCTGGCGGTGGCGTCCAGACCCAGCACGGTCAGGTCCAGCCGGTCCTGAAGTGAGCAAGACCCGGTCACGCCAAGCCTCGCCAGCAAGTCCCGGTAGGCGACGCAGGACCGCACGAACACATGCTGACCGTTGTCGATTGTCAGGCCCCGCCTGACGAATGAGCAGGTCGCGCCGCCGAGCCAGGCCCGGCCTTCGAGCAGCGTGACATCCAGGCCAGCGTCGGCGAGGCCGATGGCCGCGCTGATTCCGGCTAATCCCCCGCCGATGACGACGACGCTCGCCCGGTTTCCGGTCAGCGTCATGCCCAATCCCCCGTCATAACCGACCCCCATCGGTTGACCCGCCGCATAGCTGCAGGCACGCGGATTCTAGCGAATACCAGGGGCCGGCTCACCGTCCGTTCGACTACTGGCTCGCGAGTGCCGCGGCCGGAGCGGCACTGCTCGAGGGATCCGGCGGACCCGTGAGTCGGGCCGGCCACCGGGATCGATCCGCCGGCGGCGCACGCTAACAACCCCGTTCCCATTAGTGAAAGTATTTTTACGTGCAACGGCGACAGAAGCTGACATCACGACTGCATGCTGCATAGAATCTGTGGCTTCTGGCCAGGGCAGCTGCAGAATTCGGACTGCTAATCCTGTTTTTTTATCTTTCTCCAGTGCATTCGGATGTTACGCTCCGATATCGTCTGCCAGGGCTTTTACCCTGCTGGCAAGCTCCGCGATCACCTATCACCTCTGGGGCCTCAGCCATGGGATTGCGTCACAGCTCCATCCGACTGAGGGTTGGCATCCTCATCGTCGTGCCGGTGCTCTGCCTGATCGGGCTGTATGGATTCGCTGCCAGCATCACGCTCGGTAGCGCCCTGACCCAGGCACACGCCAAGACCGTCCGCAACGACCTGCTCGCGCCTGTCGACAACTTCCTGGCAGCGCTGGCGCAGGAGCGGCACCTGGCGGTCCTGAGCCTCGCCGACCCCACGAGCACCCAGTTCGCGTCCGAAGTTGGCATGCAGGAAAACAACACCCGCAAGACGCTGGACGCGCTCACGGCGGCGGTCCAGGCCCCGCAGGTGACGGGCAACAGCTCGGCCGGCGAGCAGAAGGCCATCAAGAACCTGATCGCCGCGGCCGGGACGCTGGCAGCCGTTCGCGGCAACGTGGCCGCCGGCGCCATCAGCGTCACCACGGCGGTGCGCGACTACGACGCCATCATCAACACCGGCTATGCCGTGCTCGATGAGGCCCTCGGCGCGCAGTCCAACGTGCCGCTCGTGACGCAGGCGCTGAATGTCATCAACCTGGACCGGGCCCTGCAGGCGACTCTCGCGGAGAGCGACCTGCTCGCCGGGGACATGGCACAGGGCAAGTTCCCGGTCGAGGACAAGATCACTTTCGGCGAGCTCGCGACGCAGCGGCAGGCACTGTCCAGCACCGCGACGGCCGAGCTATCGCCGGACTACCGGAACCTGATCGGCCGTTACGTCACGCCGGGCATAGAGCAGTCGCTGGCCACGCTGGAAGCCAACGTCATCGCGACGCCGTGGCACAAGGGCCCGCCGCCGGCCAGCATCGTCGCCGGCACAGCGGCCTTCGGCAGCTACGCCAAGGGGATGGCGACCGCGCTGACGCTGGCGGGTAACAAGCTCACCAACCAGGTGACGCATCAGGCCAACGTCGTGTTCCTCCAGCTGATCCTCGCCGCCGGGCTTGGCCTGCTGGGCACCATCGCTTCGATCGCGCTGTCGCTGATCATCGGTCGCGGCCTCATCCGCCAGCTTCGTGACCTGCGCGAGTCCGCACTGACGCTCGCGCACGAGAAGCTGCCGTCGGTTATCAGCCAGCTGCGCGCCGGGCAGGTGGTTGACCCGGCCGAATACGACCCAGGCGAGCCCGCGGGCGGCAACGAGATCGAGCAGGTACAGCACGCCTTCAACGTCGTCCAGCAGACCGCGGTCCAGAGCGCGATCGACGAGTCCCGGCTGCGCCGGGGCATCAGCGACGTGTTCCGGAACCTGGCCGGCCGCAGTCAGTCCCTGCTGCACCGCCAGCTCACCCTGCTGGACGGCATGGAGCGGCGCGCCAGCGAGCCCGATGAGCTCGAGGACCTGTTCCGGATCGACCACCTCACCACCCGCATGCGCCGGCACGCCGAAGGCCTGATCATCCTGTCCGGCGAGGCCCCGGCGCGCGGCTGGCGGCAGCCGGTCCCGCTCGTCGACGTGCTGCGGGCAGCGGTAGCGGAGGTGGAGGACTACACCCGGATCCGGGTGCTCTGCCGGACGAACGCCGCGGTGGCGGGTCACGCCGTCGCTGACATCATTCACCTGGTGGCCGAGCTCGCCGAGAACGCGACGGTGTTCTCCCCGCCGAATACTCCGGTGCGTATCCAGGGCGACATCGTTGGCCGTGGGTTCGCGGTCGAGATCGAGGACCGCGGCCTCGGCATCTCGCAGGTCCGCATGGACGAGATCAACGCCAACCTCGCCAACCCGCCGCAGTTCGACCTGTCCGGCAGTGACCGGCTAGGGCTGTTCATCGCCGGCCAGCTGGCACAGCGGCACGAGGTCAAGATCACGCTGCGGCCGTCTGTCTACGGCGGCACGACCGCGATCGTGCTGATCCCGACCGGCCTTGTGGTCGAAGAGGACACCTACGAGCGCGACCCCGCGCTGCCCGCGGGCCGCGACGACGGCAGCGCGCCGTCCGACCGGATGGCCGGCCGGCATGCACTCGCGCAGGCCAACGGCCGGCTCGCGAACGCGTCGAACGGCAGCAACGGCTACGGGATCGCCGGCCTGGACCGCGATGCAGAGCTGGACTTCGGCCGACCGAGCTTGCCGTCGGGCAGCGAAGCGCCGGCCGCCGACGGCGCCGAGCCTGAGCCGGCGCGGCTCACCTGGTCCAATGACACGGTCGCTGCCAGCGAAGCCGAGCCCGTGCGACTGGCATGGTCCGCGGACACCCAGGCCCCGGCTGCGAGCGACCGCGAGCCGGTCAAGCTGTCCTGGTCAGAATCCACGACAGCCGACTCGACCACCGCCGACTTCACCACGGGCGACTTCACCACGGGGCCGGGCGACCGCGAGCCGGTCAAGCTGTCCTGGTCAGACTCCACCATTGCCGACTCGACCACTGCCGACTTCACCACGGGCGCCTCCACCACGGCCGCCTCCACCACGGCCGCTGCCACCACGGGGCCGGGCGACCGCGAGCCGGTGAAGCTGTCCTGGTCAGACTCCACCACGGGTGCCTCCACCACGGGTGCCCCCACCACGGGTGCCTCCACCACCGGTGCCTCCACCACCGGCGCCTCCACCACCGGGCCAAGTGAGCGCGAGCCAGTGCGGCTCGCCTGGTCCGATGACAGCTCCGCCCGGAGCGGCCTGGGCGACCCCACGGCCTCTACCTGGCCGACGGTTAGCGCCTCGTCGGCTAGCGAGGCGAACGGGCCGAGCAAGGCCGAAGTGTCGGAGCTTGGCCTGCCGATTCGGGTCCGGCAGGCCAGCCTCGCGCCGCAGCTGCGCAAGTCAGCGCCGCGTCCCGCCGACGAGGGCATCGGCTTCTATAACGGGGCGGCCCCGGCAGCAGGCAACGGCCGGCTCAGGCCGGGCGACTCCGCTATCGACCCGTTCGCCCCGCGCCGGTCGGCGGGTCCGGCCGGCGGCGACTCTGGCGCTCCGCTCGCTTCGCCCGAGGCCGCGCGCAACACGATGAGCGCGCTCCAGCGTGGCTGGGAGCTCGGCCGGTCTGAGGCCGGGCAGGCCGCTGACCAGCCGTCCGGCGGCGGCTACTCGCCGAGTGGCTACGCGCCCGGCCCTCCCGCGCCACAGCAGATGCCGACACCACTGGCCGATAGCGCTGACCAGCGCGACGACGAGTAAACCGAATACCACGGCAAGGGGAGGCCGACATGAGCCGTACCGGGGCGCTGGACTGGCTGCTCGATGACCTGGTGACGCGAGTTGCCCAGATCGACAAGGCGGTGATCCTCTCCCGAGACGGGCTGGCCATCGGCGCATCGGCCGGCCTGAGCCGCGACGATGCCGAGCACCTGTCCGCGGTCGCGGCCGGGTTCCAGAGCCTGGCCAGAGGGGTGGGCCAGCACTTCGGCGGTGGGCTGCCGCGACAGACGATCGTCGAGATGGAGTCCGCATTCCTGTTCGTTACCGCCGCCGGCGAGGGTAGCTGCCTGGCCGTGCTGGCGGCCGCTGACGCGGATGCCGCCGGGCACATCGCGTACGAGATGGCCGTGCTCGTGAGGCGGGTCGGCGAGCACATGGCGGTGAACGCGCGACCCCCGGCCAGCACCGCCGAAGCGGTGTGACCTCAGGTGCGAGACGATCAGTGGCTCGACCGAGACGCGGGTCCCGTGGTCCGGCCGTATGCGCTCACTGGCGGTCGCACCCGCCCCATAGGAGAGAGCATCGACTTGCTCTCCACCGTCACTGCGACCCGCGCGGGCGCGGCCAGCGACTTGCAGCTCGAGCCCGAGTACCAGGAGGTGGTCAGGCGATGCCGCCGACCTAAGCCGGTCGCCGACCTTGCCTCCGACCTTGACCTTCCGCTTGGCGTGGTTCGGATACTCCTATCGGACATGCGCGAGAACGGACTGATCACAATTCGCCAACCAGCGCGGACTCGGCACACCGATCCGCAACTGCTCAAGGATGTTGCTGATGCTCTCCGCAGGCTCTGACCAGGAGGTTGACACCGACAGCCCGGTGTCAATCAAGATCCTTATCGCTGGCGGCTTCGGCGCAGGCAAGACCACGCTGGTGAGCTCTGTCAGCGAGATCAAGCCGCTGCGGACCGAGGAAACGCTGAGCGAGCCGAGTGTCCTCGTCGACGCGCTCGACGGCGTCGAACAGAAAACCACCACGACGGTGGCGATGGACTTCGGCCGGATCACGGTTCGGGACGACCTGGTCGTCTACCTGTTCGGGACCCCCGGGCAGCACCGATTCTGGTTCATGTGGGACGAGCTTGCGCTCGGTGCGCTCGGCGCGGTGGTGATGGCCGATACTCGCCGGCTGGCGGACAGCTTCCCCTCGGTCGACTACTTTGAGCGCCGCGGACTTCCGTTCGTGGTCGCGGTGAACTGCTTCGAGGGTGCCAAGCGCTTCCGTCCCGATGCGGTCAGAACCGCGCTGGACCTCAATCCCGACGTGCCGGTCGTGTTGTGCGATGCCCGTCATCGGTCCTCGAGCCGTGACGTGCTGGTCACGCTGGTCGAGTACGCCATCAAGCTGATCAGCGAGAGTGAGGTCATGACCCCGGGCTAGCCGCTCAGCCCCTGAGCCGCTCAGCCCCCGAGCCGGTCAGCCCCCGAGCCGCTCAGGCCCGCCAGATCAGCGCCAGCGCGCAGTCGTCGGATCTGGGCCCGGCGCCCTGCATCGTCTGCACCAGCCCCGCCGCGCCGGCGCCGAACCCGGTGGAGATCAGCCGGTCGGCCTCCCCGAGCAGCCGGTCGATGCCGGCGTCGATGTCCCGACCCGGGCCCTCGACCAGCCCGTCGGTGTACATCATCAGCGCGTCGCCCGGCCGCAGATTGCCGCTCGCGGGCCTGCTGCGCAAATCCGGCACGACGCCAAGGACGATGCCGCGCGCGCTGGTCAGCCGCCACTGTCCGCTGCCAGCCTCAAATTGGGCGGCCGGCGGATGCCCGGCCGAGGAGATCAGGTAGTCGCCACTGACCAGGTCAAGCGTGAGGTACACCGCAGTGACGAATCCCTCGGGCGGCCCGTCGCGCTGAAGATAGGCGTTGCAGGCAGGCAAGTACTCCGCATGCGGCACGGAGCCGAGCAATCCGCCGAAGGCCCCCGACAGCAGCAACGCCCTGGTGCCCGCCTCGAGACCTTTCCCGGCGACGTCGACCAGGGCCAGCTCCAGGACCTTGCCGTCGCAAGCGGTGACCAGGAAGTCGCCGCCGAACGACGAGCCACCCGCGGGCCGCAGCACCGATACTGCCTGCCAGGGGTCGGGCAGCTCGGGCATCTTGCCCTGGGCGCGGATGCGGTCCCGCAGCTCAATCAGCATCTGGTCACCACGCAGCCCCTGCATCCCGAGCTTCTTGCGAGTGCGCGCTTGCACATCGGCAAAGAGCGCGGTGATCGCGATCGTCGCGGCGATGCCGAGTCCGGCCCGATCATTCGCTATGTCGTAGGCCAGCATCGCGGCCACGAAGACGAACAGGATCCGCAGCGCGCGCGGCCACAGCAGCAGGCCGCCAGCCAGGATAGGCAGGATCATCACGCCGGGCGACAGCCACTGGCCGGGTACCCGGACTGCCCCAATGCCGATGGCGACGACTGCGGCCGCCAGGCCCAGGGCCATGCGCCGGTTCCGCGTGATGAGCTGGCGGCTAATCCACCCGCGCTGCCGTTCCGCAGCGGACCTGGCCGCGGACCAGAGCTGGCGCCGGAGCGATGCAACCATTGCCGGCACTGTACCGGTCAGGACCCCAGAGACGGAAATGCAGTGGCTGGCAGCGCGATCGCCGGGTAGAAAGGCCAGCATGACTGCGAGCTACCCGATCCGGACCATCACGCCAGCGGAATACGAGGCGTTCAGCGCAGTCCCCGGTCAGGCCTTCCTGGAGGAGCTGTCGCCCGAGGCTCGCGAGCACGAACGCCGGGTCACCGAGTTCGACCGCACCATCGCAGCGTTCGATGGCACTTCGATGGTAGGCACGGCCGGCGCTTACACCTTCCGCCTGACGGTCCCTGGCGGGATCGCCGACGCGGCCGGGGTGTCCGCAGTAAGCGTGCTGCCGAGCCACCGGCGCCGCGGGATCTTGACCGACATGATGCGCCACGTCGTGCTGGACGCTCGGCAGCGGGACGAGGCAATCGCGATCTTGTACGCGTCGGAGTCTGGCATCTACGGCCGCTTCGGCTTTGGCACCGCAACCTGGCAGCAGCGCATCCGGATTGGCCGCGGCCACGGACGGCTCAGCGTCGGCCCTGCCGTCCCCGAGTCGAAGGACCCGAGCCTGCGCGTCGCCCTGCCTGCTGAGGTCAGACCGGACCTGATCCGGGTCTTCGATGCCATGCTGCCGCGCCGACCCGGCATGCTGGCGCGAAGCGAGCTCTGGTGGGACGCCCTGCTTTCCGACGAGCCGTTTCAGCGCGACGGCATGTCGCAGCTGCGCTGCGTCATCGCTGAGGACGAGGCAGGGCCGCGCGGGTACGCGACGTACCGGACTCAGTCGTCGTGGACCGATGGCCTCGCCGACGGCACGATCCGGCTGCGGGAGCTCATGGCCCTGGATCCGGCGGCCGAGGCGGCGCTGTGGGCAGATCTGTTCAGCCGGGATCTTGTCGGCGAGGTTGTCGCGCCAAGCCGCCCCGTCGACGATCCGCTGCTGGCGATGCTGGCCGATCCCCGGCGCGCTCAGCCGCTGGTGAGCGATGGCCTATGGGTCCGCCTCGTGGACCTGCCGACCGCGATGGTCCAGCGCAGGTATGCGAGCGCGGTCGACGTCGTGCTCGACGTGCTCGATCGGTCCATGCCGGACAACGCCGGGCGCTGGCGGCTGACCAGCGGCGGTCCTGACGACGGAGGCACGGCGCAGTGCGAGCGCAGCACGGCGCCGGCCGACCTCCTGGTGACCGCTTCCGCGCTCGGCGCGGCTTACCTAGGCGGCGCGAGCCTGGGCCAGCTCGCTGCGGCCGGGCAGATCACCGAGCGCACGCCCGGCGCGCTGGCGCGGCTGGCTGCGGCCATGTCGTGGGATCCGCGGCCGTGGTGCAGCATGATGTTCTGAGCCGCTACGAGAACGGGACCCAGGCTGGTTATGAGCACGATGAAGATCACGCTCGACGCCGCCATGCGAGCACGGGATGTCTCGCCGCCTCGCGCGGGCGAAGACAGGACGGGCGCGGACAGCACGGTCGGGGACAGCACGGTCGATGACGGCACGGTCGATGACGGTACTGGCGATGGCAGCTCGGGCGGTCGCGGGCCGGAGGCAGCCGCGCGCGGGCGCGGGGGCGGACAGCCCTAGGGCAGCGGCGGCAGCTGGCCGCTCTCCTCATACGCCGCGATCATCTTCAGCCGCCGGACGTG
>DATHQE010000035.1:0-12178 GCA_035483035.1 Streptosporangiaceae bacterium | reverse complement strand
GGAACTGGCTTGTCCCTGCCCTGGCCCATGGCGCCAGGCGGTGAGAGCCGGCCGGCGCCCCCCGCGGCGGGCCCCGTCTCGGAGCGGCTACCGGCTGGCATGGCCGTCGCGCCAACTGGAGT
Organism: Streptosporangiaceae bacterium; assembly: GCA_035483035.1. GTDB lineage: Bacteria > Actinomycetota > Actinomycetes > Streptosporangiales > Streptosporangiaceae > JAJYUU01. Next base: position 12,056 of record DATHQE010000035.1, on the reverse strand, counting down.
CCCGGCCGATCTGCCGGTGTATACCGATCTCTAGCCCAAGCCGTAGAGAGCCCAAGATTCGTCAAGACAGCGGATCCATCGGCCAGCCCTGGCGAGCTGCCGGTCCTCGTCAGGCTGGCTGCGTGCGCAGGAACCTGCCGAAGTGCGGGACGGTAAAGGCGATCAGGCCGCGCTCTGAGCTGTAGATCAGGCCTTTCTTGATCAGATTGTCCCTGGCAGGCGACACGCTGGACGGCTTACGTCCGAGTTCCTCTGCGACCTCCGCGGTGGGCACGGGTTCGTCGCCCAGCATGGCCATAGCGCGCATGTACTCGCGCTCGGCCGGGGTCGCCCGCTCGTACCTGCTGCCGAAGAACCCGATCGCCAGCTCGCTGGCCGCTACCGGTCCGGCCACGCTGACGTCGTGGGCCGTGACCGGGCTGGACGCGGCGACGTCCCAGGTCACCTTGCCGTATGCCTGGACGAAGTACGGGTAGCCGTCAGCCGCCGCGTACAGGGCCTCGAGCGCCGCCAGCTCGAAATCGGCACCCTCGCGCCGCGCCGGCGCCAGCAGCGCGAGGTCCGCGGACTCCCGGTCCAGCCGGTCGATCGCCACATAGCGGAACAGCCGCTCAGAGTAGCTCTTGCTCGCCGACAGCACCGACGGCAGATGCGGCAGGCCCGCGCCCACGACGATCATCGGACCGTTGCTCTGCGACAGCTCGTGGCAGGCGGCGCACAGCGCCGAGATATCGGGCGCTGGAATGTCCTGCATCTCGTCGACGAACAGCGCGATGCCCACGGATAGATCTGCGGCGACCGAGGCGGCGTCGGTGAAGAGCTCGGTCAGATCCACCTCAAGGTCGCCGGAGTCTGCCCGGCCGCGAACAACGGGAGCGTCGATGCCGAGCTGGGTCACGATCGAGCCCTTGGGCGCCCGGCTATCCCGCGCCGCGAACGCCTTGAGCACGCCGAGGAAGTGGTCGATTCGCTCCGGGGCCCGGTGCCGCGGCGCCAGCTCACGGACCGCCATGTGCAGGGCCCCGGCCACTGGCCTGCGGATCGACTGATCGGGCCGCGCCTCCAGCTTGCCGGTCCCCCACAGCCGCTGCATCGCCATCGACCGGAACGAGTTGAGCAGCACAGTCTTGCCCACGCCCCGCAGCCCAGTCAGCACCATGCTGCGCTCCGGGCGCCCACGAGCCACCCGTTCCAGCACAACTTCAAACTGACCGATCTCGCGGTCGCGGCCTGCTAGCTCGGGCGGCCGCTGACCCGCGCCGGGCGCATACGGATTCCGGACAGGGTCCATGCACAGGAGAGTATGGGCGGATCTAGCGGATTCCCTAGATTGGCGTAGAAATCACTCGCCGGCGTGTCGTGCTAGACGCAAAATAGCCCACCGGGCCAGACAACGGACGGGGCCATTTTGTCCGCTGCCTATGCCCGGCGGGCACGCTCCGCGCCAACGGGTGCGGCCACGGCACGGTGCTATTGAGTAGCACGAGCCGTGACCGGCTGTGGTTCACAGCCAACGGAAATTCTTTTGGGGAACGGGGCCGATAGCCGGCCCCCGACGACGAGCGCGCGGTCGTGCCGCCGCGCCAGCGCTAGCGCTAGCCTGCGGGCGGCTGATGGAGCCTGGCGAGATACGCGTTGTAGGCGGCTAGGTGCTCATCATCGTCGATAGTGCTGCGGCTCTCAGTACTGAGGCTGCCAGGCGCTCCGGCGCCGACGGCCGCCGCACTGGCAGCGACCGGCTGGTGTGAGGCGACCAGGGTGGCCAGATTCTCCTGGCGGGCTCGCTCGAACCAGCTGCGACCGCTGACGCTGGCCCGTTCGTCCGTACTCCACATCAAGAACACCAGCATCATCAGCACGAACATGATGCCGTCGCCGCCGATCCACATCGCGGCGCCGCCCAGGTGCAGGTCGGAAATGGGGCTCGGCGCCCAGGCTGGGCGCGGCCCGGTGGGGACGCCGGGCGAGCTGGCGCTGCCGTAACCGAGCGCGAGGCCCGTGAAGGTGTCCACCGGCATCAGCAGGACCAGGATTACGAAGCGCACCGGATACGACAGCCGCCACCGGATCGGCTCGCGGCCGAGTATGGGCAGGAAGAACAGGTAGCCGATAATCACGAACAGCGCATGCTCGGCGTTGTGCGCTGTCTGGTTCTGCTCGACATAGGACGCAACCACAGTCAGGTGAGCGGCCATGACGCCAAGGGCATAGGCCACTGCGCCGAAGACCGGCCAGGTGAGGAAGCTCGCGATCCGCGACCGCAGCACGCGCTTGGTCCACGTGTGCAGGGGATTCCGGCTGGCGTGCAGCAGCAGCGTGAGCGGCTGCCCCGCGATCAGCAGCGGCGGCGCCACCATGAGCAGCATCAGGTGCTGCACCATGTGGTCATAGAAGAGCAGGTCGTCGTACGCGCCGATACCGCTCTGGGTAGCCAGCACGATGACGGCGAGGCCGGCCACGAACAGGCTGGTGCGCCACGCTGGCCAGCGTCGTGCCGGGTGCCGCCGCGCCACCCTGATGACGCCCCAGGCGTAGAGCCCGACCGCGATGACGGCGAACCCGGTCACGATCGGCGCGAACTGCCACTGCGTTACTACGGCCGACAAGCCGAACGGGGGGAGCATGCGGTCTCCTTTCACCGGCGAGCCTACTCAGCAGGAAGCGTCGTGCTGCCCGAGGTCCGGCACCGCTATCGTTATCGGCGGAGGGTTCGCCTAGTGGCCGAGGGCGACGGTCTTGAAAATCGTTGTGGCGCGCGAGCGTCACCGTGGGTTCGAATCCCACACCCTCCGCCACGCCCCCGGGCACCGTAGCTCAACCACCCTTGCTCAACCACCGTTGCTCCACGACCGGGGCTCGACCATCGAAAACACGGCCGGAGGCCACCTTGCGCGCGGTTGTCATCGACGAACCAGGCGGACCAGAAGTGCTCAAGGTCTGCGATGTGCCCGATCCAGTGCCGGCATCGGGTGAAGTCGTGATCACGACAGTTGCCGCAGGCATCAATCGCGCCGATCTGGCGCAGCGGCAGGGTTTCTACCCGCCACCCGCTGGCGCGCCGCCGTATCTGGGCCTTGAGTGCTCAGGCCGCATCACTGCCGTGGGCCCCGGCGTGACCGGCTGGCAGCTGGGCGACGAAGCGTGCGCGCTGCTGGCGGGCGGCGGCTACGCCGAGCAGGTGGCGGTCCCGGCCGGCCAGCTGCTGCCGATCCCGGACGGCGTGAGCCTGCGTGACGCCGCGGCCCTGCCCGAGGTGGGCTGCACCGTCCACGCCAACATCGTCGGGTACGGCCGCCTCGCGCCCGGCGAGACACTCCTTATTCACGGCGGCGCGAGCGGCATCGGCACCATGGCGATCCAGGTCGGCCGTGCGCTCGGCGCGCGCGTCGCGTGCACGGCCGGCTCGGCCAGCAAGCTCGCCAGGTGCCGAGAACTTGGCGCCGAGCTGGCCATCAACTACCGCGAGCAGGACTTCGCCGAAGCCGTACTTGAGTTCACCGGCGGCCAGGGCGCCGACGTGATCCTCGACATCATGGCCGCCGCCTACCTGCCGCGGAACATCGCGGCGCTCGCGACCGGCGGCCGGCTCATTGTTATCGGGATGCAAGGCGGTATGAATGGCGAGCTCGACCTCGGTCAGCTCATACGCAAGCGCGCCACCGTGCACGGCTCGACGCTGCGATCACGCCCGCTCGCGGACAAGGCGGCGATCGTGGCTGCGGTAGCTGACCACCTGTGGCCGCTGGTCAGCGCCGGGCAGATAAGGCCGGTCATCCAGACCGTACTGCCGCTGACGCAGGCAGCCGAGGGTCACCGGCTGATGGACGGCAGCGAGCACGTCGGCAAGATCCTCCTCGCGACCGCCGCGGGCAGCTGAGCCGACCCCGATTAGGCACTTCGGGCGGCACGCCGGCAGACTAGGGAACATGACTGAGCAGACGAACGGTGAGGTTCACGACAGTCCGAGGATCGTCGTCGTCGGCCCGGATGGCGTAGCCACCGAGACGGATGTGCAGCAGTCCCGTGAGCGCCCCGTGACCGAGATGATCGAGCAGCCGGCGAAGGTCATGCGAGTCGGGAACATGATCCGTCAGCTGCTCGAGGAGGTCAGGGCCGCGCCGCTCGACGAAAAGAGCCGTGCCCGGTTGAAGGAGATCCACGCGAGCTCGATCAAGGAGCTGGAGGATGGCCTCGCACCGGAGCTGATAGACGAGCTCGAGCGACTCTCGCTCCCGTTCGCCGAGGATGAGGTCCCGAGCGAATCCGAACTCCGGATCGCCCAGGCGCAGCTTGTCGGCTGGCTCGAGGGGCTGTTCCACGGCATCCAGACCACTCTGTTCGCCCAGCAGATGGCAGCGAGGGCACAGCTCGAGCAGATGCGGCGTGCGCTGCCGCCGGGCATGATGGCGCCGCAGGGTGCCGAGGGCGAGGATGTGCAGCTGCCTCGCGCCTCCGGGCCTTACCTCTAGAGCACGGGCGGTGCGGAGCGGATCCGCGCCAGCCACTCCGCCGCGTCGACGAACTCCGCGTCAGACTTGTCGTCCTGCCGGGACTGAGCATGGCCGGTGCTCGCCGGATCAGCCTCGGGGTAGCTGCCGAGGAATCGCACCGCACTGCAGACCCGGCGCAAGCCCATGAGCGCCTCGCCGACCCTGGCCTGCGCGACGTGACCCGCACAGTCGATGAAAAAGCAGTACCGGCCGATGCCGTCGCCGGTAGGCCGCGACTCAATCCTGGTGAGGTTGACGCCGCGGATGGCGAACTGACCAAGTATGTCCATAAGCGCGCCGGGGTGATCGTCGGCGAGGAACGCAACGACCGAGGTCTTGTCGGCGCCGGATCGCTCGGGCAGCTCACCGGGCAGCCGGACGGCCACGAATCTGGTCACCGCGTCATCCCGGTCGTGCACGCCCGTGGCCAGCACGACCAGCCCGTACAGCTCCGCCGCGAATACACCAGCAAGGGCCGCGTCCAGTTCGCCCGCGGCAACCTGAACGGCCGCGTCCGAGTTCGACGCGGCGGGCCGCCAGCTCGCGTGCGGCAGGTTAGCGGCCAGCCAGTTGCGGCACTGCGGCTGCGCCACCAGGTGGCCACCCACCAGCCGGACGTCCGCCAGCTGCGTGCCTGGCCGGGCTAGCAGAGCGAACTCCACCGGAACCAGGACCTCGGCACAGATGACGAGCTCGGTGCCGACGGCCAGCTCGTCGAGGGTCGCGGTGACGGCGCCCTCGACTGAGCTCTCGATCGGCACCACGCCGAGCTCGGCCTGGCCGCCGCGCACCGCGTCCAGCGTCGCCTGGATCGACGCACACGGCAGGGCATCAGGCTCGGGGCCTCCGTCGAGTGCGCGGACAGCGGTCTCGGTGAAGGTGCCCCGCGGGCCGAGATACGAGTACCGGTAGCTCACCGCATCATGATCGCATCCGGCCAGGCCGGACACGGTCGGTGCGGGCGGATTCGCGCCCTCCCGGCCGCCACGTGGCCGGCGCACGGACCGCAAGCGCCCTGCTGACATCGGCTAGCTGGTGCAGCCGATGCACCTGGGCCCGCCAGTCATTGCCGGTGGCCCGGTGCGATAGCGGCACCTCCACCTCGGTAATCCGCAGGCCCTTGCGCAGCAGGTCGATGGTCATTCCGGTCTCGACGCCCCAGCCCCGCGCAAGTGGCAGCGCGGCAGTGAACGCGGCGCGCGTCAGGCATCGCTGCCCATTGAGCGGCTGGGCTGGCCGCCACCCGGTCGCGAACTCGATCCCCGCACCGGCCGCCGTCGTCACGACGCCGAACCCGCCTTTGCGCACCCTCGCCGTGAACACGGCGATTGTCATGTCCGCAGTGCCAGCCCGCACCGGGTCGGCGAGCGGCGCCGCTGCGACCGCACTCTCACCCAGGTCAGCATCGAGGAACAACAGGTGGCGCGGGCCAGGCCGGGTCACGCCAGGACCAGCGGCCGACGATTCGATCAGCCGGACGGCCTCCGCGCCGGTTTCCATTGCCGCTGCCTTGCCCCGGTTCCGGGCGTGCCTGACCACCTGAGCTCCGGCCGCGGCCGCTAGTGACGCGGTCTCGTCGGTGGAGCCGTCATCGACGACGACAACGATGTCAGCACCTGACACCGTGAGGGCAGCTCGCGTTGTCGCATTGATGAGGCGGGCTTCATTCCGGGCCGGGATGATGATCGCGAGATCGCCTGGCGGCATGGCAGCGATCCTAGCGGCGGCAGGCAGGTCCGCCCATCCGACGAGTTACTGGCCGGTCGCCCTGACGGGGGCATCGAGCACCGTGAAGACCGACTCCAGGCCCGTGACCTGAAGTACCTTCCTGGTCGCCGACCCCGGTCCGGCGAGCTGAAGCTCGCCGCCCCGCTCACGCGCCTGCCGGTGCGCGGCAAGCAGCACGTTGATGCCGGTCGAGTCACAGAACTCGACGCCCGACATGTCCACGATCAGGCGCGCCGGACTCGCGGCCAGCGCCGTCATCAGCTCGGACTGGAGTTTCGGCGCGGTGTACAGGTCGATCTCGCCCATCACGGAGATGACGGTGTGATCACCTTGCGACCTGGTCGTTACCTTTAGCTCCACGTGCGGCAGACTACCGGGTCCTCGCTGGTGACGGCTAGATGGGCAGGCCCGGTCGACCGGTTAGGAGCGCTTTCGCCTGGAACCACAGCGGTGTAATGCCAGGCGTTCACCGTTTGCTACCTAACCGTAACCGGCCGTCTGCTGGCCCGGTTTCGCCCGGCCGCACAGCCCGGACGTACTGTGGAGGCATGCTTCGCTCGCTGGTAGTGATCGGTGCCGCGATCGTGATCGTGCTCGTGGCTATGGCGGTCGTGAAGACCTTTATCTGGCTTGCGCTGATCGCGCTGATCTTTGCCGCTGTCGCTGTGGCGCTTGGATTGTTCCGGCTTGGCCGGCGCTCGGCCGGTCGTTCGGCTCGACGGTCCCGCAGCCGGTTCTAAGCTGGCCGACGCGAGCTCTGCCTGCTCCCGGTCCGCCGCCACACCGTCGGCTGCTGCTGTCGATGCAGGCACGGGCGGAGCAGGCACTTCCGGCATCTCGACCGGGTCTTGCTGGTCGGCTCGTCGCGAGTCTGGCACGCATATATCGGCTGCAACCACTGCATAGTGCCGCCGAGCCGCAAGGCGCAGACCCGGCTCCGCCATGAGGTGAGCTGGCAGCAAGGCCGGCTCGCGGGTGACCGGGCAGGTCATGCACCTCGGGCCGCCACGCACGCTGCCGAGCTCGCTGCTCGGCACGCGGATCACCCGGATGCCGGCGTCCTCCAGCCGGGCGTTGGTCTCGGAGTTGCGCTCGTGGCTGATGGCCACCTGCCGGCTTACGGCGAGAACGTTGCTGCCGTCGTCGCGCTGACCAGGCTGGCCCCAGACGGGATCTATGCCCGAGTCGATGACCCGCAGTCTGTCGATCCCCATGGCATGCGCGGCCGCCTCCAGGAACGGCTGCGGCCTGGACATCCGCATCCCACTGGCGCGCGGCGAGATCGTCCGGGCGGTCAGCGAGTAAGCAACTGCCGGATGCATGACGACCGCGTCGAGGTCGACGACAGCGCAGACGGTGTCCAGATGACCGGCACCGCCTGGCTGGCTGATCGGGACAGCGAGGACTGTGTGCGCGAGGCCAGTCTCAAAAAGTCGCCTGGCCAGTCTTTCCGCGCCGGCCGGCGCCGTGCGCTGGCCGACCCCGATCGCCACGACTCCGGGTGCCAGCAGCAGCACGTCACCGCCGTCGACGTGCTCTAGGCCGGATTCGTAGAGCCACTTGGTCCCGGTGAACCTCGGGTGGTGCCGGTAGATGATGGTCGCCAGGTCGGTCTCCCGCCGCCTGCGGCCGGATACCAGGCTGGTCACGGCCAGCTGATCGCCGATCCAGAAGCTTGAATCCCTGGTGAAAACCAGGTTCGGGAGCGGGTCAAGCACGAAATCGTGGCGGTCGAGCAGCTCGAACACCACGCCGTGGCCAATCTTCAGCTCCGCTGGGGTGAGGCCAGCGACCAGTACCTGTGCCAGCTGCTCTGGTCCAAGATCGTCTAGGTGCGAGCGCAGCTGGCCGCGCAGCTCGTCGCCGAGACTCGCGTCCGCGACTGCCAGCCGGACGGCCTCGCTCCTGGCCGTCTGGTATTCGAGGCAATCTTGCAGCAGTTCCGTCAGGTAGAGGACCTGCACGCCCTCGTCGCGCAGGACCTGGCACAGCATGTCGTGCTCCTGCCTGGCCTTGCTGACCCAGGGCAGCGAGCCGAAAAGCAGCCGGTCAGAGTGGCGCGGCGTGATCCGCTGGAGCTCCAGGCCAGGTCTGTGCATGAGCACCGTCCGGAGCTGGCCGACTTCGCTGTCTACGCCCTGGAACTGGCTCACGATTGCCCCCCGGCAGTCACCACCGCACCCCGCGGGTACCGGACCCTATCCCGACGCCGCCCCCCGGCGATCCCGAGATCGCACCCACTGCGTGAGGTATTACCAGTTCGGCCCGGGGTTACGCCTGCCAGCACCATCAGCCGCCTGAGGCAGCTCCGGCGATGCAGCTGCCCGCATGCTCGCGGGCGGCGCGGCCAGCACTGCCCAGACCGTCAGTCCGGCGTCATCGGATCGCACGCCCCAGGTCCTGGCCAGGTACTCGACGATGCTGAGACCGCGGCCACCGAGCGCGGAAACTGTCGCCTGGGTCAGCATCGGCCTCGTGCGGGCGCCGCCGTCGCTGACCGCGACCTCGACCGCGTCGTCGTCCAGGGCCCAGGCAACCTGGACGCTGGCACCCGGCAGCGGCCTGGCATGACGGATGGCATTGCTGAGCAGCTCGCTCACGACGAGTACCGCGTCGCCGACCGCCCCGGCGAAGATTCCGGCAGCTATCAGGTCGGCGGCCAGCCGCTGCCGGGCCACCGCCACGCTCGCCGGAGCGTAAGGCAGCAGTACCGTGCCCACTGTCCCCACCTCCCTGCGTAACTCGCCGAACGCGCGCCGCCACGAGGAGAACCGCGTGTGACCGGAATGCCCGGCCCTGCCAGGCCGGAAACCGGCAATGGCACCATCCGCGCGCCAGGGCGGGACGACCTGCAGACGGTTCCCGCCGACCGGGTTGCGGCTATCGCTGCGGCGTCGCCACGCCGCCGGCTGGCTCCTGTGTGCCGGTGCTGGCCGACTCGCTGAGCAGGCCCTCGGCGGCGAGGACGCGCACTAGGCCGCCCAGGCCTGCGCTGAGGCCCGCCCGCTCGTCGGCCGAGAGCGCGGCCAGCATCCGGGCCTGCCGGGACTGCCAGGCCTGCCAGACTCTGGCCGCCACGTCGCCACCTTGCGGCGTCAGGTACAGCCTGACGTAGCGCTGGTTCCCCTCATCGCGGCCGCGCCGGATCCAGCCTTTGCGCTCAAGCCCGGCCGCCAGCCTGCTGACCGTGCTCTTGTCGAGACCTAGCAGCGCAGCCAGCTCGCCCTGGGCGATACCACGCGCAGATACCAGCTCGATCAGCGCGCGTGCCTCCGACGGCGACAGGGCTGGCAGCGGCTCGTAGGCTGGGGTTGACGTGGTCGCGGGCGCTGCCTCGGCTGCGGGCTGCGCCGCAGCAGCGGCGGGATCCGGTGCTCTCAGGCGATCCATCACACCGAGCCCACCGTGGCTCTTGCCGCCTGCGTCGTCCGCTGCCAGCGCGGGCGATACCATCCGCAACAGCTGGGTTAGCAGGAGCTCCAGCTCGCGATCATCCGGCGCAACGTTGGCCATGACAACAGTTGTATCGCACAACTGCTGTAGTGGTACAGTCGCCGGCGTAACAGTTGCCCTGCACAACTCACCGGCCAGGAGGATCGGAACGTGACCGACCAGCAGACACCGAAGGGTGCCAGGCTGGCAGCCCGTTCCGCTGACCGCGATAAAGATGGGCGCCTGTCGGCTGACCGCGACAAAGATGGGCGCCTGTCGGCTCCAGGCCGGTTTGAGAAGGGCGACGTAGCAGTTCTCTCGTCAGAGGTCGACGGGGAGCCGCTTGCCGACCTGGCCCGCCGGTACGGCCTGCGGCCAAGCGCCGAGCGGCCCTCGGTGCCCGCGTACCTGTACCAGCTATGGCGGCGGCGGCATTTCATCTTCGCGTTCGCGACAGCACGCAACATCGCCATGTACACCGAGGCCAAGCTGGGACAGCTCTGGCAGGTGCTGACGCCGCTGCTCAACGCCGGCGTCTACTTCCTGATCTTCGGCTTGCTGCTGCACATCAACCGCGGCGTGCCGAACTACCTGGCGTTCCTGGTGACTGGCGTCTTCGTCTTCAACTTCACGCAGCGGGCGTTTATCTCCACTTCGACAGTTATCACTGACAGCCTGCCGCTGATCCGAGCGCTCCAGTTCCCGCGCGCATCGCTGCCGCTGGCTTACGTGATGATCGAGTTCCAGCAGATGTTCCTGTCGATGGTCGTGCTAGCCGGCATCGTGCTGGCGACCGGCGAGCCCATCACCTGGTATTGGCTGCTGGCGATCCCGGCGCTGCTGTTGCAGACAATCTTCAATGTCGGCGTCGGCATGCTGGTGGCGCGGCTCGGCTCGCAGGTCAACGACTTCAGCCAGCTGCTGCCATTCCTGATGCGGACCTGGCTGTACGTGTCTGGCGTGCTCTTCAGCATCCAGACGCTGGACATCAAGACTCACCGCTGGCTCGTAGTCCTGCTTGAGCTCAACCCGGCCGCGTTGTACATCACGCTGATCCGCAATGCCGTGCTCCAGAGCCAGCGGCTCAGCGCGCCCGGCAGCAAACCGTACAACAAGGCGCTGTGCCAGGCCTGGAACACCTTGGGCCACAAGGTCGGCGCGTCGGTGAAGTATCAGTACGACAGCGCGTACTGCCACTACTACACCAACCCCAGCCATTTCTGGTACTACGCCGTCGCGTGGGCGGTGATCGCCGTAGTGATCGGCTTCTTCTTCTTCTGGCGCGCGGAGGCGAGGTACGGCCGTGGCTGAGCCCATGGTGGTCGTTGACGACCTGCACATCGTGTACAAGGTCTATGGCGCCGGCGGCGACCGCGGCACCGCGGCGACGGTGCTGCTGCGGTTGCTCGGTCGTAAGACCCGCCGGTCGATCCGCGAGGTACACGCCATACGCGGCATCTCGTTCGTGGCCAACCACGGCGACGCCATCGGCGTCATCGGCCGGAACGGGTCCGGCAAGTCCACGCTGCTGCGAGCCATCGCGGGCCTGCTTCCGCCGGAGCAGGGCAACGTCTACACCACGGGCGAGGCATCGCTGCTCGGCGTCAACGCCGCGCTGCTTGATGACCTCACCGGCGAGCGCAATGTGGTCCTGGGCTGCCTGGCCATGGGCATGTCCAAGCAGGAGACTAAGGAGAAGTACCCGAGCATCGTGGATTTCTCCGGCGTCGGCGACTTCATCGACCTGCCGATGAAGACGTACTCCTCCGGCATGGGCGCCCGGCTGCGGTTCGCCATCGCCGCGGCCAAAAGCCAGGATGTGCTGCTGGTCGACGAGGCGCTGGCCACGGGCGACGCGGAGTTCAGGGTCAAGAGCCACGCCCGGATCGAGGAGCTCCGCAAGGAGGCAGGGACCGTCTTCCTGGTCGCACACAACCTGGAGGAGGTCGAGCTGACCTGCAACCGGGTGATCTGGATGGAGCGAGGCCAGATGGTGATGGAGGGCGAGGATGTGATCGGCATCATCGACCAGTACATCGCCGCGTCGGGCGGCTCTCCGGTACTCCGCGATCCCGCAACCGGGAGGCGCATCAAGGCCGACACCCCGATTCCGGTCAAGGCCTGACCGTTGTCGCTGCCCGGCTGTGCCGCCCGGGGCCAGCTGCCACAGGGCCAGCTGATCACCCCGATCTGCCGGGCTCATCACTGAAATAGTGAGGTCTGGCTCCCGGTCGGCGGGGCAGGTCTGAGGTCGCCGCCAGCTGCCGCGCTGGCGTCCGCTGCCGCCGCCATGCGCAGCCGCAGCCGCATGGTCGTCCCGGCGCTGTCGTGTCCCTCAGCGGCGATGCTGCCGCCTTGCGCCTCAGCAAGCTGGCGCACGATGTACAGGCCAAGACCGATCCCGCC
>DATHQE010000034.1:0-8016 GCA_035483035.1 Streptosporangiaceae bacterium | reverse complement strand
TCCCAGATGCCCTCGTCGGGCTGATCCCAGTTGTCGCAGAGCCAGTCGACGATCTTCGTCAGGGACTGCCAGCCCTTGTACGCGATCGGCAGCCCGGCCATATCCGCGGTGAAGATCGCGTCCATGGCCTCACCGTAGATGTCGAGCTGGAGCTGATCGGCGGCGCCGTTGCCGAGGCGTACCGGGCGTGCTCCCCGCCAGCCCTCGAGGTGATCGAGTGTCTCCTCGGTGAGATCGGACGAACCGTCGACCCGGTACATGATCTTGAGCGGGCCGGACTTGTCGCCAACCTGCTCGGTCGCGCGGTCGCGAAGCCAAAGGCCGAAGGCAGCTGCCTCGTCTAGGTAGCCGAGGCTGGTCAGGGCATGAATCGACAGGGAGCCGTCTCTGACCCAGGTGTACCGGTAGTCCCAGTTCCGCTCCCCGCCAGGCTCTTCGGGCAGGCCCATGGTCGCGGCGGCAACCGGGGCCCCGGTCGGAGCGTACGTCAGCAGCTTCAGCGTCATCGCCGACCTGGACACCATCTCACGCCACCGGCCCTGATAGGTCGACCGGTTGAGCCAGTTGCGCCAGAACCGGCTGGTGTCATCGGACAGGCGGTTGACTTCGGCCGGTCGGATGGCCTTGGGCTGGCCGCCGTTCGATTCGAGGACGACGCCGGCGACCTGGCCTTCGTGCATGTCGACAGTGGCCCGCAGTCCGTCGCCGACGCGCTCCACGTTCGCGGCCTCCGGGTCACCCGGGTCGCGTCGGCCGGAGGTGTGCAGCGTGAGTTCCATCGTGCCGGAACGGAAGACGGCGCCGTTCTCGCTGACCTCGATCGTGTGCTTCGCGCGGCCGTAGTCGAATCGCGGCTGTATGTCGACGACGAAGCGCATGGTGCCGCGGGCGACCCGTAGCTTGCGCACGAGCCGGTGGCGGTCGGTGGCCCGGCCCTCGATGACCGGCATGAAGTCCTGTACCTCGCCGACGCCGTCAGGCGTCATGAAGCGCGTGATGAGCAGGGCGTTGTCGGGCAAGTACAGCTGCTTGCTGACGTAGTCGTCGCGGTCCGGCGAGATCCGGAAGTAGCCACCGCGATCGGCGTCCAGCAGCGACGCGAAAATGCTCGGCGAGTCGAACCGCGGGCAGCAGAACCAGTCAATCGTGCCGTCCGTCGTGACGAGCGCCGCCGTCTGGAGATCCCCGATCAGGCCATGATCGCTGATGTTCGGGTACCGGTCCGCCATCTTGTCCATGCTCTGTCTCCTCTTCGGGCGCGGGTGCCAGCGCCGATTCAGGAAGTCCAAGTTTCGTTAGGTATCGGGCCAGGCTTCGCCCATCGCTCACAACCAACCCTTGCAGCCGGATCCGGCGAGGCGCATCACCCGCGCGGGATGACCTCGCCCGGCCCGGCGCTCGCGGGGCTGGGCCGTTCACCCTTGCCGGGTGATGACGTGATCGCGCTCTCCGCCGATCGTGGTGGTACCACAGACCCAGCGCGGCGGCACGCCGTGGCTGCGACCGAGCGGAGCGCCGATGGCCACCCTGACTGCCTGGAAGTTTGACTCACCGTACGGCGCTGACGATGCCCTGGCCACGTTGGAGAAACTCCAGAGCGAGGCTCTCATCCAGGTTCAGGATGCTGCCGTCGTCAGCTGGGAGCCAGGGACCAAGAAGCCGAAGACGCGTGAGATGCATTCCACCAAGAAGGCCGGTGCGCTCGGCGGCGGATTCTGGGGCCTGCTCTTCGGCCTGATCTTCTTCATCCCGATCCTCGGACTGGCGATCGGCGCCGCGGCCGGCGCTCTGGCGGGTTCGCTCGCCGACGTCGGCATCAGCGACAAGTTCATCGCGACGGTAAGGGAGAAGGTCACGCCCGGCACGTCGGCGCTTTTCCTGCTCACCTCCGACGCTGTGATCGATCGCGTCAGCGAGGAGTTCAAGGGCACCAAACCGGAGCTGATCAGTACCAACTTGTCCGCCGAGCAGGAGGACAAGCTGCGCGAGGCCTTCGCGCACGAGGACTGAACCCTCTCCGCGACGGCGCCTCCCCGCATGACGCGGGGAGGCGTCGTCGTGTCTAGGCTCCTATACCGCCACGCCGACAGTCGCCGCGCTCGGTGTGCTTGCTCCGGCCAGCCGGGCCAGGACTAGTGCAACGAGCCAGGTCGGCGAGGATCACCCTGTCCGGATGATGCAGGGCGGCGTAGTACTGGGCATTTTTGCGACATGGATGCATCGTCTCCGGCTACGTCGCGGTCTGCCGCACCGGCTGGGTCGATGATATTGCCACTCGCGCTGGCCCAGTTCATCGCCAGCTACGCGGCGACGAACATGAACGTCGCGATCAGCTCGATCGCCGCCGATCTCCATACCACCGTCATCGGCGTGCAGACGGCCATCACCCTGTTCACGCTGACGATGGCGTCCCTGATGATCCCGGGTAGCAAGCTCACCGACATCTGGGGCCGCAAGCGGTGCTTTGTGATTGGACTGGTGGTCTACGCGGCGGGTGCCGTGCTTGCGCTGCTTGCGCCTGTTCTCGGGGTGCTCATCGTCGGCTATTCGGTATTCGAGGGCGTGGGGTCGGCGCTGATGATCCCGCCGATCTACATCCTGGTGACGGTCGCCTATCCCGACATGAAGTCGCGGGCCAAGTACTTCGGCATCGTTAGCGGCGCCGGTGGCCTGGGTGCGGCGGCCGGGCCGCTGATCGGCGGCCTCGTTACCAGCGCCATCAGCTGGCGAGCGTCGTTCGGGCTGCAGGTCCTGGTCGTGCTCTGGATCATCGTCCTGGCCCGCAAGATCGCCGATCCAGCCCGGTCGGGCCCGCGGCCGCGGTTTGACCTGACCGGCGCGATCTTGTCGGCCCTGGGCCTGCTCTTCGTGGTACTAGGCCTGCTGATCTCCAGGACCTATGGCTTCCTGGGCGCACGCAAGGACTTGTCCATCGGGGGCACCGTCATCATCCCGAAGGGCTGGATCTCGCCGGTGTGGATCTCCGTGGCCATTGGCGCGCTGTTCCTGCTCTGGTTCATCCTGCACATCAGGTCCTTCGAGAAGAAGGGCAAGGACGTGCTGATCCGGATGCAGATGTTCCGCAACCGGGTTGCGAACCTGGGCATGGGCACTCAGCTCATCCAGTGGCTGGTCTTGCAGGGATCGTTCTTCGTCGTTTCTGTGTTCCTTCAGCAAGTCCGCCACTATGACGCTATTCAGACCGGCCTGATGCTGACCCCGGCGACCATCGGGGTGCTAGCCACGTCGGCCGCCGCGGATAGGCTTGCGCGTCGGCACGCGCAGCGGTCGCTAATAATCGCAGGCTTCGTCGTCACGGCGGCGGGGATGGCGCTCCTGCTGGCGCTCGTGCGCAAGGACTCGAGCAACCTCAGCTACGTGCCGGGCCTGCTGTTGTTCGGAGCGGGCGTTGGCGTCATGCTGACCTCGTCGGTGAACGTCGTCCAGTCCAGCTTCGGCGAAGCCGACCAGGGTGACATTTCGGGTCTGTCCAGAAGCGTCTCGAACATTGGATCGTCCCTGGGCACGGCCCTGGTCGGATCTGTGCTCGTCGCGGCCGCGGCCGGTTACCCGTTCGCGGCATCGGCCATCATGCTGCTGGTATTCGCCCTCATTGGCCTGGGCCTCAGCGTGCTCATCCCGCGCCAGCGAGCGACGGCCGTACCTACAACGCAGGCGGACCGGGTAGCAGCCGGGTCCTAGCGCGTGCCTGTGGCGCGATGCCGGCTCAGACGTTTCAGCGCGGCCAGCTAAACTGAGTGAGTACTCAGTCAAGTGGGACCTGCGAGGGTTCAGGCGCGGCGCCGGGTCAACATCGGTCGGGAGCGGTGAGCAGATGAGTGATCGAGTCGCTGGCAAGGTTGCCCTAGTAACGGGAGCCGCGCGTGGTCAGGGTCGGGCCGATGCGCTCCGGCTGGCCGAGGAAGGCGCCGACGTGATTGTCGTCGACGTCTGTGCGCCGCTGCCCAGCGTGGCCTATGACTCCGCGACCCCGGAGGACCTGCAGGAGACCGTGCGCCAGGTCGAGAAGACGGGCCGGCGGGTGATCTCGGGGATCGTCGACGTCCGCGATCTTGATGCGCTGCGCGCCATCGTCGACGGTGCCGTCGAGCAGCTTGGCCGCCTCGACGTGGTCGTCGCGAACGCCGGCATCTGCGTGCCCAAGGCCTGGGATGCCACCACACCCACGATCTTCGACGACACCATCAGCACGAACGTCACCGGCGTGTGGAACACCGTGATGGTCGGGGCGCCGCACCTGGTCCGGGCTGGCGGCGGATCGATCATCCTGATCAGCTCGGCCGCTGGACTGAAGGTGCAGCCCTTCATGGTGCCGTACACCACTAGCAAGTTCGCGGTCCGCGGCATGGCGAAGGCCTTCGCCGCAGAGCTGGGCAAGCACCACATCCGCGTCAACAGTGTCCACCCGACGGGCGTCAACACGCCTATGGGATCGGGCGGCATGCAAGCCGAGCTCGGTGCCGCGATAGCGGGTTACGACCGGCTCGGCGCGATGTTCATGAATATGCTGCCGGTGGATATCACCGAGCCCGAGGACGTCGCCGACACTGTGCTGTTCCTGGCCTCTGACGAGTCCAAATTCATCACCGCGCACGAGCTGGCACCAGACGCGGGCGTCACGGAGTTCTAAATCGGGTGCCCGCTGGCAGGGTGGGGCAGGTGGAAGATCTCTCGGCCCGTGACCGGATTCTCGAGGCGGCTGAGCGGCTGTTCGCCGAGCAAGGCTTCGATCGGACGTCGACCGCACGAATCGCCGCGGCCGCGTCGGTACCGCATGGGCTGATCTTCTATCACTTCAAGACAAAGATGGACCTCCTGCTCGCGGTCGTGCGCGATCGCGAGGTCCTCGCGCTCGACAACCTGCTGCCGCCGCCGGACACGGCGATGGATGCGCCGACGGATCTGCCGCGAGCTGTCGCGGACGCCTGGGAGCACCTGTCCGCAGCGCTTGGCCGGCCCTCGATCGTCCGCCGGATCATCTTCCAGGAACTAGCCGCCCACCCAGAGGTCCGCCAGCGCGCGCTGGAACTCCACGACCAGATCACCGCCATCGTCAGCCGGCACCTGGCAGCCCTCAGCGGGCACGCGGGCCAGCCAGGACCCGAGCACGAGGCGGCAGCCCGGCTGCTCACTATCGCCGCGGGCATGGCTCCGCTGCTGGCAGAGCCTGGGCAGGGTCGCCTCGACGCCGAGGCCGTGGCGGCGGTGATCGCAGGCGGTCTCCGCCCGCGGCCCGCGCCAGGCTGAGCCGCCCGGCCCTCGGCGGCTACTGATCGGGCGGATCACGCGGCGGAGTCGGCCGCCGAGTCGCCCGCTGCGTCAGCCACGAAGCCACAAAGTAGATCGGCAGGGCGATCGCCAGCAGCAGCGCGCTGCCGGAGAATGCGCTGTCCAGGAAGTTGCTGCCGACCTTGGCCACGCCGTAGTAGTACAGCACCACTATGGCCATCAGGACCAGGTAGCCGCTGAGTGCATCGGTCAGGACGTGGAGGATCAGCGCCCGCCAGCCATGATCTCGCCGCCCGGTTAGCCGCGTGCTGGGCAGGCCGGCAGCGGCGCGGCGGCGCTGGGCCCACAACCCGACGGCGAGTACCACCATGAGGATGACGTAGCCACCGAGGATAGGGATCAGATCAGACCGAATGAGATGAGATGACATGTCAGCCTGCCGTGGGCCGACAGCCGGACCGGCTGGCCACGAAAGCCCGCTGCCTGGTCATGCGCGCAAGAGGAAGTGCCAGCCGCGTACGAAAAGATGCCAGCCTAGCCACAGCCAGAGCGCGAACAGGGCCCAGCGGCCCGGCGGATAGCGCATGATGACGCGGAAGGTATCGCTCAGCGTGGGCACGCTGCCGCTGATACCGCTCAGGGCTATGCCTTCCCAGGCAAAGACGGCACCGATCAGCACCGCCCAGACCAGATAACCAAGAACTGGATGATTGGCCATCCCGACCCTCCCGGTGACGCCGACGCAAGCCAAAAAAGACCCTATTCCGCAAACCGCTCGGGTGAACTGACCAGGCCATGATTTGACCAGCGACGTCAGGCGCTACCCGATAGCACCGGCGCGGCGCCGTCACCGATGCCGGGACGAGAACACATCCCTGATCGCCCTGCTGGCCAACAGGGCCAGCACCAGCGCCGTGGTGATCCGGCTCGCGGTCGGCGCCTGGGCCGCCGCGGGCTGGCCGGGGAGGACTTGTCCGAGATGGGCGGCCAGCCGCAGGTCGGCATCAGTGTCGCCGGCCGTCAGCATGCGCCGCTGCTGCAGGTAGTAGAGCAATGCGAAGCCAGGCGCGACGAGCAGGAGCGCGAGGCCTGCTACGACGAACTCGCCCACCAGGGACCCGGTAGGCGCGCTGCCCGCTTCGAGCGACAGCGAGGTTGGGAACAGGTACGGGTACTGGGCGATTCCCCAGCCCCACACCACGGTCGCCACGGCGATCGCGGCCGTAATTCGCAGGCCCAGCGAGTGATACCAGCGCAGCCAGAGCATGCCAAGCACGGCTATCCCCGCGGCGATCGAGATCGCCACCAGTGGCAGAGCGATGCCGGTCAGGCGGGCGAAGACGCGTGGCGCGCTCACCGACAGCTCCGCGAATGTGGCGCCGGCGAGCGCACCGGTGACTACCCCAGCCGCGGTGGCGCGCAGCGAGAAGTAGCGCATCAGCTCCTGGTGCCCCCGCTGGCGGGCCTCCGGGACAAGGAAAACCGCGCTGACGTAGGCGCAAGCGGCGACGAACAGGAAACCGGTCAGGATGGCTGTGGGTGAGGTCCACGCAGCGAGGACGTTGCCGGCGGGGTGCACGGGCACCTGCCCGGTGGCGACTGCCCCGACGACGGTTCCCATGAAAAACGGCGTGATCAGTGAGGCGGCAGCGAACATCGCGCCGGTGAGCTGCTGCATCCGCAGCCGCTGTGCGGTGTGCCGGAAGGCGAACCCGGCTCCGCGGAGGACAATTCCGAGCAGGGACAGGCTGAGCGGGACGAACAGCGCGGTCATGATGGCAGCGAACGCGGGCGGAAACGCGGTCCACAGCAACACCAGGATGAACACCAGCCACACGTGGTTGGCTTCCCAGACGGGGGTGATGGCTTCGTCGATGAGCCTCCGTGGCGCTGCGCCGCGCCGGGCGCTGCCCGCCAGCAGGTCCCAGATGCCGCCGCCGAAGTCGGCCCCGCCGAACAGCGCGTACGCGGCGATGACCACGAACAGGATTGCCGCGACCGCGATGGCATCCGGCGATGGGTTCATGGCGCGTCCGGCCCGCCAGCTGACGTCCGCGGCATGGCCGCCGGGGGGCCGGCCGGGAATGCCCCGGCCCCGGCGGGCGAGGGTCCGTACGGCACCTGCTCGGCGTCCTCTTCGGCGGGCGTTTCCTGCCGCCACCGCCGTGACATGATCATTGGAACGCCGATCGAGACCGCTGTCAGGATCGCGTACAAGATAAGGATCACCCCCAGCGTCACGGGGACGCCGCTGGCCGGCGTGACCGCGTTGCTGACGAGCAGCACGTGATAGACAATCCAGGGCTGGCGGCCGACCTCGGTGACGACCCACCCCGCCTCCATGGCGCCCACGGCCGCGACGCCGCCAAGCGCGGACGGCACGAGGAACCACGGGGTTACCAGCAGCCGGCGATGGAACCACCACCACCAGCCCTGCCAGGCCGCCAGCGCCAGCAGGAAGAAGCCGAGGCCCACCATCACGTCGAAGCTCAGGTGGATCAGCGTGACCAGCGGCGGCCGCCGCGCCGGTGGCACGCTGTCCCAGCCGATGACCCGAGTGTGCGGCGAGAAGCCGACCAAGATCGAGTCGAACGCCGGGATTGAGGTGCCGAAATAGACGTGGCCGTTAATGAAGATCCCGCCGAGCCATTCGGGGACGTCGCGCGAGGTTTTGGAGACGTATTCCATCGCGGCGAACTTGACCGGCTGGTTGGTCGCGATGAACCGGGCGATGATGTCGCCCATCATCACTTGCAGCGGGGCCGC
>DATHQE010000033.1:0-17517 GCA_035483035.1 Streptosporangiaceae bacterium | reverse complement strand
GCGCTCCAGGCCCGGGCGAGCCCGCGGCGGCGCGGCTCCTGCGATGACTCGACCACCTCGGCGGCAAGTCTCGTCACCGCTGCCTCCTCTGGGATACAGGACCTCGCCGGCGGTCTTCTTAACATCTCGGCCGGACCGGGTCGCGGCCAAGATAGCGCAATGCCGGGCGATTACCCGGCGCCCGCCTGGGGGCGCCACCCTGCCTTAACGAACATTTCCCGCGCGCTCGTCATGCTAAGCCGCGAAAATGTACTGGCCAGCTTACGGTACGGTCAACAGCAACTGGGGCGATTGGGCGTTGCCAGATACTTGACCAGACTGCTGAGATTCCAAACTGCCTTGCGCGGTGGCGGAGCGCGTCCGATGGCTAAGCTCCAAACGCTGCCGTAGCCCTCAAACGGGAGTCGTTCGTGCACAACCTCAAGGTCAGTGGCCCCGAGGCACCGTCAGGCCGTCGGCCTGACAGTGGCCTGCTGCGCCGGGACAGTATCGTCTGGCTGGCCGCAGTCTCGATCTTGTTTCTTGCCGCGGAGCTCACACCTCAGCTCCTCCGGATGCCGCTCGGCACGGACGAGATTACGTACATCGCGCGGACGAGCATTCGCGTCAGCGGAGTCAGCCTGCCGCCGGTACACGGGCAGGGAGCGGGCCTGCTGGCTGCTCCGGTAACCCTGCTCACCGAGTCGCTGACGACGATCCGGGCGTGGATGTCAGTCCTCTCCGCAATCGGACTGTTCCTTGCCATGCTCTGCTGGCGCGGACTGCGGCCAGGCTGGGTGCTGGGTCTGGCCGGGCTCATCTTCGGCAGCCTGGCCATTAGCCAGAACAGCGGCGTTCAGATCTACCCCGACTGGTGGGGCGCACTGGGCGTGCTGGCGCTGACGGGGCTGCTCCTGCATGCCGTCAATGGCACGATGCGCGACCGTGTCACCCTGCCGCTGATCGCGCTCGCCAGCCTGGTGATCGTCTTGATGCGGCCCCAGAACATCGTCTTCATCATGGGCCCGGCGATCCTGGCCGTCATCTTCGTGCGCGACTGGCGCAAGCCCAAGGTCATGGTGGCCATGGGCATCGGCATTGCGGCGGGCCTGCTCGAATGGGTCATCGGCGCCTATCTCTGGTTCGGTGGTTTGGCTAGCCGGATCCACCTGGCCGGGCAGGAGCCACCCAGCTTCCGGCCGTATCTGTCCCTGGGTACCCAGCTGAAGGTCCTCAACGGCCCGTGGTACTGCACGCCGCCGCATGGCTGCAGCGGCTGGGCTTCGCCGGGTGAGTCGGTGTGGTGGGCGGCTTTCCTGGCCGTCAGTGTCCTCGGCCTCTGGCTCGCCTGGCGGACGTCGGGGTGGACGTCAGCGAAGGCGTCAGCGGTGCTCGCTGCGGCAACGGCGGCCTGGGTCATTGCCCTCTACTCGTTCCTGGTGCCATTCGGCGCCCCGCGCTACCTCACTCCCTCCTTCGCGCTGATGTCGATTCTGGCTGCCGACGGCCTCGTGTGGCTCGTCACGAAGGCTCGCTGGCATCGCACCGGGATCGTCGTCGCCTGTCTGTTCTTGCTGGCGGGGATCGTGTCACAGCGAGTCGTACTGCAGCGCGATGCCTTGCAGCAGTCTCAGACCCGACCTTATGTCGCCAAGGCGCAGCAGCTCCGCGAGGCCGGGGTCCGGCCTCCATGCGTGATTGCGTCGCCGTCGGTTGCCTACTACGTCGGCTGTATGGGGCCCTGGACGGGCGAGCGGATACCGGAGTTGCTAGCCAGAACTCCCCAGGGCCTGAACGGCTGGCGCAAGGAGGTCGTGGGGCACCCGCGCACGATCGTCTGGGTGCCGGTTAAGCCTGCTCCAGGTAAGGCGGGCTAGCCGCGCGGGTGGCTCCAGCCACGGCCAGCAGGCTCCAAATATCCTGAATAAACCCTGGGACAATGCCGAGTATTTGACACCGACATTGACCGCTGGCTTACTGTCGGCTGAACCGAAGAATTCGGTTCAGCGGTGTGCGAGCAGCAGGCCAAGGATCAGCCGCTGAAAGCGGCGCTATCGCTGCAGATATTGACGTTCGCGGTGATTCCATCATAGGTAGTGGCGAGATTACCGATCCCCGAACTCGGCGTGGCGGACTTGAGCGAGGTGAAAGTCGAGCCCACGATCAGATGCAGCGTGGCGTTCGTCAGGGCCGCGTCCGGCACCAGCGTGACCTTGCTGAACAGGCCCGCCAGCGTCTGCGCGGCAGGTAGTTCCGCAGCGCCCGCGTACTGGATCACCGTGCTCGTGTAGTTCGGGTTCTGGGCATCCTTTGCCTGGCCGATGACGTGGAAGCCGCGGGCTCTTAGGCTCGCGGCCGTCGAGGAGCCGAGGCCAACTGAGCTCGTCCCGTTGAACACCCGCACGTTGACGTCCGCCGGGCTGACGGGCTTGACGCTACTCGCCTTAGCGCTAGGCAGCTTGTCGTCGTGCGCGATGGCCGTGAATAGGTTGTTGGCCTGCGGCTGCGCCCACTGGACCCAGTTCGCGTTGCCGGTGGCCGGCGTCTGCGACGACGAGGCCCACTGGGCGTTGCCGGTGTAGGTGGTCCACGGCACGGTGACGAACTGCACCGAGCCGGCCGAGATCCCGCGCAGGTTCTCCCCAAGGTGCAACATCGCCGTAGCCGACAGTCCGCTGTCGGTCGTCACGTAATGCCGCGAGGTCAGCGTGTCGATGACCTTCAGCATGGTGGTCGGGCTGGTCAGCAGGCCGCTACGCTCGATGCCCTGCACTAGCGAGGCCATCAGGAACTGGTCGCGCTGAATGCGCTGCGGGTCATCACCCAGGCCCAGGTCTTCGCGCGTGCGCCAGAAGGCGAGCGCCTCGCGGCCGTAGACGTGGTGCCGCCCGGCGGGCAGGTTCAGGCCTGAGACCGGATCGTCGACGGCCTGAGGCAGGCAGACGTTCACGCCATGCAGCGTGTCGATAACCTGCTCGAAGCCGCTGAAGGTGAGCTGGACGAAGTCGTTGATGTGAATGCCGGTGGTCTGCTCGATGGTCTTCCACAGACAGCCCGGCCCGCCGTAGGCGAACGACGAGTTGATCTGCTCCACGTCATACGACGGCTCCGCTGTCTGCCCGGAGGTGCCATCCTCGGGCGCGCAGCTCAGGATCGGGACGACCGAGTCCCGTGGAATGCTGATCACCGCTACCTGATGGGCGCCGGGAGCGACGTGCAGCACCATGACCGTGTCCGAGCGCGCGCCCGCGATACCGCCGGTCCCGCCGATAGCCCCGTTCACGCCGACCCGGGTGTCGGAGCCGATGAGCAGGATGTTCTGCGCGTGCGGGTCGGCCGGCGGCCGCTTGGTATTCAGGTCAGCCGAGACGTCGATGCGGCTGATGCCATCCCAGACGGACCGGTACTTCGCGTAGGCGGCGAGCGAACCGCCGGCGAGCACGACGGCAAGGAATATGGCCAGCGAGCCCAGGATGAGCGTCGACGGCTTGCGACTGCGCAGCAAGCCGCGGCTTCTTGCCTGTGGCCCGGACTGCGCCGAGCGCTGCTCGGGCCTTGAATCGCCGGATTCGTCGTGGCGACGGCGCATAACTCCCCTGGGTCAGATGGCGACATCCTGGCCGGCGGCCCGGCCCGCCAGGCTCATGTCCATCGTACGTGCCTTAATAGGAGTAATCACTATTAGTAAGCAAAGGTACGGCAAGCCCGCAGTTGGCCTTCAGGTTTGGCGTTCAGCATAGGCGGCTGACCTGCACGGCAGGCGGGGCTGGGATGGCAGCCAGAGGCGCTACCCGCATCGCGACAGCAGACAGTGACACACCACGGTGACGCAGCACAGCGAGGCAGGACAGTGACGCAGATGTGCCCGGAGCGTCCCAGCCTTCGTGGCGCCGCACCTCTACAGTTGAGCCGTGCTCCCTCCAGACAACGCGCAGGGGACCGCCGGCGCCGGCCAGCAGCCGACGCCGTCGGGGGAGGGCCCGCGCCCACCGGCCGGCGGCGATATCGGCACCGACATGGCCGGCCACGCTGAGCCCGGCGCCGGCGCGGACGGCACCGCAGGTGCCGGCCGTGGCGGCAGGAGCGATGCGACTGAAGCCGGGACCGGTTCCGTCAGCGGTGGTTCCGGCGCCATAACGGACGGGAACGGGGCCGCGGCCGAGCCGAGCACTATGACGCTGGCAGCGCCGGCTGCTGGCGAGGCCGGTGTCAAGGCCGGGGGCCAGGGGATCGCCGGCGGCCGCGGCCGGTGGAGCACCCTATCTGCAACTGGCCGGGCGCTAAGCCGGGCTGCCGCGGCCGGGGGAGCCGGCGTGGCTGCCGCACTCGGGCGCACGCGCCGGACCAAGCAGGCATCGGTGCCCGGCGACCAGCCCGCGAAGATCAGGTCCGCCGACATCGCGGGCACCGTACTCGCCCGGCTCACGGTACTGCCCGCCGTGCTGGTGCTGGCGTGGCTGATTCCCGGCGTTCCGCTGCTGCTGGCCGGGCATTTCCGGCCCATCCCCGTGACCCTGATTTCGGTGTCACTGGCTGCTGCCATCATGGTCATCGGCCTGCGGGTGGTGCCCGCAAGCTGGCCGCGGCTCATGTCCGGGCGTACCACGGAACCCGGCTGGACCTTGTGGTTTGGCTTGCTTGCGACCGTCGCGGTGGTGGCAGGGCTGACTGGCTGGCAGCTAACGGAAAGCTCCCAGGCCGTCATCGTGCTGCGCGATCAGGGCACATACCTGCAGACCGGCTACTGGATCGCCCAGCACGGCTCGCTGCCCATCCCGCAGACGCTGTCGGCGTTCGGGCCCTTCCACGCCGGGCTGAACTTCGCGAGCACCGGTTTCGGAGTCCGCGGTACCTCGATCTACCCGGCGGTACTGCCAGGCCTGCCGTTGCTGCTGGCCGGCGGCTTCTGGGTGCACGGGATCACCGGAGCGCTGGCCACCGGCCCGCTCCTCGGCGGACTCGCCACGCTGACGTTCGCAGGCCTAGTCGGCCGCCTGGTGGGTCCGCAATGGGCGCCAGCCGGCGCCCTCATCCTCGGCCTCAGCCTGCCCCAGCAGTACGTGGGCCGGACATCGCTGAGCGAGACGGCGCTGCAGATCATGATCTTTGGCGGGCTCTGCCTCATGGCCGACTCCCTGGCTCTGCGCGGCACGGGGCCGGTGCCAGCCGTCCGCACGGCGGACGCGCCGGAAACCCGGTCCGCTCGCGCCCGGCTAGCCATCGCGTGGCAGCTGGCAGCTCCGCCCCGGTGGCCATCGTGGCTCACGCCGCAGCGTGTGCTGGCCGCCCTCGCCGGACTGGTGCTGAGCTTCGGGCTGGTTATCAGCCTCGATGCGCTGGTGTGCCTGCTGGTGGTGATCCCGTTTAGCGCCGTGCTGCTGGCCGGGCGGCGGCCGCAAGCGGCCCCGTTCCTCTCCGGTTTGGTTGTTGGTCTCTGCTACGGCATTCTCTGCCTGTACCTGCTAGATCGCCCGCTGCTCGACACGGTGGGCCACACGGTCGCCCTGGCCGGCCTGGCGGCAGTGGTGCTGGCGGCCGCGTCGATCGTGGCGTTCCAGCTGCCGCGCGTCGGCTGGGTGCGCAGGGCCGTGCCGCGCGCCCTGGCGAGGTGGCCGCTGCGGTGGCTGCCCGAGGCCGGCGCCCTGCTGGTGGTCGCGGCGTTGATCGGGTTCGTAGTCCGGCCGTACGTGCAGAAGGTGCACGGTCATCCGGGGCCGGGCGTGTACCACGCGATCAAGGCGCTGCAGCAGCTCGACAGCCTGCAGATCGATCCCACGCGCACCTACGCCGAGCAGACGCTGTACTGGGTCATCTGGTACGTCGGCCTGCCGACGGTACTGCTCGGCGCTTTCGCGCTCGCGGTCGTGGTGCGCAGATGCCTGCGAGCGCTGCTGACGTGGCGGGATCCGACCGGAGTGTGGCGGATCTGGGGCCTGCCGCTTGCGATGATCTGCGCGGGATCGGTGGCGGCGCTGTGGGCGCCTGACATCGTTCCCGACCAGCCGTGGGCCAGCCGGCGACTGATCGTCATCGCTATTCCCGGGCTGATCTTGTCCGCGCTGTGGGCCGCCGCGTGGCTGGGCAGGCGTGCGCGTGACCGCGGCGCGCGGCCGGTGACTGCCGCGGTCGCCGGGCTGTTCTGTGCGGCGGCAATGCTCGTGCCGACGGTATCGACGACCTTCGGCGTCGGCCTGAGCCACAGCAGCAAGACGGGCGCCCTCAAGCCGGTGGTGCGCGGGCTGGCGCTGACACGCAGCGGCGCAGGCCAGGTCGGCGCGGTGAGCCAGCTGTGCGCTTCGATCCCGCGCAACGTCTCCGTCGTCATCATCGACTACCCGACCGGCCAGGAATTCTCCCAGGTGATCAGGGGAATGTGCGGTGTCCCCGTGGCCTGGATGGCCGACCAGCCAGTCAGCGCGGTCGAGAGCGTGATCGGCGCGATCGCCGCGGCCGGCCGGCAGCCGCTGCTGATCGCCGGGTCCGAGCGCCAGCTGCTGTCGTTTGGCGGCTCACCCGTCCGGGTGCTTGACCTGGCCACGTCGCAGGACCCGCGCGACCTCACCCAGCTTCCGACCTCGCTTCAGCCAGTGCGTTATCAGATCTGGATGACCGAACCCGTTCCCGCTGGTAGCGGGACCTGATTTGCCAGCGGCAGCCAGTGCCCATAAAGTAAAGGACGCGACGCGGGGTGGAGCAGTTCGGTAGCTCGCTGGGCTCATAACCCAGAGGTCGCAGGTTCAAATCCTGCCCCCGCTACCAGGTCAAAGGCCCGGAGCATCAGCTCCGGGTCTTTTGCATGGGTGCTTGTGAACGGACCTGTAAACGTTCGGTCCGGCCGAGGCATGTGCGCACTTCTCGACGCCCGACCCGCGAAACCCCAGGTCAGCACCCTGCAAGATCCTCAGAGTGTGCTCGTGGCCGAGGTCAGGTCTTGTCGAGGGAGTCCGCGAATGAGGGGCCGACTAGGTGGATCCGTCCGATTCCGGGTCGGTAGCCGAGGCGGGCGTTCAGGCGGCTGATCGGTGCGTTCCGCTCCTCGTTGCTGGTGTGGAGTTCGGTGTAGCCGTTGGCGAGCGCCCAGTTGATCTCTGTCGCCTTCAGGGCACCCGCGATGCCGCGCCTGCGCCAGGCCCGCCTGACGGCGGTCATGGAGTGGCCTGCGGCGGCCGGCGCGGTCAGCGACAGTTTCGCAAAGCCGACGACCTTCTCGCCGGCGAGCGCGATGAACGTCGCCTCGGGAGAGTCGGTGGGCCGGTGCATATTGTGCGCCATCCAGTCCTCGAACGGCTCGACGGCGACATCCTCGAAGCCGGGGATGTCAGGATGGATTTCGACGTCGACCTCGTACATCCCGCGTGCCAGCTCCGGTCGTTGCGCCCAGGTGACGATCTCGATCCCGGCCGGCGGCTGGACCCGCGGTGGTGAGACGCCGGCCAGGCTGAGCACGAGGCCCACCTGGCGCCGTACCTCGGTGAAGCCGCGCCGCCGGGCGTAGGACAGGCTCTCCGGATCGTCGCCGGAGACCGACACCTCCACCTCGCGTGCCCCTCGCTCGCTGGCCCACCTGGAGATGGCCTCATACAATGCCGTGCCAGCGCCGCGTCGGCGCTTCCCGGCGAGCACGGTGATGAGCGTCACGACACGGCGCGCGCGATAGGCGAAGATAGCCCCGGCTGCGGATCCCACGATGACGCCATCCTCGCGGACGAGGTAGTCGATGTAATCCCGGGCGCTGTCTCTGTAGGCGTGGACCGCCTCGATCGTCACGGCATCGTGCGGCCACACAGTGTTATAGACCTCGAGCGAGGCCAGCTCGTCCGGCTCGTCCACGCAGGCTGTTACCTCAAGCACCGTGCGACACTACATCGACCCCTCAGCCGTCAGCGACCTCATTTCGCCGCGGCGGCACGGCGGCGTCTTCACCGTCCGCAGATCCGGCACCGGGCAACTCCAGGGACACCGGGTTAGTGCGTACTTCGAGTTACCGAAACCCGCGCGCCGTCGCGGTGTGGCTGGACATCAACCAGGACCACCCTTAGGACAAGGATTATCCGTATAGCACGCGAGCTGCCAATGGATTGCATCTGGAGATGCAATCGAGATACAATATGGGCATGTCTACATCGACTGTTGGGTTCGCGGTGGCGGATGAGGACCAGGAGCGGTTGGCCCGCCTGGTGGAGCATTTCGGGCACGGGAACCGTTCGGCGTACTTGCGGGCGACGCTGCCAGTGATGGAGTCGCTGGCCCGGGCCGAGCGGCTGCGCGAGCTCCAGGCCCGTAACGCGGAGCGGGCGGCGGCGGCTGGGCAGGATTATGAGTCGCTGCTGGCGGATATCCGCCGGGCGTACAAGGGCGGGACGCCGGGGCAGTGAGCGTACCCGGCCCGGTGGCGGTCCCGGTCGTGTTCGATGTGAACCTGCTCGTGCTGGCGGTCGCCGTGGGGGAGTCCCCGTTCCGGAGCTGGCCTTCGCCGCCGCCGACGTCGGGTAACCCGAGCGCGGACTGCCTGGGCGTCGTCAACGACGCGGCGGAGTTCGCGCTGTGGCTGTCGCCGCACATCCTTGCCAACACCGGCAGGGTCCTCGCCACGGTCCTGAAGACTCCGGAAGACGAGGTCGATGACTACCTGCGGGCGCTGGCCGAGATAGCCGAGGCGTCCGGCGGCGGCATCACCGACCCGCCGCACACAATCGGAGACTGCGCGGACTGGGAGGACAACCGGATCCTGGATCTGGCCGCGGCGGCAGGCGCGTTCCTGATCGTCTCTGCTGACACGGACCTCACGAGCATGTCGCCTTGGCGGGGCCGACCGATCATCGAGCCGTTGCAGTTCGCGTCCATGGTCGACGCCTCCCGCCGGGCACGCAGACGACGACGGTGAGAATGCCGCACGCGTACGGTCAATGCCGGGTAGAGGTCTCCGACGGGGATTCAGAGGCACGTGAGCTCACCGAGGCGAGCGAGTTCGTACGCCTTGGTGCGCCCGAAGCCGGGACCGCCAGAAGTCCAGGTCAGGCTTGCAGTCGTTGGAACCGCATGTTTGCGGGGCGCTGCCTGTCGGGCGTCGCTTCGCTTCCCTTCGGGTGGCAGGTGTCATCACGTCCACGCCATCTGGCTTTCCGCGAAGAGTTGGCTCAGCGGGGGCGGAAGCGAGCCCAGGTCGCCGTCATGATTGCCCTCACCTTGTTATCGACTGCTATCTCGGATCTGACAATGATCTGGGATGGGTCGATACTTTCGGGCGAAGCGGTGACCCGCACAGTGCGGCCGAGCGGGGTGGGGCGAGGGAACTTCACGTCGAATGACGCCGTGACGAACGGCACGAGCGTGGCCGTGGGGGTCTTCCAGCCCTGTTTGGCGACCTCCGACATAACGGCGGCCGCGCCATGACAATCGAGGACGGTCGCGATGATGCCGGCGTTGACGATGCCGAGCCCGTTGTCGTGCTCGGGGCGGGGAGTGAACTCGGCCACAGTGAGGTCGCCTTCCCGGTAGCTGCGGAGGTGCAAGCCATGCGGGTTGGCTTGGCCGCATCCGAAGCAGGCCAGCTCCGGGTACAGCGATTCCTGGATGCTCAGGCTCGTACTGACGATCATCGTCTCCTCCTGTCCGATCAACGTGACACGCGGCCCACGGCGCCGGCGAGCTGCGTCTCAGACCAGCAACCGCGACGGTGAACGGTCGCCCGGCCGACGATGAGCGGCCGCACGATCAGCGGCATTCCGCGCCACGCCGTTTGGCGTGTCTGTTCGAGTTCCAGCCCGCAGGCCACGATCAGTTCCGCGGTGGCGCGGTTGCAGCGGCAGCCTTGTGCAAAACGACGCCAGGGCCCCGCTAGCCGGTCCTGCCAGCGGGCGAGCGTCGGTGACTCGGAGCGGACGTGCTCGAGGAAGAGCAGCTGACCGCCGGGCCGCAGCACCCGCGCGATTTCCCGCAGGGCAGCGTCAGGAGCGTCGACCGTGCACAACACGAGCGTTGAGACGACCGTATCGACCGATCCGTCGGGGAACGGCAGCCGTTCCGCCGGCGCGTTGACCAGCCGAGTCCCGCGGCCGCTGCGGCTCAGCCTCTTCTCCAGGCGGGAGCGCATTGCCGCGTCTGGTTCGGCCAGGATCAGATCGTCGAGGTTGTCTGGGTAGTGCGGCAGGTTCAGGCCGGTGCCGCTGCCGATCTCAAGCGTGCGCCCGCGCGCGCGGCTGAGCAGAGCCTTTCGGTGGGCGCGCAGTCCGGCGCGCTCGCCCAGCCAGGTGAAGGGGTCATACAGGAGCGCGAAAGCGCGTGCCCAGGCCGAGTCGCCCAGTGGCGGGCCTTGTGTGACATTGGCTTCCATGCAAGCGACGGTACGGACGCCGAGGTTTCGGGCGCATCGCTCATCGGGGCCATCTCACCAGGATGGCCCGTTCGGGTGATCGGCGTCAGAGCAGGCCCAGGCGCGCTGCCTCAGCGACCGCCGCCGTACGCGAACCGCGCCCGAGCTTAGTGCGGATGTTCGCGACGTGGCGGTGCACGGTGTGCTGGCTCAGGACCAGCTGCTCGGCAATTTCCGGGTCGCTCAGCCCCGTCGCCACCAGCGCCAGTACCTCGCGCTCTCGCCTGGAGAGCAGCACTGCTGCGGGCTCTCCGGCACCATGCACCGGAGCTTCGGGTGCCAGCACCGAGCGCATTGCGCGCGCCACCGACTGCGTATCTCCGGCCCACGGGAAATGAGCGGTCCCTGTGAGCGGGATCAGCGTCGCATGGGGGATCCCCGCCGCGAGCTCGCGGCCGAGGTGATAAGGGATCGCGCGGTCGCCACGACGGTGCACGACCAGAGTCGGGGCGCGCACCAGCGCCAGCTCTGCCCGGACATCGTTGCGGTAGAAGAGTTCCAGCAACGCCGCCGCGGTCTGCGGGCTCGCCGATGCGCGCTGATAGCGCGCCAGCCGCTCCTGCTCAGCACTGCCGGCGTCGCCGAGGAACAGGTCAGCAAGCAGACGCGAACCCAGCCCCCAGTGCGAGCGCACGGTTGCGATGATCGCGTCGCGCAGTTCCGGTGAGGCGATCGAGGAGCCGTCGGCGTACGCGCCATAAAGCAGCAGACGATCCACCCGCTCAGGGAAGCGAGCCGCAAACGCGACTGCCGCGCAGCCTCCCGACGAACCGCTCACCAGCACGACCTTTTGCAGTGCCAGCTCGTCGAGGACAGCACCCAGCAGC
Organism: Streptosporangiaceae bacterium; assembly: GCA_035483035.1. Taxonomy (GTDB): domain Bacteria; phylum Actinomycetota; class Actinomycetes; order Streptosporangiales; family Streptosporangiaceae; genus JAJYUU01. The sequence continues at coordinate 6,339 of DATHQE010000033.1, read as the reverse complement.
GCAACCTCGCTATCGAGCGTCAGGTCCTCGTCGCGCAGATCGCGATCAGACATACCGACACCCAGCCGGTCATAGCGCACCGCGGTGTAGCCCGCGCCAATCGACTCCCACAGCCCCTGAAAGGCCTGATCCGCCCAGTCGAGTTCCAGGTGACTGACCCACCACGCCGGCGCGACCAGCGGCGGCCCGTCGCCGGTCACTGCGTATGCGACACGACGACCAGCGAAGTGCAAGAACCGGATTTCCGCCCCCTGCATCATGGATGCGACAGTACATCCGCACGAACCGCTCCGCATGCGGCCGATGATCGGCTGTCGTCGGGCAGCACGATGCTGGTTCCGCGCGGCGCAGGCCGAGTTGCGTCCTACGCGAGAGTGGAGCACGGCGAGCCGCACTACCGCAGCGCCGCGACAAGCACCGATAGTCAATACATGTCGCAGCAGGCGTTTCCGAGCCGGGCGCGTTGCCGAACTGAGCCATATTTAGATCAAGCGCGGCGCCGCTGCACTTCGCCGCACGGACCGGATGGACGACTACCTCAAACAGGTACGACAGCAAGGAGAGCAGCAGTGATACCTAGCCGGCCCGGATCGGCACGGATCGAGTTCCCGAACGAGCTCGAGGTTCTCATCTCACGAGATTTCGACGCTCCGATCGCTCTCGTCTTCGAGGTACTGACGAAGCCCGAGCATGTGAGCATATGGGGCGCTTACCCTTCGGACCCGATGACCGAGTGCTCGATCGACCTGCGCGTCGGGGGAAGCTACCACTACTCCTTCGTAACCGACGACGGAACGGTGTGCTCGTTCCGCGGCACCTACCTGGACGTCGCGCCGCCGACCCGGACCGTGGAGACGTGGCTGTTCGGCGGCTGGCCTGATGCAGAGGCGGTCGAGTCCTGGCAGCTGCACGAGACTGACGGCGTGACGACGCTGACGATGCGGCTGGCGTTCCGCGATAAGGCTGGCCGTGACCACTATCCTGCCGGACCTGCGGATGCGGGCGAACTGGCTAGCTCCGACGGGCCGGGCGCCAGCCTCGACGCGATGGAAGACATCCTCCGGTCACTAACAGACCTGAGGGGAACGTCGCCGACCTAAGCCCGGTTCTACTTGGCTGCACTGTCACGCCGCGGAACTCGGCGGCCAGGTTGTAGGCGGAGCGAAGGGTGTCCGGGTGATCCTCGCCCAGGACTCCGCCCGCCGGTCGTGGGGATGCCGGGCCCGCATTCGCAGGCCGCCGCGATCAGCGCAGCACGGTCCAGTACCTCGAGTCCTGCTTAGCGGGAGTCAGAGATCCGGTAGCCGATGCCAGGGGTCGTGGCAATGACAGGCGGATCGCCGAGCTTGCGCCTGAGCCGCCCGATGGTGACGGTCACCGTGTTGGTGAAGGGGTCGGCCTGCTCATCCCAGACCTGCTCAAGCAGCTCCTCGGCGCGCAGGTACGCCGGCGCGGCGAGCAGCAGCGCCTCCAGCACGCCGAACTCCTTAACCGACAGATCTACCGGCCGGCCTTCCCGTGTGACGGTACGCCGCATCGGGTCGAGCTCGATCCCGGCTGCGCGCAGGATCCGGGCTCGTGCTGCGGGCTTGCGGCGGGCCAGGGCGCGAATCCGCAGGACGAGCTCGGGAAAGTGGAACGGCTTGCCTAGATAGTCGTCGGCGCCGAGGCCAAGCCCGGTTACCCGGTCGCCCGGCCCGCCTGAAGCGGTCAGCATGAGCACCATGGCCCGCTGGTCGTGGTCGGTGATCATCTGGCAGAGGGAGTCGCCGTGGATGCCGGGCAGGTCACGATCGAGTACCACGACGTCATAGGCGTTGAGGTCGAGCTTCGCGGCGGCTTCGAGGCCGTCGTGTGCCGCGTCCACCGCCATGCCCTGATCGCGCAGGCCCTCTACGAGTACGTCAGCCAGCGACCGCGAGTCCTCGACCACCAGCACTCTCATGCCGGGGCGCCTGATGGGACGACCTCGGCCTGCGCAGGGGACGCGGGCAGGCTGATCGTGATGCGCAGGCCGCCCGCGGACCGCGCCTGCAGGTCGACCGTGCCGCCGTGGGCTTCGGCGATGGCCGCGACGATCGACAGGCCGAGGCCCGAACCCTTGTCCGAGCCGGTCCGGTCCGCTCCGATCCGGCGGAATGGCTCGCAGAGCCCGGCTACCTGCTGCTGGTCAAGCAGCGGCCCGCCGTTCTCGACGATCAGGCGGGCCCTGCCTGCCGCGGTTCGGGACACAATCCGGATCCAGCCGCCCTCGGTGTTGTGGCAGACGGCATTGTCGACGACGTTCTCCACCATCCTGGTGATCAGCGCCTGGCTGCCCGCCACCCACGCGCTGCCCAGCGAGCCGGCCTCCTGCACGGTCAGGTTCATAGCACGGATCGCCGCAGCCTGATCGGCGAGCGCGGCGCCGACGACGTAGTCCAGCGGGATGATCGCGTGGCCGGGCAGGGCCCGGTGCTGAGCACGGGCGAGCACCAGGAATGCCTCGAGGAGCATGTCGATCTTGTCCAGCTCGACGCGCAGCCGACCGGCAAGCGCGACGGTCTGAGGAGGGGCAGGATCCGGCTTCGCCAGCGCCACATCCAGCGAGGCTCGCATGGTCGTCAGCGGAGTCCGCAGTTCGTGGGAGGCGTTGGCGACGAAACGGCGCTGGGCGCTGAAAGCAACCTCTAGCCGCTCCAGCAGGCCGTCGATGGTGTCCCCGAGCTCTTTGAGCTCGTCCTCAGGGCCATGCACCGCAAGCCGCTCGTGCAAGCTGTCCTCGGAGATCCGCTGGGCCGCCGCCGTCATCTGGCGGACCGGCCTTAGCGCTCGGCCGGCTACCAGCCAGCCGAGCGCCACCGAGATCACCGTCATGATCCCCAGTGCGATCAGCGACGAGATCAGCAGCACATGCGAGAGCTTGTTCTGGTCCGGCGGGCTGGCCGCCTGGGACTGGAGCTGACTGATCTGGGCCTGCAGCTGGTGGATGCGCGCGTTGGCCTGGTCCAGTGGGGACCCGCCGGCGGAGTTGATGGCGGCCGGCACAGCCTGGGACGACGAGGTGCCGACTGCGACACCGCTGGAGATGGTCAATAGCAGCGCGCCGGAGAACACGAACAAGATCCCGTAGAGGATGGTCAGCCGCGTCCGCACTGTGCGGCCCGGCAGCCGTACCCAGCGCGGCAGCCGTACCCAGCTCGGCAGCGGGGAGCGGAATGGCGGGCGCGGATGGCTGGCGCTGACGGTGCTGCGGGGCACTTCGGCGGGGTCGCGGTGCGACGCGGCCATGTGCCCCTCCTTCCCGTTTGCGGTGCCCTGATCAGGGATTTCGGCTCTGCCAACCCACTTCAGCATGCCCTGGCGGACCTAACAACGGGATAACAGCTTTCGTGCGGCCCATGTTATGGCCGCTCGCGTAGAACTCAGGTCACAGCGAGTTCCGTAGCCAACGAGAAGGATCTAGGAATGCAAGCCACGATTGAAGTGAATGGCCTGCGCAAGCGGTTCGGGCCGACTCTAGCGCTGGACGGCATGTCATTTACCGTCCAGCCTGGCCAGGTGACGGGCTTCGTCGGCCCGAACGGGGCCGGCAAGTCCACAACGATGCGGGTAATCCTCAGCCTGGACGCACCTGACGAGGGCAAGGCCACCATTGGAGGCACACCGTATGCGAGCCTCCGGCAGCCGATGCGAGTGGTCGGGTCGCTGCTGGACGCAGGCGCGCTGCAGCCGAGCCGGTCGGCCCGCAACCACCTGCTCTGGCTGGCCCACTCGCAGGGCCTGCCGGCCAGGCGGGTGGACGAAGTAATCGAACAGGCGGGCCTGCAGGGCGTCGCCAAGCGGCGCGCCGGGGGGTACTCGCTCGGGATGCGGCAACGGCTCGGCATAGCGTCGGCGATGCTGGGAAACCCGGTCGCGATCATGCTGGACGAGCCATTCAACGGGATGGATCCCGAGGGCATCGTGTGGGTGCGGGGTTTCCTGCGCTCGCTGGCCGCAGAGGGCCGGGCAGTGCTGGTGTCCAGCCACCTGATGAGCGAGCTTCAGGACACGGCGGACCACCTGGTAGTCGTGGGCCGCGGGAAGGTCATCGCCGACACCACGGTGGCAAGCCTGCTGGCGGCCGCGTCCGGAGACAGAGTGACGCTTCGCACCTCCGCCCGACCGCAGGCGAAGGCGGTGCTGGAGAACGCAGGGGCCACCGTCATTGCCAGCGGCCAGGATGTGCTCACGATCTCCGGTCTCGCAGCCGAGCGGGTGGTCGCACTGCTGAGCGCGCTGGCAGTGCCGTTCTCCGAGGTCTCCGCACACCGGGCGACCCTGGAGCAGGCCTATATGGAGCTCACCAAGCAGGCCGTCGAGTTCCGCCCGGCGGGCTTCGACGCCGATGCGGTGCAGGAGGTGCCGCGATGACGAGCCAGGCCATCTCTGTGCCGAGGCCCGAAGCCGGCTTCGGCGATGGACCCCGCGGCCGCGGTTTCGGCTCCGTACTGCGGGCCGAGTGGATCAAGTTCCGCAGTGTGCGCGGCTGGGTGATCGGCATGATCCTGGCCGCGCTGCTGACCATCTTCCTCGGCGTTTTTGCGGCCGCGAACTCGAACATCGGCTGCCAGATGAACGGCGGACCGCTGAAAACCGGCAAGGCCTGCCTCCCCTACGTCCCGCACGGGCCGGGCGGCCAGATCGTCAGCGACAGCTTCTCCTTCGCGCGCCAGCCACTGACCGGGAACGGCACCCTCACCGCGCAGGTCACTTCGCTCACGGGCGCCCACGTCGACCTTAACGGGGGGCCTGCACAGGTTGGCAGCGGCACGGTGCCTGGCCTGGCGGACTGGGCCAAGGCGGGAATCATCATCAAGCAGAGCGCTCATCAGGGCTCGGCTTACGCGGCGATGATGGTGACGGGCGGCCACGGAGTCCGGATGCAATATAACTTCACCGGGGATACCGCAGGGATGCCCGGTGCCGTCTCGGCGGCGCACCCGCGCTGGCTGCGGCTGACTCGCTCCGGCGACACGATTACCGGCTACGACTCCGCCAACGGCACGCACTGGACGCGGGTCGGCACGGTCCACCTGGCCGGGCTGCCCTCGGCCGTCCAGGTTGGCATGTTCGCTACCTCGCCCGGCTACACGGTGACCCAGAACTCGTTCGGCGGCGCCAGCGATAACAGCGGCCCCGCCCAGGCCACCGGCGTCTTCGATCGCGTCAGCCTGACCGGCACTGCGCCCGGCACCTGGACTGGCACGACGGTCGGCCGCGGCGGTCCGGTCGGTGGAGGGCCGGGGCCAGGCGGTGGCCAGGGTTCGTCGCCATTCACCCGGAACGGCAGCACCTTCACGTTGACCGGTTCTGGCGACATCGCGCCGGTCACGCCCGGGCCGGGTGGCGGGCTCCCGACGGTGACGATCGAGCAGAGCCTGACGGGCGCGTTCCTGGGGCTGATCGCGATCGTGGTGGTGGCGGCGATGTTCTTCAGCTCCGAGTACCGGCGCGGCCTTATCCGTACCACGCTTGCGGCGACGCCGCGCCGCGGCGCAGTGCTGGCCGCCAAGGCGGCGGTGATCGGCGCGGTGGCCTTCGTTACCGGGCTGGTGGCCGCGGTGGTCTCGATCGCCGTCGGGGTGCCGAAGGAGGAGAGTTCAGGTCAGGTACTGCTGACTGCGCCCTTGCTGACCGAGGTGCGGGTCATCGTCGGCACGGCCGCGATGCTGGCCCTGGCCGCGGTCTTCGCCGTCGCTTTGGGCGCCATCCTGCGGCGCAGTGCCGCTGCGATCACGATCGCGGTGCTGATTGTCGTCATGCCGTTCTTGCTGACCGCACTCAATGTCGTGCCCGCCGGGATCGGCGACTGGCTGCTGCGGCTGACTCCCGCCGCGGGCCTGGCGATCGAGCAGAGCATTCCGCGGTACTCCCAGGTCACCACTATCACGTCGGCGGTGCGGGGCTATTACCCGCTGTCGCCTTACGCCGGGTTTGCCGTGCTGTGCCTCTGGGCCGCGGCGGCCCTTGCCCTCGCGCTGGTAATGCTCCGCCGGAGGGACGCATGAGCGCCGCCGTACAGACGCAGCCAGCGGCGACGATGGCCACGGCGGCAGCGCGGGGGGCGAGCCTGCGCCACGCGCTGCACGCCGAGTGGACCAAGCTGCGCACGGTCTCGGGACCTGCCTGGCTGCTCCTCGGGGTCGCGGCGCTGACCATCGCGGTCAGCACCGCGGCCGTGGGTGCCACCCACTGCCCGGAGAACCTGACCTGCCCGGTCGACACGACCAAGCTCAGCCTCACCGGGGTCCAGTTCGGCCAGGCCGTGGTCGCGATCCTGGCGGTACTGACGTTCTGCAACGAGTACAGCACCGG
>DATHQE010000032.1:0-7051 GCA_035483035.1 Streptosporangiaceae bacterium | reverse complement strand
ACCAGGGCCGCCAGCTTGCGCCCGCCAGCCCAGCCAGCCCAGCCAGCCCAGCCGGCACAGCCAGCACAGCCACCTCAGCCGGGACGCCAGAGCCGCTGTACGGCGGCCAGGCCACCCGGCGCCTGACTATCCGGGACATCGCGGCGGCCAAGGCCCGCGGCGAGAAGTGGCCCATGCTCACGGCCTACGATGCCCTGACCGCGTCGGTATTCGACACGGCGGGCATCCCCGTCCTGCTGGTCGGCGACTCGGCGGCCATGGTCGTCTATGGCCACGATTCCACTATTCCGGTCACCGTGTCGGAGCTCATCCCGCTGACCTCGGCCGTGGTCCGCGGCACTAGCCGCGCCCTCATCGTCGCCGACCTGCCCTTTGGCTCCTACCAGGCATCCCCGGCCGCGGCCCTCGAGACCGGGATCAGGTTCCTGAAGGAGACCGGCGCGCAGGCCGTCAAGCTCGAGGGCGGGTACCGCGTCATCCGCCAGGTCGAGGAGCTGGTGGCCGCCGGGATCCCGGTCATGGCTCACCTGGGCCTCACCCCGCAGTCAGTGAACGCGTTCGGCGGGTACAAGGTGCAGGGCCGCGGTGAGGACGGCGAGCGGCTACTGCACGACGCCAAGGCGCTCCAGTCGGCCGGGGCGTTCGCCGTTGTGCTCGAATGCGTGCCGGCTGAGCTAGCCGAGCGCGTCACCGCGAGCCTCGAGATCCCGACTATCGGCATCGGCGCCGGGCCGCATTGCGATGCTCAGGTCCTGGTCTGGCAGGACATGGCCGGGCTCTCGCCGCGCACGGCCAAGTTCGTCAAGCGTTACGCCGACGTCGGCGGCGTGCTCCGCGACGCAGCCCGCGCGTTCGCCGCCGAGGTGACCGGCGGCAGCTTCCCGACGCCGGAGTACTCCTACCGCTGATGCGCCCGCGGCGCCCCGGAGAGCAAGACCAGCCGGTCACCGTGCTCCAGCGCGCTACTGCCTGGGTCGTCCAGCGATAGCACCCGGCCCGAGCGCAGCAGCGCGATCACGCCGGCGGCCGCTTCCGCAGGCGGGCGGCCAAGCTCGGCTGGCGCAGCGGGTCGCTCGGTCAGCTCCAGGCCGCGCCCGCGGTCGAGCAGCTGCGCCATGACCTGTCCGACGCCAGGGTCGATCGTGGCCAGCCCAAGAAGCCGGCCGGCCGCGTCCGAGGACACGATGACGTGGTCGGCCCCGCTCTGGCGCAGCAGCGGCTCGTTCTCGGACTCGCGGACTGCGGCGATGATCGTCAGGCCGGGACTGAGCTGCCGCGCGGTCAGCGCAATCAGCACGGCGGTATCGTCCCGGTCGACGGCGATGACCAGCTGCTCGGCCGTCTCGATCTGCGCACTGGCCAGCACCGCGCGCCGAGTCGCGTCGCCGGTCACCCCCGCCAGCCCGGCGCTGTTGCTCTCGGCGACGACGTGCGGTATCCGGTCCACGACTACGAGCGACGCCTGCGGTACGCCGGCCTCGCGCAGAGTCCGCAGCGCGCTGCGCCCTTTGGTGCCGTATCCGACCACGACCGTATGACCAGCCATCCTGGCTCTCCATCGCGAGATTCGGAAACTTGCCCTGGTCCGCTCGGCCAGCACCTCCAGCGTGGTGCCGATCAAGACGATCAGGAAGATGACGCGGATCGGGGTAATGACGACCGTGTTGACCAGCCGTGCCGACGAGCTGACGGGAACGATGTCGCCGTAGCCGGTCGTCGACAGCGTGACCGCCGAATAGTAGGCGGCGCCGAGGAAGTTCAGCGGCTGGCCGGGACGGGCGAAGTCCTTATAGCCGTAGCGGCCCAGGTAAACGATCGCGGTCGAGAGCACGAGCAAGGCCGACGCAAAGGCCGCCCGTCGCAGGACGGCAATCAGCGGTCCGGGGCGGCGCGATGGCAACCTGACCGCTGAGCTGCGCGGATCCTGGCCGGCCGCGGAATCGCCCATGCGTGCTCGGTCCATCACAATCAGTGACCTTACACACGGGCCGGCCTTTCGGGGCTGCCGCCCTCGCCGGGCACGCCCGGCCCTGCTGATCAGACGTCGGTGATGCGGATCCCGGCGTGCGCTTTGTAACGGCGGTTGATGGACACCAGGTTCGCCGTCAGGGCCTCGACCTGGCCGCAGTTTCGGAGCCTGCCGCCGTACACGCCGCGCATCCCGGGGATCTCCCCCGCGAGCCCGATGACCAGATCGGTAGCGGCGCGGTCGTCGCCCAGTACCAGCACGTCCAGGTCCATGCTGGCGACGTCGGGATCCAGCAGGAGCTGCGCGGACACGTGGTGGAACGCGCCCACGACAGTGCTGCCGGGCAGCACTGACTGCGCCTGCTCCGCGGCGCTGCCTTCAGGTACGCCGATCGAGTACGCGCCGCGCGAGTCGAACCCCAGCGGGTTGACGCAGTCGATGACTATCTTGCCTGCGAGCGGGCCGGCAAGCTCGCTGAGAACGTCTGCGTGACCATCCCAGGGAACCGCTGCGACCACGATGTCAGCTTCGGCGGCAGCCTCGTGGTTCAAGCCGCCGTCCAGCAACGGACCGCCGCCGAGGTCGGCTGCTGCCGCCTTGGCCCGGCCCGCGTCGCGCGAGCCGATGATGATTCGGTGGCCGGCCATGGACCACCGGCGCGCGAGTCCGCGGCCCTGGTCGCCCGTTCCGCCGAGGATGCCCATCACGAGACTAGACAGGTCTGCAGGCCGGCCCGGCTGCGCGGGGCCAGTGGGGTCAGCCGTCATGCGCACGATCCTGCCAGATCCGCACGCCGCCGGCGCTGCGGGCCGCCGGTTCGCCTCCCGGCGGAGCCGTCAGTCCGGCACCATGAGCACTATGAACGCCGACCAGGTCGCCACGCTGCGCGCGCTGCTGGCGCCAACCGGCTGGCTGGAGCGCACGTCCGCGTTCGCACGGGCGCTGCGGCGCAGCGCGCAGACCCCGAATGGCCTGCTCATCGTCGGCACAGCGGACGACGAGCCCTGGCACATGACCGCTCATCTCGCCGACGAGAGCAGGTACGCGGGCATACCCGAGCTCGCGCCGACCCTGGTCCGCTGGGCGCCCGAGCCAGGCGCACCCGCGCACCTGTCAGTGGGCATCGAGCGGCTGCGCGCCGCGACCCGCGCCGAGACGCTACTGGTCGTCAGCGGGCAGGCCGCTCCGGCCGAGCTGCTCGAGCGCGTGCACGACGTGCGCCGGGCTGGCGCCACGGTGTTCGCGCTCGATCAGGACGACCCTGAGCTAGATCAGCTGGCGCACGAGTCGCTGCCGGTCAGCGCCGCGACCGCGCCGGTCTCGTTCGATGCGGCGCAGCATCTGGTGAGCTCGTCCATCGGCGCTGTGTCCGCCACCCCCACCAGGCCGTACGACCGCCGGCTACGGTCCAGGCTGGCCCGCTTGCTCGATGCTGTGAGCGGACCACCGGGCGACTAGCCGCGGTCGGGCTGGTCGTTCCCTGGCTCCTGCTGGCCCGGCGTGGGGTCGGATTCGTCGCTGGTCTCGGCCTCGCCCCCGAGTCCGACGGAAACCCGCTGCGGTGGCGGCGGTACGGGCCGCCGTCCATCCAGCTTGCGGATCCCGTAGATCGGCGGCGGCGCCATCTCGGCGAACTGCGCGATCGCGGTGCCGACGATGGTGGCCTGGACCACGTGGTCCTTGCCGAATGGCACGATCGGGCACCTGCGCTCGGAGATCTGCGTCTCCATCTCGCGCACGACGACGCCCTCTGCGCCCATCCGGACCAGGTCGAGCTCGAGCTCGTTTCTCGCATCGGTGCGCATCTGCCGGACAAGGTAGGAGTAACCGTCAACCTCCACGTTCCCGGCCGTCCATCGGGTCTGACCACGGGTCAGCCAGTCGTCATGCCGGTAGCCGACGGCAACACCCAGGGCGAGACCTACCGGCACCCAGCCGTGCGCGACCAGCTTGGTGAAATCCTGCCCGGACAGGTCGGAGGCAAAGGGCTGGGCCCGGCTCGTCACCCCTGGCGCCCGCACCGCGGTGCCGATCGCGCGGAATTCCAGGATGTCCTCGTCGTCCCCGAACGGGCCGACAGTCAGGTGCACGCCGATCACGCCGAGGCCGCCGAGCGCGGCGCACTCGGCCGTCATCCGGCTGATCGCGGCGCGACGCGCGCGGTACAGCGTGGAGACCAGCGGCCTGGCCGCGCCGATCGCCGCGGCGCCAACTGGCGCCACGGCGCCGGCGGTGATCCGGGGCCCGCTGCCGGGCGGACGGTAAGCCGGGGTGCCCTCGCCGCGGTAGACAGCCAGCCCGTACGGGCACTCCTCGTCCCCGGCGTCGCCGACGTTGTAGACGGCAGCACCCAGTACCTGGCCCGCCGGCCGGAAGCCCACGCGGGAGATGGCGGCGAACTCGTCGACCGCCAGCGTTGAGCCCCACGTGCGGGTCTGCCGCATCTCGTCGAGCCGGGCGGCGGCGGCCGGCGGCACGCCGTCGGCGCGATCATCGCGACCAGGCGGGCCCTGCGTCGACACCGTGTCAGGAGTCCAGGCTGAGGACCATCGTCGGCGTCTGGATGATGTGGTCCTCGCGCAGCGGGCGCACCGCCGTGCCGATCGCGAAGAACTCCGTGGTGTGCGATCCCCAGGTATGACTGTGCTGGCGGAGCTGCACGCCCACGATGCCCTCGGCGGCGAGCTCCTCAGCCTCGGCCTGCATTCTGCTCATCGCAAGCTCGCGCGCGTCGTACAGCGCCTGCGTGAACTGCTCGAGCTCGACGTTGCGGCCGATGTTGCCCATCTTGCTGCCGAACCGCTGATGCGCGATGTGATACACGCACGAGCCCATCACCATGCCGAGCGGCGCGTAGCCCGCCCGGATGAGCGTCCAGAAATCCTGCCCGGACAGATCAGAGGTGAACGGCATGCCCTTGTTATTGCGCCAGTTGGTCACGCCGCCACCGCCAGCACCCGGCTCGGCCACCACGGCGGTGCCGATGGCGATGAACTCGGCGATGTCGGCGCCGAACTCCTTCATCTCCACCTCAAGCCGCACGCCCACGATGCCGTCGGAGCCGAGCGCCTGCGCCTCGGCTTCCATCCGGGTCATCGCGAGCTCGCGGGCGTGGTACATCGCCTGGGAGAGCACGTCCAGTTCCTGGCTCTGGCCCCACTTGCCGAACTGGAGCCCGACGTGGTAGATCGAGCTGCCGAGCACCAGGCCGACCGGCCGGAAGCCTACCTCTCGTACCAGCAGGAACTCGTTGACCGACAGGTCAGAGGTGAAGATCGAGCCCGGCTGTCCGGGCCGCAGCTCAGCCAGCCTGCGCATCGCGTCCTGCGGTACTCCCTGCACCTCAAGATCGGTGCCCTGCTGGTCGCTCATGGTGCTCCCTCGGTTTGAGTCTTACGGTCTGTCGGGCCCCAGCCGGACGCGCGCGGCCTGTCGCCGCTGCGGGTCCAGTGACATGATCGCCAGCGGGGGCGGCGGTGCCGCCCGCCGCCCGAAGCGCGCGATCGCCGTGCCGATGATCGTCGCCTCCAGCACGTGGTCGCGGCGCCCTTCCTGGACCGGGCACTCGTGCTCGCCGACCCTGACTTGCATCTCCTGGAGCACCACGCCGTCGGCACCGTGCCGGGCGACGTCTAGGCCCAGCTGGTGACGCGCGTCGTGTCGGGTGGCGTTGACCAGGTCGGTGTAGCCCTGCACCTCGGTGTTGCCGGATCCCCACCGGGTCTGCGTGACTGTGACCCAGTCATCGTGCCTGGCCCCGATCGCGATGCCGAGCACCAGTCCGGCAGGCACCCACCCGGCCATGAGGAGCTTCGCGAAGTCCTGCCCGGTTAGGTCGGAGGTGAAGGGCTCCCGCAGAGTGACGGCGCCTGGCGCGCGCACCGCCGTGCCAATTGCCTTGAACTCAAGGCCGCCGGCCGGGAAGCTGCCGATCGTGAGCCGGACGCCGACCACGCCATGACCGCCCAGGGCCTGGCATTCGGCTGTCATCCTGCCGATGGCCTGCCGTCGGGCCTCGTACATGGTGCGCACGAGCGGGGCGTACGACCCGAGGGAGCCGCTGCCTGAGGTCGCCGTCACAGTGCTGTACGGCACGGCACCGTAGCCACCCAGCCGGCCCACGCCATAACCTGCGCCGTAGGCAGGGCAGCTGTAGCCGCCGGTATAGCCAATGTTGTACACGGCGGCGCCGAGGACCTGGCCCACAGGCTCGAAGCCAGCGCCTTTGATCGCGGTGAACTCATCCGCCGTCAGGGCTGAGCCCCAGGTGCCGCTGCCGCGGATCTCGGCCAGCCTGGCCTCAGCCGCAGGCGGCAGATGGCTGCCCGGGTTCTCCACAGTCAATCTGCGCCCCCTTGTCGCGCTTGCCTTACCCTACAAGATCTGCGACAGCCCGACGGGTGCGGCACACTCGTAGCGGCCCGGTTCGGCACGGTTGTGGTGCGGGCTTAGGTCTCGCCAGGCCACTTCTCCTGCGCTTCCCACTCCTCGTTGCGCCGCTGCACCGTCTCGAGGGCGTGCTCGGCCGCGTCACGCGTCGGGTACGGGCCCAGCCGGTCCTTCCCCGGGCAGCCGGCTCCCTGCTCCACGACGTGATGCTTGAGGCAGAACCACCAGCTCTTGTCGTCGTCCATAGCCACTAGAATTCCAGATCATGCCTGCTACCCTCCAGCCCGGCCGGGTTTCGCCGCAACGCGACGTTCCCGCCCACATCACCCGGCCCGAGTACGTCGGCCGCCGCGCCCCGCGGCTCGGCGAGAGTGACGTCAAGGATGCCGAGACCATCGACCGCATGCGGGTCGCCGGGCGAATCGCCGCCCAGGCCCTTGCCGAGGTCGGCAGGCACGTGGCACCCGGCGTGACCACCGACGAGCTGGACCGGATCGGCCACGAGTTCATCCTCGACCACGGCGCCTATCCGAGCACGCTCGGCTACCGCGGCTTCCCGAAGTCGCTCTGCACCTCGCTGAACGAGGTGATCTGCCATGGCATCCCGGACGACACGGTGATCGCTGACGGGGACATCGTCAACATCGACATCACCGCGTTCATCGGCGGCGTGCACGGCGACACCAACGCCAC
>DATHQE010000031.1:0-5139 GCA_035483035.1 Streptosporangiaceae bacterium | reverse complement strand
CGCCGGTCTCGCGTTCCTGGCTTACATGGCGGTCGTCGTCTACCGGACGGGAGCGCTCAGGCAGCCACGACTCAAGCCTCCGGTCGCGCGGGATGTGGACTACGACCGCTTGCTGGAGCCGGCCCTGCTCAGCAGAGCGAGCGCGCCAGCTGGCTGATGATCACCAGCTCCGCCATGATCCCGAAGACCTTGATATGCCAGAAGGTGCCAAGGTCTTCGGGATCATGTAAGTTCGCGCTCCCCCGCCGGGAAGCCTGCCAGTCGCTGGCGTTCCCGGCAGCTCACAGCGCTACCAGGTCGCGTTCGACGCGCGCGCGGACGTCTGGCTTGAGATCCTGCAATGCAACGAGGTCGACCCGCACGCCGAGAATGGCTTCCAGCTCTGCTCGCAGGCGCCCAAGCCCGAACAGGCTCATACCAGGTGGCATGTCCGCGAACAGATCGACGTCGCTGTCCGGATGATCCGCACCCCGGGCAACGCTGCCGAACACATGCAGCCCGGAGACGCCGAGGGCGGCTGCCGCGGCGATCACATCGTGCCGGCGGCGGCGGAGCCGCTGTCCTATGGGACCGGTCAGACTGGCCAGGCGTTACGGATGTGGATCCACCCGCCGAAGCGGTCTCCTCCGAGCACCACATCAGATCGAACATATTGTCGGTACCTCGCGGCACAGTGCTGCTAACGCATTTCACCGATGCTGAGGGAGGCACCCGATGTGCTGGATGTGTGATCACCCGCGGGCCACGCGTAGCGAGTATCTCAACCACATGCTTGACCTCGTTGCCCAATACGGCTGGGCAGTGCAAGGCGTCAGCCGCGACGGTCCGCATCCGCCGTGGGCGTACACGGTCGGGTTAACCGAGGCTGGCCTCCCGGAGCTCGTCGTGAGCGGGATGCCTGTTCGGCGCGCCCAGGATTTGCTGAATGACGTCGCCTCGCACGTCGTCCATTCCGGCGTTGCGCTCATGCCAGGCCAGCAGGTGCCTCTGGTCGGCGGGCCGACCATCGAGATAGTGGAGCTGTCGGAGTCGACAGCACGTCTCGTGACGGCCGTCGACATCTACGGCCTGGGCATACGGGCACTCCAGCTGGTTCATGCCGATGATCGTGGTAACTGGCCCTGGCAGGCCGGGTACCGCGGCCGTCAGCTGGTCCTGGGCAAGCGCGCCAGCCCGCCGGCGACGGCTGCTTAGCTCTACGCCCGCCGCGAACGCGAGGGCCAGCCGCGGATATCCGTTTGGCCCGTACTGGGGTCCAGCCGATAGGTTCGGTACTCGGACATTGATAGGGGGACAGGAGTGTCACAGACCAGTTCGGGGCCGGCGATCCTCGTCGAGGGCCTGACGAAGTCGTTCGGGGACGTGCATGCGCTGCGCGGAATCGATCTTGTGGTGCCGCGCGGGACGGTGCTCGGCGTCCTTGGGCCGAACGGCGCGGGCAAGACGACTGCCGTGCGCATCCTCACTACCTTGCTGCAACCGGACAAAGGCAAGGCACTGGTCGAGGGACGCGATGTGGTCCGGCAGGCCGCCGCAGTCCGCCGATTGATCGGGCTGTCCGGGCAGTCGGCCGCTATTCAGGAGGAGCTCACCGGTCGGGAGAATCTCGAGATTATCGGGCGGCTGTACCACCTGAGCAAGCCGGACGCCCGCGCGCGAGCTGTCGATCTCCTCGAGCAGTTCGACCTGGCCGACGCCGCCGATCGTCACGCCAAGAACTACTCGGGCGGCATGCAGCGCCGCCTGGATCTGGCCGCGAGCCTGGTCGGACGTCCCAAGGTCCTGTTCTTGGACGAGCCGACCACCGGTCTGGACCCGCGATCGAGGCTCGGCATGTGGGACATCATCCGGTCGCTGGTCGCCGGCGGGTCGACACTCCTGCTGACCACCCAGTACCTCGACGAGGCCGATGAGCTGGCTGACGAGATCGTGGTCATCGACCACGGCCTTGTCATCGCGGCCGGGACCGCCGAGGAGCTCAAGAGCCGCGTGGGCGGTGACGTGCTGGAGTTCTCCGTCCCAGACCGCAACGCGATCAGCGATTCGGTCGCGGCGATCGCGCGGGTCGGCGAGGGCGAGCCGCACGCGGACAAAGAAACCGGGATTGTCAGCGTCGGCGTTGGCGGTCGCGGCTCCGACGCGCTTGTCGACGCGGTGCGCAGCCTGGACGCGGCCGGGGTGCAGACCAAGGGCCTCGCGCTCCGGCGGCCTTCGCTGGACGACGTGTTCTTGGCGCTGACCGGGCACGCGGCGGAAGAGGAAGAGCAGCGGGCCAAGCGCGGTCGGAGCCGCCGGAAGCGTTCAGGCGACGACCCGGCAGACAGTGACCACGCAGGCAACCACACTTCGAAGGACGCGTCATGACCGCCACCGTCGTCACTCCTACCGCGGTGCCGGACAGCCCGAGCCCGCTTGTCCGCGGCCGCTGGGCAGTGAGCGACACGCTCACCATCACCTATCGCAACCTGCTCGTCTGGTTGCGCGTGCCTGCGTACATCGTGTTCACCGTGATCCAGCCGGTCATCTTCGTGCTGATGTTTCGCTACGTCTTCGGCGGCGCGATCCATGTAGCGGTCAAGGGCGGTTACGTCAACTTCCTGATGCCGGGGATCATTGCGCAGACGGCGGCGTTCGCGACGTTCGGCACTGCTATCTCGCTGGCCCAGGAGCTCAAGAAGGGCGTCATCGACCGGCTGAAGTCCATGCCGATGGCGCGCTCGGCTGTGCTAGCTGGACGCCTCGTCGCCGACACGATGCGCATGACGGTGACCATCCTGATCGTCATCGGGGTGGGGTACGCGGTCGGATTCCGGTTCGAGAACGGCGTGATCCCCGCGATCCTCATGGTTGCGCTGGGCATCTTCCTCGGTGTCTCGATCTGCATGATCTCGGCCTTCACCGGCCTGGCCATCGGCGATGAGGAGTCGGTGCAGGCGTTCGGGCTGATCTGGCTGTTCCCTGTCACGTTCCTCAGCTCCGCGTTCGTGCCGATCTCGACGATGCCCGGCTGGCTCCAGGCATTCGCCAACAACCAGCCGGTCACGTATGTGGTCGACACCATGAGGTCGCTGGCAATCGGAGGCCCGATCGAGGCGAGCCTGTGGAAGAGCCTGGTCTGGCTGGTCGGCATCCTGGTGGTCTTCGGGCCGCTCGCGGTGCGCGCCTACAAGCGCGCCAGCTAACTCAGCGGCGTCTGACCCCGGCCGCCAGCCGGGGTCAGATCACGCCCGCCGCGCCGAGCGCGCCCGTCTGCTCGCTGGTGAGTTTCAGCAGCCCGCCGTAGATCTCCGCGTTGTGCTGCCCGAGCTCCGGGCCGAGCGAGTGCACAGCGCCCGGCGTGGCTGACAGCCGCGGGACGACGTTCTGCATCGGCATCTCGCCGAATTCCGGGTGCAGCATCCGGACGATCGCGTTCCTGGCTGCGAAATGCGGATCGGTGAGCATGTCGGCGGCGCGGTAGATGAGCCCGGCCGGGATGCCGCTGTCGTGCAGGAGATCCAGCAGCGTCGTCGCCCGCTGCGGCGCCGTCCAGGCCGCGATCAGCTGGTCAAGCTCGTCCGCGTTCGCGCCGCGAGCGCCGTGCGTCGCGTACCGCACGTCCGCAGCGAGCTCCGGCTGGCCCATGACGGCGGCCAGCCTGCGGAACACCGAGTCCTGGTTCGCGGCGATCAGCACCGGGCCGTCCACCGTCGGATACACGTTGCTCGGCGCCACGTTGGGCAGCACGGACCCGGTCCGCTCGCGCTGGTAGCCTGCGACTTCCCACTCCGGCAGCAGCGACTCCATCAGCGCGAGCACCGCCTCGTAGAGCGCCGCGTCTACGATCTGCCCCCGCCCGGTCCGCTGCCGCGCGTGCAGGGCGACCAGCGTGCCGAGCGCGGCGAAGGTCCCGGCGAGCTCGTCGCCGAGCGAGATCCCAGCACGTGACGGCGGCTTGTCCGGATCTCCGGTCACGTACCGGATGCCGCCCATGGCCTCGCCGATCGAGCCGAACCCGGCGCGGGCAGCGTACGGCCCGGACTGGCCGTAGCCGGTCACCCTCGTGATGATCAGCCCCGGGTTGTCGCGCCACAGCTCCTCCGGCGCCAGGCCCCACCGCTCCAGCGTGCCGGGCCGGAAGTTCTCCACCAGGACGTCCGCGGTCGCGATGAGCTGGCGGGCAAGCTGCTGGCCGCGCTCGCCCCGGAGGTTGATCGTCACCGACTTCTTGTTCCTCGCCAGGATCGGCCACCACAGCGACTGGCCGTGCGGCTTCTCCCGGCCCCACTCGCGCATCGGGTCACCGGAACCCGGCGGCTCGATCTTGATGACCTCGGCGCCGAAGTCGCCGAGCAGCTGCCCGCAGAACGGCCCGGCCAGCAGCTGGCCCATCTCGATCACGCGGACGTCGCCTAGCGCGCCGACGTCGCCGGGTGCGGCGTCACTCATGAGCTGCCTCCAGCTGGTCTCTGCGTGCGTCGACCGCCCGCCGAAGCGGCGGCCGGCCGAGCGGCACCACGTTCCCACGTATTACCTGGGTCGCGGGACGCTCGCCCACCGATGGTCACGGTGGGTTTACTTACGTTCCCTAGCGTCGCGGATATGGACGACATGAACGGGACGGGTATCTCAGGCGCCGGCGGTGTCTCCCGCCGCCATTTCCTCAGCGGGGTGATCGTAGTCGGCGCGGCCGCCGGTCTCGCAGGCGTGGGCGATGGCGCCTTCAGCCGGTCGCAGGCGCTCGCCGCGACAGCGCCGTCCGGGCCACCGACGACGACGTTGCCGCTGCCGACCACCACGGCACCGGAGCAGCTGTGGCTGACGTGGGGCGCGGACCCGGCCACCGACGTCACCGTGACGTGGATGGCCCCCGGCACGGTGCCGCAGCCGGCGCCGACGCTGGCCTACTCGCGATTCCCGATCACCTCGGCCAACCCTGGCCGCGTCATCAGCCTGCCCGAGCCGCAGAGGCTCGACGTGGCGCAGCACTATAGGCGTGCGTCCTCGGTGAGCTTCACCGACGGGCTCAACGCCCAGACGACGTACTTCTACCACGTCCAGCTCCGGGACCTCGATCCCGGCACGCGCTATTACTACCAGGTCAGTGACGGCGCGAGTACGCCGTCGACGGCCGGCGCCAGCTTCGAGACAGCACCTTCG
>DATHQE010000030.1:0-1593 GCA_035483035.1 Streptosporangiaceae bacterium | reverse complement strand
CTGCCACCACCGGCTTCTCCGTAGCTCTCCGCGGTCAGCGCGTCGGCCAGCGACAGCGCCCTGGCGCGCATCCTGGCGTAATCCTCGACTGCAACCCTGACATCGCCGAGCACCCGAGTCAGGTCCGCGGCCAGCTCCTCGGCCTCACCGTCGGCGAGCGGCGGGATCTCGATGTGCGTCCACGACTCAGCCAGCTCGTCGTGGCTGGCCCCGTCATCTTTCAGCTGGCCGGCGCTGGCCGCGCCGGCGATCTCGCGCAGCGTCCCGGTGACGTCGCGGCGAACCCGCAGCTGCGGATGCACGACGAGCCTGGCAGCGAGCCCGTGCTTGGCCAGCTCCATGGTGAGCGAGTCGACCAGGAACGGCATGTCATCGGTAACGATGTCGATGACGTCGGCGGGCGGGTCCAGCACCGCGTCGCCACCGCGCCGGACCTCGACCAGGGCGCGGCCCTGCGGCCGGTGCACGGCCAGCAGCGCATGCCGAGCCGTGACGGCGGCTAGCCGGTCAGGACCGGCCGCCGACAGGTCATCGAGCGCGACGTGCCGGTAGTACGCCTTGAGGCAGATAGCCACGTCGCCGACGCCAACCAGCGGGCCCGCGCAGACGGCCGCCTGCGCGAGCAGTGTTTGCTTGTCCCTGGCACGCTCGTTGTGGCCGTGCTGGTCGTCGGCCGTCGCAACGCTCGCACTGTCCGACATGTCTTTCACTCCCTAAGACGCGGCTACACTGCCGCTTCCGACCCGCCTACCACTGCCTGACCTGCCATCACAACGAGTCCCGCAGCTCCCAGAGCAACGGGTAATAGCGCAGCGGCACCCGCCGGTGCAGATAAGGCGCACCGGTTGAGCCGCCAGTCCCTGATTTGGTGCCGATCTGCCGCTCGACCATCTGCACGTGGCGGGCTCGCCACAGCCCGGCGAGCTCGTCGTGAGTTAGCAGGTCCTCCGCGAGCTGCCAGAGGTCGTCGTAGTGCGGCCGGTCGCGTGCGACGCTCACCAGTGACGCGAGGATCTGCTTGTCGGTACCGACCGCCAGGCCCCGGTCGCGGAGTACGTCGACGAAGGCATCCCACAGCGACGGCTGTGCGAGCCGGGCGGTCAGCCGGGCGTGCTCGTCCTGCGTCAGAGCCCGGAACCGGCCGACGAACTCCGGGTCCTTCGCGCCGGACAAGAACTCCAGCTCCCTGAATTGCACCGACTGAAACCCGCTCGCCGGCGCCAGCGCGGCACGAAACTCCAGGAAATCCTGCGGCGTCATCGTCTCCAGGACGTCAATCTGGCTCACCAGCAGCCGCTCGATCACGTGCACGCGATGCAGCAGGTGCCGGGCAAGCCAGATCTGCCTGCCCGCCGCATCGGACCCGCCCGTGCTTTCACTGACCGTGCTTTCACTGACCGTGCTTTCACTGACCGTGCTTTCACCGCCGGCCAGCATGGCGTCGCGGACCGCGGTCAGTTCGTGCAGCAGCTGTTTAAACCACAGCTCATAGGTCTGATGGACGATGATGAACAGCAGCTCGTCGTGCGCTGGCGGGCTCACCTCGGGTACTTGCTGAGCCAGCAGCTGCGGGATCCGCAGATAGCTGCCGTA
>DATHQE010000029.1:0-10147 GCA_035483035.1 Streptosporangiaceae bacterium | reverse complement strand
GAGTCAGCGTGATCTTGGGCCGGCGGGCCACCTTCGGCGGGCCGTTCAGCAGGATTTCCATGCTCAACGCGGGAGCAATCTTCACCGTGACGACCGGCGAGGGTGCGGCACGTTACCGCGTGCTCGACGTGCGCCGGCCGGGCGACCCGATGCCGTCAGCGATGCCAGCTGGAGCCGGGCGGCTGATCCTAGCCACCGCGAACGGGATTCCGTTCGTGCCGGCCGGCTTGCTGGAGGTCGACGCCAACCTGATGTCCGCGCCGAAGCCCGCTTCGGCGATGGTAGTTTCCGCGGCCGACCTGCCGCCCGGCGAGCAGCCGCTCGGCGTCGACACGGCGGCCCGGCTGCCGATGGTGCTCTGGGGCGAGGGCCTGGTCCTCGCGGCAGTGGCGCTGAGCTGGCTAGGTCCGCGATGGGGTCGCTGGCGGACCCGGATGGTCGCGCTTCCGGTCCTCGTCTACCTGTGCTTCGCGGTGGCCGACCAGGTAGCCCGGCTCCTGCCCAACCTGATGTGAGCTCGCCCGCAGTACTGCGCCTCAGTTACTGCGCCTCAGTTCACGCAGGGAATGCCGTTCTTCGCGGCCACCGGTCCACCTTGTGGACCGGTGCTGGGGATCACGACCGGCGGTGACGTCTGCCTCGCGCTGGGGTTCACCAGGGACGCAGGAGCTGGCGAACGCGGCGAGGGGTAGAAGGTGGCATGCACGATTGCCTTGATGGCGGCGGGATCAACCACGTTTGCGTCCTGGCCGTCGATCGTCTCGTAACCCTGGATCGGCAGCGTGCGGAAGACGAGGTTGCCGCTGGTGAGGGTCCGCATCTGGGACGCAAAGTCCAGCAGATTCCAGCCGGCATCGGTGATGAGGTACTGCCTCGCGACCGCGAGCAAGGCCTGCACCTTCGTCAGGTCGTTGAGGGTGCCGTCGGTGCGCAACTGCTGCATGACTGCGTCCAGGAACGCCTGCTGCCGATGGGTGCGGTCCAGATCGCCGTTGGGCAAGCCGTCGCGTTGGCGCACGAACGCCAGTGCCTGCCGCGGATCCAGGTGCTGGTAGCCGGCCCGGAAGTTCGCGCCTGAGTTGCTGTCACTGGTCGCGTGGTTGAGGCAGACCTCGACGCCGCCGAGGACTCTGGCGAGTTCGTAAAACCCGTCCAGGTTGACCTCGGCGAAATGATCGATATGCACGCCGGTGAGCTGCTCGACGGTAGCGACAGCGGCCGCCCGCCCGGCCTCGTTGCCCTGGAAAGCAAGCTGAGCCTGGCTCATGCCCGGATCCTGGCCCTTGAGCTTCTGCTGCTCGTAGTAGAGGCTCACGCCGTAGGCCTGGTCGATCTTGCCAACCTGCTGCGGGCCGAGAGTGCCCGCAAAATTCACCCAGTCATCACGCGGGATAGAGAAGCCGACTGCCTTCTTCCCGCCGGCGAAGATATGGATCAGGATCAGCGTGTTGGTGTCGTTGCCGCCCGCGCCGTTCGCGACGGCCTGGGCATTGCCGGCGTGCAGCGCCTGCAGGATGTTGTTCGGCAGGATGTTGCCGGCCCAGTCACGGCGGCTCTCCAGGCCCATGAGGAGGATGTTCTGCGGGCCTATTGAGGGGCCGCTGACGATCGCGTGTGAGGAACCGATGCTGGCGACGTCGTTCACGACAAAGTAGGAAAAGCCGCTGATCACCAAGACCACAGCGGCTGCGACGCAGCTCAGGGCGTACAAGAGCGACAACGCCGGGCTGCGCCGGGCCTTGCTCGCGCCAGCCATGCCCCTCCCGTCCGCGCCGGGCCCCTTCATGGTCACCGGTTAGACTACCCACGGAGAACTGGCCGGCCCGGCTACCAACAGGGATCACATGAGTGAGCCACAGCCACATGAGACGGGCACACGCCAGCCGCTCCGTGCAGTGCCTGGCACTGGGCCAGGGCGGCCGGACCACGCTGACGCGGCCCGCCGGGAGCCGCCGGGACGCCGGCCGGCGCCGGGACGTTCATCACCGCGCTGGGGGGCGCTGCCGCCTGTGCGCGGCGTCGTGCTCGTCGCCGCTTCGGCCGTAGTCGGCACGCTGGTGACAGTGCTGACCGGCAGGGACCCCGGATTCGTCCTGGGTCTGCTGGTAGTGATCGGGACAATCGCCGCCTGCCTGGCCGTCCGGGCGCGCGGCGTGTACTGGATCGTTCCGGCGCCGGCGCTCGCGTACCTGGCAGGCGCGGTCATCGCCGGCGTCATCCACGACCGGGCCGCCGACACATCCAGCACCGAGCTGACCGTGAACGCCGCCAGGTGGATCGCGAGCGGATTCCTCGCGATGGCGGTCGCCACCGCGCTGGCAGCTGGCATCGCCGCCGTCCGCTGGCAGCTCAGCAGGCGACGCTAGCTGACCGCCGCTAGCTGATCAGCCGTAGGTGCCGAACCCGAGGCGGATGGCGACCGCGAGACCGCAGATGCCGACGAAGACGCGCAGCCCTTGAGCAGGCAACCGGCGGACTAGTGCCGGGCCGATCCAGCCGCCGATGAGGAAGCCGGCCGCCAGCGGTAGCGCCGCAGTCCACCGCACCGGGCCGAAGATCGCGAACCCGATCCCGGCGACCGCGTTAGCCAGGCCCGAGATCACGTTTTTCAGGGCATTGGTCCTCGCCAGGGACTGCGCGAAGATACGGGTCAGCAGGGCGAGCATCAAGATGCCGCCAGCGGCCCCAAAGTAGCCGATATAGACCGCGACGGCGAAGACCCCAGCACGCGAGAGCCAGCCCCCATCCGCGCTGGCCCCGCTCGCGTTAGCGGCGTCCGGCTCCAGCGCGATCGGACGGCGGAGGATTGCCAGTGATCCGACGGCGATCAGGACCGGTGCGGCGTACTCGAAACCTCGAGCCGGGGTCAGCAGCAGCAGGGCGGCCCCGGCCCCGCCGCCCGCTGCAGTCAGCAGGCCGAGGCTGCGGACCCGGCGGCCCTGGCCAGCCAGCTCCGGGCGTGAACCGGCGGCGGCACCGACTGCGGTGAACATCAGCGCCACGGTGTTGGTCACGTTCGCGCTGACCGGCGGCAGGCCTAGCGCCAGTAGCGCCGGGTAGGACACGACAGAGGCGAGGCTGGCGACGGTGCTGACGATGCCCGCGAGCACGCCGACACCCAGCAAGGCGAGCACTTGAGCGGCAGCGCTCACGTGGCCAGGCTCGTGAGTTCCCTGATGCGGGTCAGGTCGGCTGCGATGAGCTCGGCGCTCTGGTCAGCGTTCGGCGATCGCCAGGATGTCGGACCGGCGATCACGAGTTCGCACACATCAGGGCCGGTGCGCCCGCCGGGCGTGAATTCGTAGCTGAAGGTGTGCTCGCGGAACGCGTCGTAGCTGATACTCAGGCGCAGCCGCGGTTCGGCGATGCGGATGCCCTGACTTGTGAAGATGAGACTACTGGGCGCGGCGGCGATCACGCCGAGGACCCGCGCCCACTGCCAGACCGCGATGAGCTCCTCCCATGGCTCGAGGCGATGGGTGGTCCTCGCCCGCTGCAGTTGCCTGCCCGCACGCGCGCCGGCCCGCGCCACGTGCAACGTGTCCGGTTGCGGCGACCGCAGCAGGCACTCGCGCACCAGCGCTGGCAGGCCGGCAGCGGCGTCGGCCGGCCGCGCCGACGACTCCCCGGCCCGGGCGCCGTCCGCGGACTGGCGCACCAGCGGGAGCCCGCGCGCCGACCAGGGATTGCGAGGCATCTGCGGAAACCTTTCCGTCAAATCACCACATGCTAGGCCAGGACAGTACCCGCCGAACGTGCTGCGGCCAAAGATGACGGGAACGCCCGCCGCTGCCCCGTTCCCGCTCTTCAGCTGGTACGCAGGCACGCGAGCACGTCGTGCATATGGGCCCGTGTGGGCGCTCGCGGTCGGGGCAAGGGCCTGATAGGCCCGGCGGCGATGGAGCCGGCTGGCAGAGGAGGACATTGTGGCGATCGCGACCGTGAACCCGGCGACGGGCGAGACCGTACGGACTTTCGACGAAATGAGCGAGGCAGATGTCGACCGGCGCCTGACCGCGGCCGCTAGCGCGCACGCCAGCTACCGGCTGACAAGCTTCGACGAGCGGGCCCAGTGGATGCGCGCGGCGGCTGGCATCCTGGACTCCGAGCAGGACCAGATCGCGGCGATGATGACGACCGAGATGGGCAAGACGCTGACGTCCGCGCGGCAAGAGGTCGCGAAGTGCGCTGGCGCGTGCCGCTACTTCGCCCAGCATGCCGCCGAGTTCCTGGCCGACGAGCTCGCCGACGCTGCTGCTGTCGGGGCCGGCCAGGCCTACGCGGCCTGCCAGCCGCTTGGGCCGGTCCTGGCGATCATGCCATGGAACTTCCCGCTCTGGCAGGTCATGCGGTTCGCTGCGCCCGGCCTGATGGCGGGCAACTGCGGGCTGCTCAAGCACGCGTCGAACGTGCCGCAGACCGCCCTGTTCCTGGAGGACCTGTTCGCCAGGGCAGGATTCCCGGACGGAACCTTCCAGACGCTGCTTGTCGGCTCGGCCAGGGTCGAGCCGATCCTGCGCGACGAGCGGGTCGTCGCCGCCACGCTGACCGGGTCAGGACCCGCCGGGCAGTCGGTGGCGGCCGTCGCCGGCGCAGAGATTAAGAAGGTCGTACTCGAGCTGGGCGGCAGCGACCCGTTCATCGTCATGCCCTCGGCCGATCTGAGCCAGGCAGCCCGGGTAGCGGCGTTCGCGCGGTGCATCAACAACGGCCAGTCCTGCATTGCCGCCAAGCGCTTCATCGTCCACGACGCCAGCTACGACGAGTTCGAGCAGCTGTTCGTGAAGGAGATGTCGGCCAAGGTGGTTGGTGACCCGATGCGCGCCGACACCGAGGTGGGGCCCCTGGCCTCCGAGGAGCAGCGCAACGACGTCGAGTCGGTGGTTGCCGACGCCGCCGCCAAGGGAGCACGGGTGCTGTGCGGTGGTGCCGCGCCCGATCGGCCTGGCTCCTACTATCCGCCGACCGTGCTGGCCGGCGTCACGCCCGAGATGCGTGCGTTCGGCGAGGAAGTCTTCGGGCCGGTCGCCAGCCTCTTCCGGGTGGCCGACATCGACGAGGCGATCGACCTGGCCAACGCCACCGAGTTCGGGCTTGGCGCGAACGTCTGGACTAACGACGAGGGGGAGCGGCGCCTGCTCATCCGGGACCTCGCCGCTGGCATGGTCTTCATCAACGGGAACGTGACGTCGTATCCGCAGCTGCCCTTCGGCGGCGTCAAGCAGTCCGGGATCGGGCGGGAGCTATCCAGGCAAGGCATCCGGGAGTTCTGCAATATCAAGAGCGTGTGGATAGGCGCCTAGCGAGCGGCGCCGTTCGCCACATGAAGGGCGGTAGCGACGAGCAACAGCGCGAATGCCGCGACGGCTAGCCAGGCTCGGACGGAGTTCAGGCGCTCCCACTGGTCGACTCGCACTCGCCAGTCGCCCGGCGGCGCGCTCGGCTCCCAGTCCAGGGCCGCCGAGTTGATCGGGACGGTACCGCCGACCGTGACCGCGATCCAGGCGACGAGAGCGACCAGTGCCGCGCTGCGCAGCGCCAGACCACCGCTCGTGCCGTCGACGATGGCGGTGGTGGCAGCCGAAACGATCGTCGCCAGGTAAACAGCCGGCACCAGGACGCGCAGCCTGCGGATAAGTGCTTGGCGCACCCGGATGTGTGTCTGATCGTCGAGCCTGGCCAGCGGTGCTCGCACGCCGTACCGGATGGTGATCTCCTCGCCAGCCAGGAGGCCAGCTCCTAGCAGGCTCACCAGACCCAGAACGTCACCCGCGTCCATGTCAACTCCCAGGGTAGGCTCCCAGGCAGGATACTCTAACTAGAGTACACTAACACGTATGCCAGCCGGACACCGAAGGAACCCCCTGGCCCTCGCCGTGCTTGTCTGCCTGGCCGAGCGGCCAATGCACCCCTACGAAGCAGCCGCTACGCTGCGTCAGCGGCAAAAGCATGAAAGCGTGCGGCTCAACTACGGCTCGCTGTACGCCGTCGTCGCGTCCCTGGAGAAGCGCAAGCTGATCGCCCCGATGGGCACACAGCGGAGCGGCCACCTCCCCGAGCGCACGGTATATAGCCTCACCGAGTCGGGCCGGGTCGAGCTGCATGACTGGCTGACCGAGTTGCTATCCACGCCGGTCAAGGACTACACCAGCTTCGAGGCCGCGCTCTCCTTCCTGCCCACGCTGCCGCCAGACGACGTGGCCCGTCTGCTGCGCGAACGTGCCGCGCACCTTGAGCGCGAGATCGTCCAGGCGCGCGCGTCGCGTGAGCTGGCCGAGAAGCAGCAGGTGCCACGCCTCGCCTGGGTGGAGGAAGAGTTCCGTACGGTCCTGCGGGAGGCCGAGCTCGACTACGTCCGCAAGCTGGCCGCGGAGATCGCCAGTGGCACGCTCGACGGGCACCAGTGGTGGGAGTCGATTCACCTCGGGCCGCCCGAGCAACCTGGCTAGGCGCCCCGCTGAGGTTCGAACGTCCCGTTTCCCCTAGCGTCAGCACAAGCAATGAACGAGGAGGCACGGTGGATATGCCGCTCTACCGGCAGGCGGGCACGCTCGCGGATGACCCGTATTCGCTCGTGCTGACGGCGCAGGAAGCCGGCTGGTCGTACTCCGCACTGCGCGTGCTGGAGCTGCACGCGGGCCAGTCGGCCGACGTCGCGACCGGCGAGGAGGAGATGCTGGTCCTGCCTCTTGCGGGGTCTTGCCTGGTGGAATGCGATGACCAGGGGTTCCAGCTGTCGGGCCGCGACAGCGTGTTCAGCGCCATCACCGACTTTGCCTACCTGCCTAAGGATGCGAGCGCCACAGTCAGCTCCGACCGCGGCGGCAGGTTCGCGTTGCCGGCCGCGGCCGCGCGGCGGCGCCTGCCCGCCCGCTATGGGCCGGCCAGCCAGGTGCCAGTAGAGCTGCGCGGCAGTGGCGCATGCTCGCGGCAAGTCAACAACTTCTGTACGCCGGCGGCGTTCGAGACCGACAGGCTCATCGCCTGCGAGGTGCTGACTCCTGCTGGGAACTGGTCGTCTTACCCGCCCCATAAGCACGACACCAAGCGGCCGGGGGAGTGCGTGCTGGAGGAGATCTACTACTTCGAGATCGGCGCGGGTCCAGCCGGGCCCGGCCTGGGCTACCACCGGGTCTACAGCAGTGACGACCGCCCAGCGGACCTGCTGGCCGAGGTCCGGTCCGGCGACGTAGTGCTCGTGCCGTATGGCTGGCACGGGCCATCCATGGCGGTTCCGGGTTACGACATGTATTACCTGAACGTGATGGCAGGCCCGGGCGCCGAACGGGCCTGGCTGATCTGCGACGACCCGGCGCACTCCTGGATCCGCGACACGTGGCCGGGTCAGCCGACCGACCCGCGACTGCCGCTGACCAGTGGCGGGCAGCAGCCGTAACTGGCCGGCGCCGTCCGGCCCGGCCTGACGCTGTAGTCCCGGTGTCGCGTACCTCAGCCGGAGATCGAGGCAGCCTGGCCGGGCCGCACCGGCGTCGTCTCTAGCTCGTGCACATACTTCTTGCCGCGCATGAGCGAGGCTACGGACGCGACGAGACAGCACGCGATCGCGAAGTCGAACGCAATGGCCAGCCCGTGCTGGAACGGCGCGGAGATCAGCGACGGGAAGAACGTGTGGCCGGTGAGGAAGGCGGCGTGGCCGGCGGGCAGCTTGCTGATGGCGTGGCCGAGCAAGGTCTGCACGGGGTTAAAGCCGAGCAGTGCGGCGAACATGATCGATACCGGCGGCAGCGCAGCGATGCGCGCAGCGTCGGCGTGCGGCAGCCCTTGGGCGATCAGGCCGTGGTCGAGCGCAGTCGGCAGCGACGACGCCAGTCCGAGGATGATCAGCGTGAAGAAGACACCAATGGACAGCACCGTGGCCGAATTCTGGAAGGTCGCGCTCATGCCAGCGCCGACGCCGCGCCGCTCGGGCGGCAGGCTGTTCATGATGCCGGCCCGGTTCGGTGCGGCGAACAAGCCCATGCCGATCCCGTTGAGCAGCAGGATCGCCGCGAACTCCCAGTACGCGAAGTTGATCGGCAGCAGCTCGAGCAGCCCGAAGGACGCCGCCGCGAGGACCATGCCGCCGGTCGCGAACGGCCGTGCGCCGAATCGGTCAGACAGCCAGCCCGATACCGGCCCGGCGATCAGGAAGCCGATCGTCAACGGGAGCATCGCGATGCCGGCCCACAGCGGGGTCTGGCTGAAGCCGTATCCGTGGATGGGCAAGTAGATGCCCTGCAGCCAGATGATCAGCGTGAACATCAGCCCGCCGCGGCCCAGGCCGGACAGCAGGCTAGCCACGTTGCCCGCAGTGAACGGGCGGATCCTGAACAGCCCAAGGTCGAACATCGGCTCGCCGACGCGCGACTCGATCCGGCAGAAGACAGCCAGGACGACCAGGCCAGCGCCAATAAGGCTCAGCACGAGCGGACTCGTCCAGCCCATCGTGTGCCCGCCATAGGGCTGAATGCCGTAGGTGATGCCCACGAGCACGGCGATGAGGCCCGCGCCGAACGTGACGTTGCCAGCCCAGTCCAGCCGTGCCGGACGGCGGATGCCGCGCTCCTGCAGCTTGAGGTAGGACCAGACCGCGCCGAGCACGCCGAACGGGACCGACACGAGGAACACGTACCGCCACCCGATCGGGCCGAGCAAGCCGCCGAGCACCAGGCCAATGAACGAGCCGGCGATGGCCGCCACCTGATTGAGTCCGAGCGCCATACCGCGCTCGTTGGGCGGGAAGGCATCGGTGAGGATCGCGCTGGAGTTCGCCAGGAGCATCGCGCCGCCAACACCCTGGAAGATCCGCATGGCGATCAGCCACCAGGCCGCGGCGATGCCGTGCAGCCAGGTCACCGACAGCAAGATGGAGAACAGGGCGAACAGCGCGAACCCGAGGTTGAACATCTTCACCCGGCCGAACATGTCCCCGAGGCGCCCGAAGCTCACCACCAGCACCGCGGTGACCACGAGATAGCCCATGATCAGCCAGAGCAGCAGGCTCGTGTTGCCTGGCTGCAGCGGATTGACGCCGATGCCGCGGAAGATGTCGGGCAGCGCGATCAGCATGATGGACGCGTTGATCGTCGCCATGAGCACGCCGAGGGTCGTATTGGACAGCGCTATCCACTTGTAGTGGACACCGCTGGCCAGCCGGGCGGCGGGCCCGTCCGGCGACTGGGTGGTGGGCAAGCGGTCAGCGGGCTCGTTTCCACCGGGCCTGAGCACGGCGCGCGACATGAGTATCCCCTCGGACGGGCGGGTAAGTTAGTTGCTTTATGACAACTAACTAGGTCGCGGCAATATTCCACCGGCTGGCGTTGGACCAGCCTGTGGCCCTTCATGATCCCGAAAGATCCGACACAGCCGGCGATGCCGAATCTTTCCGCAGAATTACCGAACCTTCCGGACCGCAGCGCGAACCAGGTCAAACCAGGCCACTTCCAGCACTGCCGTGCCCGGGCCGTCGAGCATGCCCGATGCCACGACGTCGGGCCCGCGACGATCCCGCCGCGGGCCCGAACGTGGCACAGCGCCTTAGGAGGCCGGGATGACGACAGTCTTCACGATCTTGTCGGCGATCGTCTGCCGCTTGGAATCCCACAGCGGGAACAGGTAGCCAATGAAGCAGATGACGCTGTCGATGATGTGGCAGATGTCGCGAACGAAGGCCATCAGCATGCCGATGGGCTGGCCGGTCTCCTCGCTGACCAGGCGGAGGTTGAGCAACTTCTTGCCCAGCGACTGGCCGGTCGTGCCGGCCTGGTACCAGCGGTTGTAGATCGTCCAGCCCAGGCTGGCGATGAGGACGAGCACGTAAACGACGAGGATCCGGGAGAAGATGATTTCAAGGATGATGATCGGTGCGACATCGATCAGGTAGGCACCAACCCGCTGAATCCAGCTGGCGTAGGGGCTCGCGGACGTCATAGTGTTGCCGCCAGGAGTGGACGGATACGGTTCGGACTGGAACTGATCAGTCACGGCTGACCTTTCTGGTGAGAGTTGTTGCTGTATTCGGTGCCAGTGACGGATCTACAGGAATCCGTACCGATGGAGCTGGAAGACCCAGCTCATCGCCACGACGACGCAGGCCGCGTACCGGGCGCGCTTGCGCGCCGTGTCCGACCACGGACGCGGCGGTCTT
>DATHQE010000028.1:0-5557 GCA_035483035.1 Streptosporangiaceae bacterium | reverse complement strand
GAGGCCACCGAGGAAGCGGTGCTGACCAGCCTGCTCATGGCCCCCACCGTCACCGGGCGAGACGGGCACACGTCGCCGGGCCTGCCGTCGGCGAGGGTGCGTGAACTGCTGGTGGCCGCCGGCCGAATCACCGGGGACCTGGTATAGCGCTGGCTGGCTGATCATGGCCGGTGCTAGCATCACGCAGCTTGAACAATTATTCAGAGGCGATGGCCCGGGTCCAAGGATGTGGCGCTGTGACGATGCAGGCTCCGCGAGCGCAGCGCATCCCGTCGGTCCGCGACCTGCACGGGCAGCGTGACGTCGACGACTACGCGTGGATGCGCGATCACGACTCGGCGGCGTTCCGCGCTTACCTGGCCGCCGAACGCGCCTACTACGACGCGCAGACGGCCGCGCTAGCCGAGCTGACCGATGCGCTGTTCCGCGAAGCGGTCGCGCGGACGCCGGCGGTCACGGAGGACTCGGCCAGCTGGATGCTGCGCGGATACCGGTACTGGTACCGGACGCCAGCGGGCGCGGAGAATCGCCAGCTGCTGCGCGCGCCGCTTGGCCAGGCCGGCCCGGGCGGGGCTGAGCCGACGCTCCTGCTCGACGAGAACGTGCTCGCCCAGGCGACCGGGTACGTCGACGTACAGGTCACCGAGCCGAGTCCGGACGACCGCCTGCTCGCCTGGTCAGTGGACACGTCGGGCGAGGAGATCTATCAGCTCCGGTTCACCGAGATCGACACGGGCCGCGAGCTGCCCGACGTCATCGAGCGCACGTACCCAGGTGGCGCCTGGTCCAGCGACTGCGCGCACTTCTTTTACCTGGTGCCCGACGAGGCGTACCGGCCGTACCAGGTGTGGCGGCATGCCATCGGCACCCCGGTCGCCGGCGATGAGCTCGTCTACGAAGAGGGCGACGAACGGTTCGCGCTGACGCTGGCCGCGTCACGCAGCGGCGAACTGGTCATCATCACCGCGGAATCTCGTGACACCACCGACGTGCGCCTCATCCCGGCGAGCGATCCCCTCGTGGCGCCGATCCTTGTCGAGCCACGTCGCAGGGGCGTCGAGTACCGCGTCGACCATGCCGCCGATCCGACCGGCGGCCGTGGCGACCTGCTGATCGTGACCGACGATGGAGCTCCCGAGTTCACGCTGATGCGCGCCCCAGTCGAAGCGCCCGGCCGGGCGAACTGGACGGCGGTGAGCTGCCCGGCGGTCGCGCCGGTGAGAGACGATACGCGGCTGGTCAGCTGCGACGTGGTCGCCGGGCACTTGCTGCTGACGCTGCGCCGTGACGGCGCGCCCATGCTGGCGATCACCGATCGCGGCGGCGGCGACGTACGCGAGATCCACCCGGCCCTGGCCGCGGGCGCGATCGCTGTGCGCCACGCAGCTGACTACCGCGCCGGCACGGTGATCATCGCGGAGGAGTCCCTGATCGAGCCGCCCCGCTGGTCCGAGCTGGACCTGGCGACGGGCGGCCGTCGGGAGGTCAAGCGGGCCGAGGTACCGGGCTTCGACGCGGCCCTGTATCGCACGAAGCGGATCGACGCGCGAGCAGGGGATGGCGCAAGCGTGCCCGTTACCCTCGCCTATCGGGTTGATACTCCGCTGGACGGAACAGCGGCGTTGCTGCTCTACGGGTACGGCGCCTACGAGGCCTGCCTGGACGCTGAATTTGACCGTGGCCTGCCATCCCTGCTGGACCGCGGCGTCGTCTACGCGGTAGCCCACGTCCGGGGCGGCGGTGAGCGCGGCCGGTACTGGTGGCAACAGGGCAGGCTGCGAGCCAAGCCGAGGACATTCAGCGACTTCATCGAGGTGGCGGACTGGCTGGCGGGCGACGCTCCCGGCGCGACGCCACTGGTCGACGGACACCGGATCGCGTCGCGCGGACTGTCGGCTGGCGGACTGCTCCAGGGCGCTGTCTACTCGCGCGCGCCCGGCCGGTGGCGGGCCGTTGTGGCCGAGGTCCCGTTCGTGGATTGCGTCACCACGATGCTTGACCCGTCGATCCCGCTGACCATCAACGAATGGGACGAGTGGGGTGACCCGCGGGACGCGGAGGATTTCGCCTGCCTTCGGTCGTACTCCCCGTACGACAATCCGCCTGCTGGGGCGCGGCCCGATTTGCTCGTGACCGGCGCAGTGCACGACCCCCGAGTGCTTGTTCACGAGCCGGCGAAGTGGGTGGCGCGGTTGCGGCTGACAGATACAGCAGGCAGCCGAGTGCTCCTGCGGGTCGAGCTCGGTGCCGGAGCGCACACCGGGCCTTCGGGCCGGTTTGGTCACCTGCGCTACGAGGCGGAAGTGCAGGCGTTCATCCTCGCCGCGCTCGGTCTGGCTGGCGGGCCGGCTAGCTGACGCCGGCCCGCCCGTTAGCAGAAACAGTCACTATGCTTGGTTTGCCAGACGGCGCAGGCCGTAAGCCGTGCCGTCGCTACGACGCGTGCCGAGGAGCCGAATGGCTGACCAAGCGCCGATCCGGATCGGCAACGCGTCGGGCTTCTATGGCGACCGGTTCGCTGCCATGCGAGAGATGCTGGAGGGCGGCGCTCTCGATGTCCTGACCGGCGACTACCTGGCCGAGCTGACCATGCTGATCCTCGGCCGAGATCGGCTGCGAGACGCGAGCCTCGGTTATGCGCGTACGTTCCTGCGGCAGCTTGAGGACTGTCTCGGTCTCGCGCTCGACAAAGGCGTCACGATCGTCGCCAACGCCGGCGGCCTTAACCCGGCCGGTCTCGCCGCCGCAGTCCAGGATCTGGCGGCCAGGCTCGGCCTGGCGCCGAGGATCGCCTACGTGACCGGGGACGACCTGCTGCCGCGGGCTGCCGAGCTCGGTTACGGCGAGCCGGTCGCGGCGAACGCCTACCTCGGTGGCTGGGGCATCGCCGAGTGCGTGCGGGCCGGGGCGGACGTGGTGGTGACCGGCCGTGTGACGGACGCCTCGCTGGCCGTCGGCCCGGCCGCGGCGCGCTTCGGCTGGGCGCTCGACGACTTCGATGCCCTCGCCGGGGCTATGGCCGCCGGGCACGTGATCGAGTGCGGCGCGCAGGCGACCGGCGGCAACTACTCCTTCTTCACCGAGATCGCGGACCTGCGTCATCCCGGCTTCCCCATCGCGGAGGTCTACCCGGATGGTTCCAGCGTGATCACCAAGCACCCCGGCACAGGCGGCGCCGTCACCGTCGGCACTGTCACGGCCCAGCTGCTGTACGAGGTCGCCGGGCCGCGGTACGCGGGGCCTGATGCCACCCTACGGCTCGACACAGTTCAGCTTCGCCAGGACGCAGCGGACCGGGTCGCGATTTCCGGCGTCCGCGGGGAACCGCCGCCGCCCACGCTGAAGGTCTCACTCAATAGTCTCGGCGGGTACCGGAACCAGGTGGAGTTCGTCCTGACCGGCCTGGACATCGAGGCCAAGGCGGCGCTCGTCCAGCGACAGCTGGCTGGCGCACTGCCGCCCGACGTGCAGTGGGAGCTCGCGCGCACCGACCACGCCGACGCCAGCACCGAGGAGCAGGCCAGCGCGACGCTGCGGTGCGTGGCCCGCGGCGCGGACCCGAAAGCGATCGGGCGCGCGTTCTCCGGCGCGGCGGTCGAGCTGGCGCTGGCGAGCTATCCGGGCTTTCACCTGACGGCACCGCCGGGAGATGCGCAGCCCTACGGGGTGTTCACGGCCGGGTACGTCGACCGGGCCGAGGTACACCAGGTCGCCGTGCTGCCAGGCGGCCGTTCGGTGCCGGTGCCAGAACCGGAGGCGATCCTGGCGCTCGCGCCCGCCGTGGAGCCCGAGGTCCTGCCCTGGACGCAGGCGGGCCCCGTGCGGCGCGTGCCGCTCGGCCTGGTGGCCGGCGCCCGCAGCGGCGACAAGGGCGGCGATGCGAACGTCGGGGTCTGGGCTCGCGACGAGGCATCCTGGCGGTGGCTCGCGGCGACGCTGACGGAGCAGAAGCTCCGTGAGCTGCTGCCGGAAGCAGCCGGCCTGCCGGTGACGCGGTACCTGCTGCCGCACCTGCGC
Source organism: Streptosporangiaceae bacterium (assembly GCA_035483035.1). GTDB lineage: Bacteria > Actinomycetota > Actinomycetes > Streptosporangiales > Streptosporangiaceae > JAJYUU01. Next base: position 1,540 of record DATHQE010000028.1, on the reverse strand, counting down.
GCCGTCAACTTCGTCATCGAGGGCCTGCTCGGCCAGGGCGTTGCCGCGGCAGCCCGGTTCGACCCGCAAGCCAAGGCGGTCGGTGAGTGGCTGCGGTCCCGCTATCTCGATGTGCCCGAATCCCTGCTCCAGGCGGCAGCCCGGTGACCGCGCTGCGGTCCGCGGTCGACGACAAGTCCGCCGAGTACGCGGCTAACCGCGAGGCCATGGTGGCCAAGCTCGCCGAAATCGCGGCCGAGCAAGCTAAGGCGATCGCCGGCGGCGGCCAGAAATACACCGAGCGACACCGCAGCCGGGGCAAGATGACTGTCCGCGAGCGGATCGAGCTGCTGCTAGACCCCGATACCCCGTTCCTGGAATTGTCGCCGCTTGCGGCGTGGGGGACCGAGTTCACCGTGGGCGCGAGCGTCGTCACCGGGATCGGCGTGGTCGAGGGCACCGAGTGCCTGATCTCGGCCAGCGACCCGACCGTGCGCGGCGGCACGAGCAACCCGTGGACGGTGCGCAAGTCGTTCCGCGCCCATGACATCGCGCTGGCGAACCGGCTGCCGGTCATCTCGCTGGTGGAGTCGGGTGGTGCCGACCTGCCCACGCAGAAGGAGATCTTCATCCCGGGCGGGCGGACGTTCCGCGACCTCACCCGGCTGTCGGCGGCCGGCATCCCGACGATCGCGATCGTCTTCGGTAACTCCACCGCGGGTGGCGCCTACCTGCCCGGCATGTCCGACCACGTGGTGATGATCTCCGGCCGGTCGAAGGTGTTCCTCGGCGGACCGCCGCTAGTCAAGATGGCGACGGGGGAGGAGTCCGACGATGAGTCGCTCGGCGGCGCTGACATGCACGCGCGGACGTCCGGCCTCGCTGACTACCTCGCGGCCGACGAGCAGGACGCGATCCGCATCGGCCGACGGATTGTCGCCAGGCTTAACTGGCGCAAGCAGGGCCCGGCCCCGGCTGCAGCCTCGGCGCCGCCGCTGTTCGACGCCGAACAGCTCATCGGCATCGTTCCGCCGGACCTGCGGATACCGTTCGACCCGCGCGAGGTGATCGCCCGGGTCGTGGACGGATCGGATTTCGACGAGTTCAAGCCGTCCTATGGCACCAGCCTGGTCACCGGCTGGGCCGACGTGCATGGCTACCCGGTCGGCATCCTGGCCAACGCCCAGGGCGTGCTGTTCAGCGCCGAGTCGCAGAAGGCAGCCCAGTTCATCCAGCTGGCCAACCAGGTCGACACGCCGCTGATCTTCCTGCACAACACGACCGGCTACATGGTCGGCAGTCAGTACGAGCAGGCCGGCATCATCAAGCACGGCGCGATGATGATCAACGCGGTGTCCAACTCGGCGGTGCCGCACATCTCGATCCTGCTCGGCGCTTCTTACGGCGCCGGGCACTACGGCATGTGCGGGCGGGCGTACGACCCGCGGTTCCTGTTCGCCTGGCCGAGCGCGAAGTCGGCAGTGATGGGCCCGGCGCAGCTCGCGGGCGTGCTGTCGATCGTCTCCAGGGCCGCCGCGCAGGCAGCCGGCCGCCCCTTCGA
>DATHQE010000027.1:0-12602 GCA_035483035.1 Streptosporangiaceae bacterium | reverse complement strand
AGCGGCCAGATGATGGTAGCCGTGGCGGCTACGGCGAACGCGAGTCGGTACCGAGCTCTCATTCCGTCTCCCGAGAATCGGTGGTCGGTGTTTCCTGCGTATGGGCTCCGCGACGCGTCACGGACACATTGGCCGACGGGGTGTCGGGATTCCTTGGCGGCAGGCCTGCTGAGGAGTCGGCGCGGGCGCCCACCGAGGGTGGCGTACGTTCCGGCCGGGGGCTTATCGGGGCCTAACACCCCAAGGTTTTAAGCCGCCTTGGGCCAGCTCCATCGTGGGCGGTTCGCATCGGAACCGGGCGATGTCCTTGTCCTGCCGATTGAGCAGGGGTAATTCGCTGTCGCCGGACTGTGCACGGGTCATGCTGACCACTCCCGTCGCCGTCGAACCTCGCTAACCCGACCCCCCTTTGAACTTTCATTTAGTTTGTATACTTTCCGAACCAACGCGTCAATAGCCATTCGGCCACGCCAAACTGCCAGTCCGGCCAGAGCATCAGCCGGCTGGCGACCCTCTACCTGGCCGCAGAGTTCCACGGCGAGATCGCCATCGAAGACAGCCCGGGCGGGCACTGGAGCCGGCCGCCAGCGTTCGAAGATGGAGGGGGCGGGCTCGTCTCCACCGTCAGCGATTACCTCGCCTTCGCCTCGGCGCTGCTGGCCGACGGTACGTACGACGGCAAGCGAGTGCTACCGCGGCCGTCGGTGACACTGATGACCAGCGACCAGCTGACGCCGGCGCAGAAGGCCGTCTCCGGGTTCACTCCGGGCTACTTTGACCACTTCGGCTGGGGTTTCGGGATGTCGGTCCGCACTCGGCGCACGCACCTCGGACCCTCGGTCGGAAGCTACGGATGGAACGGGGGATACGGCATCATCTGGTACAACGACCCTACCGAGGACATGACGGCAATCCTCATGAACCAGGCGGAGCCGGGCGGCCTACGTCGCCGGTTTTCCTCGACTTCTTCACGGCCGCCTACCAGGCGATCGACGACTGACCGCTGGCGCCCGATCCACCCGCGCCGACTGGCTGAAGTGGTCAGATGAGGCAGGTTAGCCGCGCGCATTTGCGCGGAAGGAGAGCCGCATGACGAAATTCGCATACAAGTACAGCGAGGTGCTTGGCAACCCAGCTGGTGAGCCGATGCAGCTAGACGGAGTCACCGTTGCGCTTCACATGGACAGGGAGGCTGAGGGCGGCTGGGAGCTGATCAACGCCTCAACCTGTGTCGGCACCCGGTCTGCCACCAGCCGAGAGGGCCGCAACGTCGATAAGCCCGGCACGGTACTGTGCAGCCTGTTCTGGCGCAAGGTTATGGACTAAGGCCGCTTCAACCGGACCTCAGCTGAAGCTCCGCGCCTGGCACGCCTGGCGCTCGGCCACCAGATGCACGGCGGCCAGCCCCGACAACGCTGACAACCCTGGGCGCGACTGACGCGCGCGCGAACGCTGGTTGCGTGATGCACTACGAATCCGTATTATCCGATATCATGAAGTCCGAACCCGTGCTATCTGAGCAGTCGGCTCTGCTCGCGCTCCAGCGGGCCACCCACGCCACCTTGCACGAACTCGCCGCCGAACTCGCCGACCTGGACCTCACCGCCTCCGAGATCAATGCGCTAGCGAACCTGGCCGACGGCCGGGGCCGGACCGTGTCCGAACTCGGCGCGGCTATGGGGACCCGCCCCACCACCCTGACCAGCGTGCTGGACCGGCTGGAACGGCGCGGCCACATCACTCGCGGCACCCGCCCCGGAGACCGGCGCGCCGTACTCGTCGAACTCACGGCCTCCGGCCGACTGACCGCGACCACCATCTGGCACACCATCAGCAACCTTGAACACCGCGCCCTCGACGGTGTGCCGGACGAGGCAATCGCCGCCTTCCGCACAGTCCTGCAGGCCCTGACGAAAGCAGAACGCGCATGAACGAGCACGGCCCCGCCACGCACGCCTCCCGCCACCACGCCCCGGCCGGCTTCGCGGAGCTCATGGCCGAGGTGATGGCGACCGCCGAGCACTTCGGCCACCGGCAGCACATCCAGCTAACCTGGCTCGCCGTGCGGCGCTACGGCACCGCCGCTGCCGTCGGGCTCGTCAGCGCCGGCATCCAAAGCACCACTCGCTACGCGGGGATGCCCCAGAAATACAACGCCACCGTCAGCCGGGCCTGGGTCGAACTAGTCGGACATCACACAGCGAGGCACGACACCGGCGACTTCGCAGCCTTCGCCGACCACCACACGGCACTGCTCGACAAGCGCCTGCTCACTCGCTTCTACCGGCCCGCCACACTGGCCGGCACCCAGGCGCGAACCGGATGGGTCGAGCCCGACCTCACGCCGTTCCCCTGGCAGCACTGACCGCCGGCTGGCGTGGCCACCGGCGCTCGCAGCACCAAGACCGTGACGTGAGTGAGCGAACAGTACGAACGCCTACATCGGCAGCAGCTCGAAGATCTCCACAGCGAACTCCCCGTCGCTGTTGGACAGGAACGGGAGGCCGTCGGTGAGCGCCTTGGCTCGAGCGAGATCGTCCGCCTCGACGATTGTGTAGCCAATCAGGTCGCCAGCGGCTCCTTCAGTGCCGTCATCGCGAACGGACGCGCTCGTTCCGAACGGGCTGCCGACGTCGACGAGTGCCGCGCCGACGTTCGCCATCCAGGCGCCAAACGCGGCCATCCTCTCGGCGCCCTGCTCCGGCGTGACGTCGGACGTGGGAGTGGCCGGGCCGCGGTAGAGGTAGATGAACTTCGCCATGTCGATCTTCCTTTCGAGAACCGGCGTCGGTCCTCCAGCAGGTGGCCGCCACTGCGGCGGATCTGGCGTAGTAACGAACAGACCTGCCTGGCGCGGACAGCCGTGGACAGGCTTTCTTCCGCCGAAGATTTGTTCGGCCGGAGTTGTCCGTCGGGGCCGATACCGTTCGTCAGAGACTCGAGCCGGGATCCATCAGTGACTGGAGGGGTTATGCAGTACGCATTGCTTGCCTACGGGAGCCAGCGGACCCAGGCCGGGCCGGTGGAGGGCGCGATGGCCGACGTACTCGCCAGGTCCTATGTGACCGGCTGGGCTCGGCTGCACGCGGACGGGTCGGCCACGACCGTGCGAAACGGCGAAGGGCGGACGCTGCTCACCGACGGGCCGTTCATCGAGACCAAGGAATTCCTCGCCGGCGTCATTGTGGTGGAGGCCGACAACCTCGACGCTGCGCTCGCCATCGCGCAGGAACTGCAGGACACCCGGACCAGCGGCGCGATCGAGGTGCGGCCCATCCTCGAAGCGACGTTCCATGGCGCTTGACCGGGTCTTCCGCGAGCACTGGGCCCGGGTGCTCGCCACCCTCGTCGGGATCCTCGGAGACATCGAACTTGCCGAGGATGCCGCTCAAGAGGCGTTCGCGATCGCGGCCGAGCGCTGGCCACGCGACGGGGACCCCGACAATCCCGTCGGCTGGCTGATATTGACCGCACGGAACCGGGCGATCGACCACATTCGTCGGCAACGCGTACTAGGCGAGAAGACGAAGCTGCTCGCGCGCGAAGTCACCGTGGAGTCGGAGGCAACCGTGCACGAGTCAGCCACCTTTCCGGACGAGCGGCTTGAACTGATTTTCACCTGCTGCCACCCCGCGCTCGCTGTTGAGGCGCAGGTGGCGCTGACCCTCCGTGCCCTCGGCGGCCTGTCGACCGAGGAGATCGCGCTCGCGTTCCTCGTTCCGAGCGAGACAATGAGCAAACGGCTCACACGGGCGAAGCACAAGATCCGCGATGCACGGATCCCGTTCGCGGTACCACCCGACCACCAGCTCCCGGACCGGCTGGCGGCGGTCCTGGCGGTGGTCTACCTCGTGTTCAACCACGGCTGGGGAAGCGGCCGCGTCGACCTCGCCGCCAAAGCGATCCAGCTCGGCCGCGCCCTAGCCGAACTCATGCCGGACAAGGGCGAAGTCCTCGCACTCCTCGCCCTCATGCTGCTCCACGACGCCCGGCGAGACGCCCGGATCCGCGCAGGTGACATCGTCCTGCTGGACGACCAGGACCGCGCGCTGTGGGACGACCAGCAGATCAGCAAAGGCCGCGAGCTGCTCCAGCAGGCGATCACGCGCGGCGAGACCGGCCCCTACGCCGTGCAGGCCGCCATCGCTGATCTGCACCTGCAGCAGCCACGCGACTGGCGACAGATCGCCACGCTCTACAACACCCTCTCCATCCAGACCGGTTCGCCCGTCGTCGAACTCAACCGGGCCATCGCCGTCGCCGAACTCGACGGGCCGGAAGCCGGCCTGGCGATACTCGACGGCCTCGACCTCGACCACTACCGCTACTTTCACTCAGCCCGCGCCGACCTCCTGCGCCGCGCCGGGCGAGACGACGAGGCGCGCTACGCGTACCTGCGCGCACTCGAACTCGCCCAGACCGACGCCGAACGCCGATCCCTGAACGAGCAGCTCGCCAAACTCTCACGCTCGGGCTGAGCCACGAGCAATGTCCGACCAGCCCCGGGCTAGCAGTGCCCTTGGAGCCCGGCCGGCAGGCATGGTGATTACAGAGTTACCGTTAACTGTGAGTGAGACGCCGACACTGTACGAGTGGGCCGGAGGCCGCGCGCCGATCGCAAGGATGATCAATTGTTTTTACGACCGCGTGGAGCGCGACGAGCTGCTGAGCCCGTTCTTCCCGGGCGGGGTCCGCGAACAGCACCGGGAGCACGTCGCCACGTGGTGGTGCGAAGTCCTCGGCGGCCCAGCCGCCTACACCGAACGGCTAGGCGGTTACCCGGCCATGCTGGCCCACCACCGAGACCTGAACATCACCGCCGAGCAGCGCTTCCGATTCGCTTCACTGATGAGCCTGGCGGCCGACGACGCTGACATGCCCGCCGACCCCGAATTCCGTGCAGCACTCATCGGCTACCTCGAGTGGGGTACCCGACTGGCAATGCACAACTCGCAAGCAGGCGCAGAAGTCGCGCAGCAGGCACCAGTCCCTCGTTGGGGCTGGGGCGAGGCTCCGCCTTATCAGCCATAGTCTTGGCTGGCGTGCCGGGTCCAGGCCTGGGCGCCGATCTGGACGGCGTCCCAGGGGCTGCCGAGTGGCGGGGTGTAGGACAGGTCGAGATCGGCGATGGCGTCGACGGCCATGTCGTGGAAGATCGCAGTCGCGGCGATGTCGATGCGCTTGGCGATCTCGGCGTGGCGGTGGCCGAAGAGCTGCACGCCCAGCAGCCTCCCAGTGGCCCGGTCGCCCGTGAACCGCATGGCGATGCGGTGGCTGCCGGGGTAATAGGCCTTGTGGTCGTCGGCTTGGGATCCGATGGTAACGGGGTCGAATCCAGCCGCCGCCGCCTCGTGTGCGCGCAAGCCGGTGCGAGCCGCGGCCTGGTCGAAAATCTTCACTACCTGGGTGCCGAGGCTGCCGGCGAACTCCCGGTGCCCGCCGAGCGCGTTCTCCCCGGCGACGCGGCCCTGCTTGTGCGCGGTGGTACCGAGCGGGAGGTAGGTCTGCCCGAGGAGCCGGTGGTGCGTGACGACGCAGTCGCCGGCGGCGAGCACGTCGGGCAGTCTGGTCCGCATCTGCCGGTCCACCGCGATCGCGCCCCGGATGCCGAGCTCCGCCCCGGCGTCGGCGGCCAGGCTAGTGTCGGGGCGGACGCCGACGACGATCAGGACCATGTCGGCCGGGCGGGTCACCGCGGCCCCGTCGGCTGCAGTGGCCTCGACCTCAAGCCTTCCTGCCCGGCCTTGCGCGGCGCGGTTGATGCGCCGGACAGTGGTACCGGTGAGGACCTCGACGCCATGGCTGGCAAGCTCGGTGTGGACCAGGGCGCCGAGCTCGGGGTCGACGGTGGGCAGCACCTCGGGCAGCTGCTCCATCTGAGTCACGGCCAGCCCGCGGGTGGTGAGTGCGTCGGCCATCTCCAGGCCGATGTAACCGGCGCCGACAATAACCGCGCTCGTCGGCGAGGTCTGCTCAAGGGTGCGCATAACGGCGAAGGTGTCGCCCATCGAATGCAGCAAGTGCACGCCGTCGCCGGGCCCGAGGGCTCCAGGCCCGGCCAGGCCGCCGATCGGCGGCCGCACCGGGACCGCGCCTGTGCCAACCATCAGTTTGTCGTAGCTGAGCAGCTCATCGCTGCCGTCGGCGGTTGATACCAGCAGCTTGCGTGCGGCGGCGTCGATGCGGCGGGCGGTCGTGTCCAGCAGCAGCCGCATCCCGGTGGCCTCCAGGTCGGCGATGGTCCGGTGGGCGAGGTTGCGCCAGTGGCTGACCTCCCCGGACACGTAGTAGGGGATGCCGCAGATCGAGAAGTTCGGGTAAGCGTCCGCGACGACGACGGTGACCTCGGCGTCAGGGTCGAGCTCGCGGGCGCGCAGCGCGGCGCTGATGCCGGCGTCGCTGCCCCCGATCGCGATCAGATGCATGCGAGTCTCCCGTCGGTTCGGGTCTTATTGGGACCGGTGGCCGGCCGGATGCCGCCCGTCGGCGGACGCCTCGCGGTCACCGTCGGGCGGCCTGTCGCTGCCGTGCCCGTCCTGGTGGTGCGGCACGACGATTCCGGCAGCGTCCGCGGCCGTGACGCCGGGATACAAGGCCCGGATGACGACGATGGCGACAGCGCCGCCGATGATCTGCGCGGCGATGAACGCAGGCGCGGACGAGGGTGCTATCCCGGCGAAGGTGTTCGAGAACATCCGGCCTACAGTGATCGCCGGGTTGGCGAAGCTGGTCGAAGAGGTGAAGAAATACGCCGCCCCGATGTAGGCGCCGACGGCGGCCGGCGCGGTCCGGCTGCGGCCGCTGCGGGCGAGCGCGAAGATCACCAGGATCAGGCCGAGGGTGGCGATCACCTCGGACAAGAAATGAGCAGGTGAGGCCCGGTCCTTTGCGGAGATACTCACCGCCGGCAGGGCGAACATTAGGTTCGCCGCGAGGGCGCCGACCGTGCAGCCCGCTACCTGCGCGGGGAGGTAGGCAGCGGCGTCTCGCCAGCTCAGCCCGCCGAACGCCGCGTCCACGAACGACACGACCGGGTTGAAATGACCGCCCGACACCGGGCCGAACATCAAGATGATGGCGAATAGCCCGGCCGCGGTCGCCGCCGCGTTCTCCAGCAGCTCAAGCCCGGTCGCCCCAGGCGACAGCCGCTGCGCGGCGATGCCGGAGCCGATCACGACCGCGGCCAGGAATGCGCTTCCGAGCAGCTCGGCCAGCAGCCGCCGCCACAGTGCCGCGTCAGGCACTAGCCGGCCCTCTGACCTTGCGGCCGGTGAGCGCAGCCGCAGCGTGTCGCCCGAGCTGTCAAGTGTCCCGCCTTCATCGATAGATGTCTATCCAGCTGCCGCCTAGCTTGCCATCCTGGATAGATGACCGTCAAGATAGAAGCATGTCGATGCAGGCTAGCCGTGCCACGCTGGAGCTCATCCCCTCAGCCGGGCCGGGAGCCGGCTTGGATGCCTGCTCGATACCACTGGTCGGCGAGCCCGTCAGCGAGGCCACCGCCGCGGGCCTAGCGCAGGTATTCAAGGCGCTCGGCGACCCGGTCCGGATCCGGCTGCTGTCGCTGATCGGCGCGCACCAGGGCGGTGAGGTCTGCGTCTGCGACCTGACTACCGCGTTCGACCTCACCCAGCCCACGATCAGCCACCACCTGAAAGTCCTGCGCTCAGCCGGGATCATCGACTCCGAACGTCGCGGCACCTGGGTCTACTACCGGCTGGTGCCCGCGGCGCTCGACCGAGTCGCCGCGGTCCTGTCCAGGCCGCCCAGCTAGAGAATCATTTGCCCACGCGTACTGGGGCACGTGACGTCCACTCCGAGCGCGCTCGTTAGCAGCAGCTCGCACCGGCGCCGGTCGGTTCGTCTTGAGCGCTGACGTCGCCAGCGCAACAGGCCTCCTGCGCGCCCCTGGCCCCCCATCGCTGCGCCGCGGCTGTGTCGTCGCCCCAGAAAGTGGGGCTATCGTCCAGGACCGTGTAGATCTCCCACCGCTCGCCGTTCGGGGCGCCCTCGACCCAGAACTTGTTCTGCTTGGCGTAGCAGCAGGTCGTGTCCCGCTCCTCCGTGGACGCCAGGCCGACCTGGGCGAGCCGTCCCTGCTCGGCGTCGACGGCGTCGGTGCTGGCGACCTCGACACCCAGGTGGTTGAGGCTGCCGCCCTGGCCGGGGTTCTCCATCAGGATGAGCTTGAGCGGGGGCTCGGTGATGGCAAAGTTCGCGTAGCCGGAGCGGAGCTTGGCAGGCTCGGTGCCGAACAGCTTGCTGTAGAAGGCGACGGACTCGTTCAGGTCGTTGACGTTGAGCGCAAGCTGCACGCGGCCGGGCATCGGAACCTCCAGGAATCGATGACTATCTATGTCTGATCTTCGGCCGAGCTTGCCATAGACATCGACGTCTGTCAATATTTACGTATGTCGAAGTCCTTGATTGTGCTGAGTCCTGCCGACACGGCGGCGTGCTGTCCGCCACTGTCGCGCGAGCCGCTGTCGCGGGAGCAGGCCGAGCAGGTCGCGCCGCTCATGAAGGCCCTAGCCGACCCGGTGCGCCTGCGGCTGCTGTCCCTGGTGGCCTCGCATGCGGGCGGCGAGGCGTGCGTGTGCGACCTGAATGACGCGTTCGACCTGTCCCAGCCGACAATCAGCCACCACCTGAAGGTGCTGTACGACAGCGGCCTGCTGGACCGCGAGAAGCGTGGCGTATGGGTCTACTACCGGGCCAGGCCGGCGGCACTGGCGAGCCTGGGCGCACTCATCGGCGACACGTCCCCCTGACCAGTGCGGCCAGAGCACCGAAGTCATCGAGGACCTGCCTCAGCCTCCCTTCCACTCGCGGCATTAATCGGTTATCGTCGATTAACGATGAATGAGTCAGCTGAACCTCTCGCGCGGGTCACGGCCGCTGAGTACGCCACCTGGTTCAAGGCGCTTGCGGACGCGACCAGGATCCAGATCGTGTCGCTGCTAGCCCGGTGCGGTAGCTCGATGAACGTCGGAGACATCGTGACCGCCGTCGACGTCGGCCAGTCGACCGTGTCCGCTCACCTGAAGGTCCTGGCCGACGTCGGCTTCGTCCTGGCCGAGCACCGAGGCACCGCCACCTACTACCGGATCAACGACGCGTGCGTGAACTGCTTCCCCACCGCCGCCGACATCGTCATGGGCCGCCCGGTCCCCGTCCAGCCAGTCGGAGCCCCAGCAGCCAGGCCGTAAGGAGCACAGATGGCTCACGACAACGCCCCGAACACCCACGATGCGGTCATTGACCGGTACTCCGGCCTCGCCCGCATCGCAGCGGCCGGCGGCACACCCGTCGACGGCGACCCGGACACCTTCACCGATAGGTGTTTCGGTGCCACCGCATATCCCGGTGACACGGCCGGGGTCCCGGCAGCCGCGCTGCGCGCGAGCCTCGGCTGCGGCAACCCGCTGGCGGTCGCCGACCTGCAGCCAGGAGAGATCGTCCTGGACCTGGGCTCCGGCGGCGGTCTCGACGTGCTGCTGTCGGCCCGCCGGGTCGCGCCGGGCGGGCTCGCGTACGGCCTGGACGCCAGCGCCGACATGCTCTCTCTGGCCAGGGCTAACGCCGACGAGGCTGGCGTCGCAAACGCCCTGTTCCTGCACGGCCATATCGAGGCCATCCCGCTGCCTGACCAGCATGTCGACGTCATCATCTCCAACTGCGTCATCAACCTGTCCGCGGACAAGGGACGCGTTCTGACGGAGGCGTTCCGGGTCCTGCGCCCCGGCGGCCGCTTGGGTATCAGCGACATGATCGCGGACGAGGGCATCGACCTGGAGCGGCTCACCGAGGCCGAGCAGCGCGCCGGCTGCGTCAGCGGCGCCCTGACAGCGCCGCAGTACCAAGACCTGCTCGGGGCAGCCGGGTTCGCCGGCATCACCATCAATCTGACCCACCAGGCTGGCGACGGCGTGCACTCCGCGACAATCCGCGCGACCAGGCCAGCTGCATAGCTGCCGTGACCATGCCTGCCCTGCCACCGGGCAACACTGACGCCCGGCACATGCAGATCGAGCCTATGACCGACCGGCACGCTACGCCCGTGCTTGCCATCTACCAGGCCGGCATGGACGAGGGAAACGCCACCTTCGAGACCTGCGCGCCCGGCTGGGACGACTTCCGCGCCGCCCGCCTGCCCGGTCACCGTTTCGTCGCAACCGACACCGTCGGCACGGTACTCGGCTGGGTCGCCGCGTCCGCAGTGTCAGACCGGTGCGTCTACGCCGGCGTAATCGAGCACTCCGTGTACGTGCGACCGGATGCCCGCGGCCGGGGCGTCGGGCACCAGCTCCTCGACACGCTCATCCGATCCACCGAGACCGCAGGCATCTGGACCATCCAGTCCGGCATCTTCCCCGAGAACACCGCCAGCCTGGCCCTGCACGCTCGAGCCGGTTTCCGGACGGTGGGGATTCGCGAGCGCATCGGCTGCCATCACGGCCGGTGGCGTGACGTCCTACTCATCGAGCGGCGCAGCCAGGCCATCTGATCAGCCGCGCTGCCCTGGCCCCTACTACGGCCCGGCGGGAAGATCTGCCCGCTGGGCTCGTCCAACAGTGTTGCTATCCACCGCTACGTGTGATGCTGCCCACCTCGCCGAGCAAGCCGCGTGCCGAGATCCTTGCTCAGGACACGCGGACCCGCCGGACAGTTCGTCCCGGCGGGCTGCTTCTAACGAGCGGAGGCGGGGCAATTGAACAAGCGCATCGGACTGGTGGTTGCAGGGGTGGCGGCCGCGGTGATAGGCGGCGGGACGGCGTTCGGCGCGGTGTCGTCGACGTCGCCGATGACCGACTCAGCCGGCAACATCTACGGCTGCTAAGACTCTGGCGGCAGCCTCAAGGTGATCGATCCGTCCGTGACGACGACGTGTCCAAACGGCTGGTCGCCATTGGAATGGAACCGGTCTGGGCAGACGGGGCCGAAGGGTGACACGGGTCAGTCAGGACTCGCGGGAACGGCCCGACCACCAGGACCGTCAGGGAGCCAGGGAGCGACTGGCGCGGCCGGAACAGGCGCCGCTGTGACATCGGTGCCCGCTGGTGACCCAAACTGCCCGAGCGGCGGCGCCTCGATCACCGACGGGAGCGGGAACCGCACCTACGCCTGCGACGGGGCTGCGGGGCAGGCGGGGCCGCCGGGACCGCGGGGGACAAATGCGGCGCCAGAATTCTCCTGGACCTTCTCCTGCGCAATCAGGCGAGTGCGGAGCCGGAACTAAGGCTGCGAATCCCATATTCGCAGGCGTGCTGACACCTGTCTCGATCACCGGGACCGGAGGCGACTGCCCGGACGTGCCCGCTACGGCGGAGGTCTACGACAGCGCAGGGAACGAACTCGCGCGTGCGGCCTGGAGTCGCAACGTCAACACGGCCTCTCTGTCCGGGCCGGACACTATCTCTGCAGCCAACAGCAACGGCGGTCCGCTGAAGATAGTCGCCTCAGGTGGCTGCGGTGATCCTCTCACCGTCACATTCACCTTTGACGTGACGCAGTCCTACAGCTAAATACTCGGCGGCCCAGGCCGTTGGTGACGTGGCCAGTCGACAACGGCCTCGGCCGACCGCCGCCATCATCAGAAGGCGGGTTTCCCGTCAAGCCCAGGCGGATGACGATCACCGATGACCTGGGCGCGAGCTGACTGCCGTTGCTGGCGTTAATTCCCTGAGCCATCGTGCGCACTGCCGACGCGGCCGCAGTCGCTGCCGGCGAATGCCTCCAGCCGCACCCAGCGAAAGGGATCAGGGGGAGCCTGGTCATATTGCGCTCCTCCACCAAGGCGCTGTAGATGAAGTACCCGCCGATCAGTGCGACGGCGATCAGCTACCAGACGCTAACGGCGATCGCCGAGCCGACGATTGCCAGCAGGATGCCCGCATAAATCGGGTGCCGGATCGTCCCGTAAGGGCCGGATGTGACCAGCTCGGGGTCTTCCTTCTCGAGCGTCGCGGACGGGTGCCGCGACTCCGCTGTTCAACCGGGCGCGCCCGGGGCGATCACTGGAACCGGTACGCCTCCGGGCATCACGTGATAGCACTCTTGCATCTTGTTGCTGATCTGCGGCGAATTCCAGTTGGTGCCTGTAATAGGAACGAGATTGACACCAGGCCGCCCCTCGGAATCGATGGTGGGGTCCGGCCAGTTCGGCACCCCGTGGGAGCGCATGCACCGGGCAAACGTCCGCAGGGCGGTCATCGCCTGCTGCACCAATGCCTCGGGACAGTCGCCCGTCTGCTCGCACTGTCCAAGCGAGTCTTTGGTGAGCGCCCCGCCGGACCCGCCGCTGTTGGGGTACAGGTCCCGGCAGGCTGTCTGGGCCGCCTGGAGTTGCGAGCTGCTGACCCCGAGCTGCTGCGAGCTGGTCTTCGGGACCCCTCCGCTGCTGGGGGGGTCGGGGAAGTTCGGTACGCCATTGGAGCGCATGCAGTGGGAGTAAGCGACCGCTGACGGGGAGCTCGCTGACCCTTCCGCACTCGTCGAGCCGCCGGATCCGGCCGATGACGGGCTGCCGCTGCATCCTGCCAGCACCGCAACGGCGGCCGCGGCGATGATGGCGGCGGCCCGGGGCCGCGCCCTAGGTGGCT
>DATHQE010000026.1:0-11970 GCA_035483035.1 Streptosporangiaceae bacterium | reverse complement strand
ATCACGCGATGGCGCAGGTCCTCCACGTCGGCCAGCAGGTCCTGACCGCCGGACTCGCTGATGACCTGGCCGAGTATCTCGCCAAGTACCCGGACGTCACGGCGCATGGGCGCGGGCACGCTACGGGAGTCGGCATGCCTGCTGTCAGTGTTCGTGGCCACTGCGCCAGCGTAAGCGAAGGTAGTTACGAGCCCGTTTCCAGTTCCTTCTCGAACCAGTGATGCGCGTAGGGCTCAGCGTTGAAGGGCGCGACCTCACGGTAGCCAGCCGCCCGGTACATGCTGATCGCCTCGGTCAGGCTCCGGTTGGTCTCCAGCCGGACCACGCGGACGCCGTGTGCTCGCGCCCGGGCTTCGAGCTCGGCGAGCACGCGGCGCCCGAGGCCCAGACCCCGTACTGCCTCGCTGACCCACATCCGCTTGATCTCGGCCGGCTCGCCGTCGCGGAACCGCAGCGCGCCGCAGCCGACAGGCTCGCCATACAGCGCAGCGACTAGGAAGAGCCCAGACGGTGGCCTCATCTCGGCGTCGGCGACGTGACTGCTCCGCTCGGGGTCGAAGCCGTGGTCGAAGCGCCCCGCGAGCTCGCCGAAGTAGGCGCGCAGGCATGTGCGGGCATCGACGTGCCGTGGGTCGGCCGGGCTGATATCCACCATCGATGCGACCAGGAGCCGCTCGACCTCCGCCATCGCCGCGACGAGCCGCTCGCGCTGCGCGCCGGTCAGCGGGCCGAGGATCGCCCGCGCCGCCTCGTCTGAGCGCCGGTCCAGCTCGGCCCGCTCGGCCAGGCCGGCGGCAGTCAGGCGCACCACGCGGAGCCGGCCATCGGAGCCGTTCTGGGTCACCGCCACGAGCCCGTCATGCTCGAGTGACCGCAGCAGCCGGCTGAGGTAGCCCGAGTCAAGATCAAGGCGCGATCGCAGCGTCCTGACGTCACTGCCGCCCGGCCCGATCTCCCAGAGCAGGCGGGCTTGCCCGAGCGGGCGGCCACGTGCGAGGAAGTGGTCGTGCAATGCGCCGATCCGCTGGGTAACCGTCCGGTTGAAGCGCCGGACGTGGCTGACCATGACCGTGTCCATCCTCTGACTTTAGTCAGAGGACATTGCAAGTGCGCGTTGGTTCCGCGTGGTCGCCTGCGGACCCCCATGTACGGGCCGCGGCGACGGTGACACAGTGGACACACATGGCTCAGAGCGCTGTCGCCAAGTCCGCCGGGGTCCGCAGCCCCGGCGGTTCCGGTGGTGCGCGCGGCCAGCCTGCCAGTCCGTGGTGGCGAGTGTCCTGGTCGCGGGCGGCGGCGCTGCGTGCCGTGCGGGCGACGATCGTCGTGCCGTGCTTGTTCGCGCTGACCTTCAAGGTCATCGGCGATGCGCAGATGACCCTGTTCGCCGTCTTCGGGAGCTTTGCCCAGCTCATCACCGTCACGTTCGGTGGCACCCGGCGTGACAAGGCCGTGGCCCACCTCGGGCTCGCGGCAGCGGGCGCCGTGGCAGTCACCATCGGCACCGTGGCCAGCGGGTCAGCCTGGCTCGCCGCGCTCGTGACGATCCCCGTCGCGTTCGTCATCTTCTTCGCCGGCTCAGCCGGTCCCAGCGCGGCCGGGGGCGTGACGCCATGTTTGTTCGCGTACATTCTCCCAATCGCTTCCACCGGGACAGTGAGCGTGCTGCCGTCGCGCCTCGAAGGCTGGCTGCTCGCTTCGGCCGCCAGCACGCTGGCCGTGCTGCTGCTGTCGCCGCGCCCGTCAGGCGACCGTCTCCGGGCGCTAGCGGCCAAACTCGCGACCGCGCTCGCTGACTGGCTAACAGCAGCCGCCGCCGGCCAGCAAACCGCTGCTGACGGCGAGGTGGCCGTGGCGGCAAAGGATGAGCTGATCAACGCCTGGATCGCCACGCCGTACCGGCCGATTGGACTTGCGGCGGCCGACCAGGGCCTGGCGGCCGTCATCCACCTGCTGGAATGGTGCACATCCCTGATCGCCGACGCGGCCGATGCTCACCTCGATCTGCCCGCCGCGGCGGCAGCCGACCGTGAGCTGCTGACCGACTCAGCGCAGGCGCTTCGCCAGGTCGCGTCCGTTCTGTCGGGCCAGCAGGCGGAGATTGACCAGGAGCCGGTCCACCAGGCGCGGATTGCCAGCGCCTCGGACCTCCGCGAGCTTGGCGACGATCCCGCGATCGCCGTTCGGCGCGCTGATTACGCCTTCCACGCCCAGACCATCGGCGTAGCCGTCGCGGCCACTGTGAGCCAGGCGATGATCGCCGCCCGGCACGCGCCTGCAGCGCAGACGGCGCAGGGGCTCCTGCGCGCGGCCGGGGTAGTCGCCAGCGACGCTAGCCTGCGGTCGGTCTGGTTCCGCAACAGCGCCAGAGGCGCCATCGCGCTAGCCGCCGCCGTGGCCGTAGCCAAGGTCACCGACGTCGAGCATGCGTTCTGGGTTGTCCTCGGGACCCTGTCGGTGCTGCGGACGAGCGCGACCGCCACCGGTCAGACTGCGCTGCGCGGCCTGGCCGGCACGATCGCGGGCTTCGCCGTTGGCGCCGCCTTGCTCGTTGGCATCGGCACTAGCCCTACCGGGCTGTGGATCGCCTTCCCCATAGCCGTCCTGGTCGCGGCGTACACGCCCGGCACAGCGCCTTTCGTCGTCGGGCAGGCGGCCTTCACTGTCACGATTGTCGTGCTCTTCAACTTGCTGGTCCCGGCCGGCTGGCAAGTCGGCCTGCTGCGGGTCGAGGACGTCGCCATCGGCTGTGCGGTGAGCCTGGTGGTGGGCTTCCTGTTCTGGCCGCGCGGTGCCTCCTCCATCGTCGGCGACAACCTCGCTGACGCGTTCCGGAGCGGAGCCAGCTACCTGAGCGACGCCGCGAGCTGGGCGCTTGGCGACCGTGAACGCCGGCCAGCGCACGCCGCCGCGGCGATGGCCTCCGGCCGCCGGCTCGACGACGCGATCCGCGGCTACCTGACCGAGCAGGGCACCAAGCGGCTCAGCAAGGCCGACCTATGGGCGCTAGTGATGGGCACCATGCGACTGCGCGTGACGGCGCGCTCGATGGCGAGCCCGCCGACCCGGACCGACCCTCGCGACGGCGACGGACGGCTGCACGCTGCGCTCGCACGGCAGGTAGCCGAGTTGGCCAGCTTCTACGACAACCTCGCGATGGAGGTGGCCAGGCCCAGCCGCACCGCGCCGATGCCATCGAGCGTCCCGCTGCCGCGCAGCCGCCTCAGCGCCGCGGCGCTGGCGCCAGCCGGCCAGGCGACCGCCTTCCAGCCTGAGGCCTTGTGGGTCGGTCTTCATCTCGACAGCCTGGCGGCCCACGCCGCCAGCCTCGTCGAGCCGGCCGAGCGAGTCGCCAGCGTGCGCCGGCGACCGTGGTGGCGCTAGCTCTCCCGAGGCGGATCGGCCCTGGTACCGATGGCGTGAGCACCCGCCGTGTCGCCGGCCGACGGCGCGGTCGCGGCCGTAGCGGCGTGCGGCACGATCGTGAGCTCCTCCGGCCGCCGCTCCGGTACCGGCCGGCCGACGATCCGGTACACCTCCGCACCGTCGACCGTCTCGGTCTCCAGCAGGAGCGCCACCAGCTGGTTCAGCTCGTAGTGGTGGGAGCGGATCGTAGTGACAGCAGACTGCTCGGCCTCGCGCAGCAGCCTGGACACCTCGGCGTCAATCTTCGCCTGGGTATCCTCGGCGAACGGCCGGCTGGAGAGCCCCGACCCGCCGCCGCCCAGGAAGACCGAGCCGCCTTCTGGGTACCCGACCGGGCCGAGAGCAGGGGACAGCCCGAACTCGCGCACCATCTTGGTTGCCAGGTCCGTGGCCGAGGCCAGGTCGTTCGCGGCGCCGGTGGAACCCTGGCCGAGCTCGACCAGCTCCGCCGCCCGGCCGCCGAGACGGACGGCCAGCGACTCGGTGAGATAGTCCTCGCCGTATAGGTGCCGCTCGATGAGCGGCAGCTGCTGCGTCACGCCGAGCGCCTGCCCGGCGGGCAGGATGGTCACCTTCGCGACCGGATCGGCGTGATCCGACAGGGCTGCGACGATGGCGTGGCCTGCCTCGTGGATCGCGACCGCGTGCTTCTCCTCGGGCAGCAGGACGTTCGAGCCCTCCCGCCGGCCGAGCAGTATGCGGTCCCGCGCATCGTCGAAGTCGGCGGCCGTGAGCACGTCGCGGCCCTCGCGTACGGCGAAGATCGCCGCCTCGTTCGCGAGGTTGGCCAGGTCAGCGCCGGAGAAGCCGGGGGTACCGCGGGCCACGACCTCGAGGTCGACGTCAGGCCCGAGCTTCTTGTCCCGGCAATGCACCGCCAGGATCGCCTTGCGCTCGGCAAGCGTAGGCAGCGGGATGACGACCTGCCGGTCGAACCTGCCAGGGCGTAGCAGCGCCGGGTCGAGCACCTCCGGCCGGTTGGTCGCGCCGAGCACCACGATTCCGGACCCGACGTCGAAGCCGTCCATCTCCGACAGCAGCTGGTTGAGCGTCTGCTCGCGCTCGTCGTTTGAGACAACGCCGGAGCCGCCGCGGCGCTGACCAATGGCGTCGATCTCGTCGATGAAGATGATGGCAGGTGCCTGCTTGCGCGCCTCGTTGAAGAGGTCCCGCACTCGGGCGGCGCCGACGCCCACGAACATCTCGACGAAGCTGGAGCCGGTGACCGAGAAGAACGGCACTGATGCCTCGCCGGCGACGGCGCGCGCGATCAGCGTCTTGCCGGTACCCGGCGGACCGACCATGAGCACGCCGCGCGGCGCCATGGCGCCAGCCCGCTTGTAGCGGTCGGGGCTGCGCAGGAAGTCGACGACCTCGCTGATCTCTGACTTGACGCCGTCGTAGCCGGCGACATCGCTGAACCGCGTGCTCGGGCGCTCGGCGTCGAAAACCTTCGCGCGTGACCGGCCTACGCCCATCACGCCCTGCAGTGAGCTGCCAGTGGCCCGCGCCATGCGCCGGAAGACGAAGAAGATGATGGCGAATGGCAGCACCACGAAGATCAGGATCTCCAGCAGCAGACCGCCGATGGAACTACCCGGTGCCTGGTACGTGACGTTGACGTGCGCGGCGGTGAGGCTGTTGGCAATCGGTGACCCCGGCGTTATCGAGGGAGTCACCGCCGTGAAGTCCTTGCCGCTGGTCAGCGTCCCGGTCACCGTGACGTTGGCGCCGGCCGATGCCGGGCTCGGGATGTCGACGGTCTTGACCTTGTGCGCCGTCACATCGCCCTGGAATTGCGTGTAAGTGAGAGTTTGCGTCGAGGACGTGTGCACGAAGCTCGGCACGATGTACAGCAGCGCGATGACCAGTGCCAGCAGCCAGAGCCAGTGCCGCCATGCGGGGGGTGGCGGCGGCGCGGTGCGGACGGGCTTGTCGCCTGGTGGGGGCGCAAGCGGAGTTTTACTCATGGATCATTCTTACGCGATGCGCGCACCTCGGCGGACCATGGGCGGCTAGGTGCGCCCGCCGGGTGCGGCTCAGGTATCAGCACCCGCGCGGGCCGCGCACGGGCTCGGCGCCGGGGGAGCGCCGAGCAAGCAACAGGCACCGCGTCAGCGACCCGCACAGTGCCTGCTCAGAAGCACTGCCGGGGTCCGCAGATCGTCAGGCGGCGGTCCGCAGATCGTCGGGCAGCGTCACCGTGCGGTCGACAGGAGCCGTGACGCGCGGCTGCTCGTACGGGCCGCCTCGCGCCGACATTCCGCCGGGGCGCAGCTTCGCACGCAGCATCGCGCGCCCGCGGTGCAGGCGGGACATCACGGTTCCAACTGGTGTACCCATGATGTCGGCAATGTCGCTTTGCTGCAGGCCCTGGATATCTGCCAGGTAGAGCACGGCCTTGAATTGCGGTGGCAGGTCGGCCAGGGCGCGGATGACCGCTGAGTCGCCCAGGCTGTCGAGTGCCTCGGCCTCGGCGGACCTGGACCGAGGAGCAAGTCCCGCCTGGCTGTCCTGGGCCTGGCCGCCGGCCGCCTGGCTCAGGTCGGCAGCGAGCACCTCGGCGGGCTTGCGGTTGCGCTTGCGGCAGTTGCTGTAGAACGTGCGGAACATGATGCAGTACAGCCACGCCCGCAGATTCGTTCCTGGCACGAACTGGTGGAACTTGACGTAGGCCCTGGCGAACGTCTCCTGGACGAGGTCCTCGGCGTCGCACCGGTCGGACGTTAGGCGGTAAGCCGCAGGAAACATCTGCTGCATATAGGGGATTGCGTCCGTTTCGAACCTGGAACGCTGGTCAGTGGCCCGCTGGTCAGTGCCACAGCTGCCGATGGTGGGGGTGCCATCGCAGGTGACCGCATCCACGGCGGCGCTGGCAGTCACGAGACCTCCTTGCCTGACTCCTCGTGACGTCAGCCCGCAGCCAGGCAGGGGTCAAGGCTTCAGGGGGCAGGACTGGCGGGGGAGCCAATGTGCTGTTTACCGGGGGTGTTAAACAACAGGCACAAGCTTGCCGCAGGTGGACGATCGGCACATCAGGCGCAACCTGAGCTAACGTGCGACACAGGCCTGAGTTAAGCGATTCCTGGCCCTACCAGCCACGCGGGCCACGCGTGACACTGTGGCTGCAAGGCGATCAGGACTGGGCAAACCGGGCAGCATGCGCGACAAGCTCGCGCCGGCCGGCCTGACCCGTCTTGGCGACCAGGTTGGCGACGTGCGTCTCCACGGTCTTGGGCGAGATGAAGAGCCGTGCGGCGATTTCAGCATTCGAGCAGCCCAGCGCCACGAGCAAGTACACGTCCATCTCCCGGCTGGTCACACCTAGCCGGCGCATCTGCTGTGGCACCTGCGCCTGGCCGCGGCCCGAGCGCGGCACGCGCTCGCCAGCCTTCCGCAGGACGCCGCGGCAGGCTGCGGCGAGCTTGTGATGACCGGTCGACTCGAAGCCGTCGGCTGCGTCCCGCATCCAGCGGACCGGCTCACCCCAGCCGTCAGCGAGGGCCGCCTGGGCTACCAGCCGACGTGCGAGATGGTTCCACCACGGTGCAAACGGCGCGAACCAGGCGCTGCCCTGGTCGGCCAGTGCCGTCGCCCGGTCCCGATGACCCGCCCTCCCTTCCAGGACCGCCTCCGCATAAAGAAGGCAGCCCTTATTCCAGCTCACGGCCGCCTCCGCCGTCTCGGCCAGCGTGATGGCACCGCGGATGTCGCCGCCGCAGGCGGCCTGCACGAGCGCGTTCAGGCCAAGCGACCGGCCCCTCGCGATCAGCGGCGCTTGCGCGGGCGAGTAGAAGCCGCGGGCACGGCGGGGCGCACCTAGCGCTTTCAGATGGGCCTGCGCGGCGGCGGCGTCCTGGACGGCGCGGTCGATGTTATCCCGGAAGAGCGCCGCGACGAGTCGCACCTGGCCGACGGTCGTTGCCAGCACCTCCGGGTCACCGGGCATTATCGCCTCGGCCCGTTCGGCCTCTCGCTCCGCCGCCCGGCCGTCGCCCCGGATGGCGGCAACCAGGCCTTGCAGGCAGATCGACATGACCTCGACCCGGTGCGCGCTGATCTGCGTCGCTCCTCGCTCGCACTGCCGCGCCGTGGCCAGCGCCCGGTCCAGATCGGTGCCGAGACTCCACAGGTTGGCCAGCTGTAGGTCGATGACGGTCGCGATCGACAGCACTCCGGCCTCGTGCGCGAGCTCGCGCACTTCAAGCAGAGCGCTCGTCGCGCCGTCGGTCAGCATGTCGATCGTCGCCAGTTCGTGCCGCGTCCGGATGCGCCAGACCCCTAGTCCGTGCTTGTCGGCTATCTTGTGCGCCCGCTCGAAAGCGGCGCGCGCGGCTCCAAGGTCTCGCACCCGCTCGCGGCGGCCGATGACGTCCAGGGACTCGACCGCAACCTCGGCAGCCCACCCGACATTCGGAGTACCGGTAAGCCCGGCGGCTTCAGCCGATGCCAGCGACTGTTGCGCGAGGACCTCGGCATCGTCCAGCTCGCCCGCGACTAGGGCGTATCGCGCGCCCACGGCGTCGATCCGGCTGGCCAGCTCACGGTCATTGAGCGGCCTGGCGATGGAACGGGCGGCTGATAGGTGCGCGGCGGCTCCATCCAGGTTGTCTTCCGGCCTGGTGCTGGCGGCCCTGATCCGGACCATCGCCGGCCGGCGCGGATCGGAGCCGACGGCCTGCAGCCGGGCGATCAGGTCCTCGGCCAGCAAGCCGAGCTGCTGGTAATCGCCTGACAGCGCGAGCGCCTCCGCCAGCGCTTCATCGACCTCGATGTCCAGCATCGAGTCAGCGTCCGCGGCCTCGGCCAGCAGCTTGCGCGCATCGCGCAAGACCGTAATGGCGCTGGTCAGGGCTCCCTGGTGCAGCCCGCGACGGCCCGCGGTGAGCAGCAGGCGCGCAGCGCCGACCGGTTGCCCTGACGCTGCCCGCAGCTCGGCGACCAGCTCGCACCACATCCCAGGCAGGCCCGGATGTGCTTCCTCGATCGCGGCCGCGGCGCGCGCCGACCGGCTGGCTAGCTCCGGCGGCAGCAAATCAGAGACAATCGCATCGCGGGTCAGGCTGTGCCGGAATCGGAACGCCCCGCCGTCGGTGCTGACCGGCTCTATGAGCTGTACCTCGTGTGCCTCATGCAGGGCGGCCAGCGCCTCCGACTCGCCGACGTCAGCCACGCTCGGCAGCAGCGCCCAGTCGAACTGCCTGCCGAGCACCGCCGCGGACACGATCACGTTGCGCGCCTGGTGTCCGAACGCGGCGATGCGATTGCGGACCGAGCCGACGATCGATGACGGCACGCCGGTGACGATGTCGTCGTCGACCCGCCAGCCAGTCGTCCCGTGCACGAGCTCGCCCGAGGAGACCGCAGCGGCCAGGATTTCCTCGACGGCGAACGGCAGCCCGTCGCAATCGGCGAGCAGCCTGGTGATCGAGCGCGGCACCTCCGTGACGTCCAGGCAGGCCGCCGCCATCTGGCCGACGGCGCGCGGCGTCAGCCGTGGCACCTGAATCGCCGTCGCGGCACGTCGGGCGCTGACCGAGTGCAGCAGGTCAAGGCCGCCCGACGGCTCGGTGTCGCGCAGCGTGACGAGGCAGAGCACGCTGGCCGTCGCGATATTGTCGGCCAGGTACTCCACGATCGCCAGCGTCTCGGGGTCAGCCCAGTGCAAGTCCTCCAGCACGAGCAAGCCAGCCGGCCAGGCGGGGAGGGCCAGCATGCGCAGGAGTGCCTCCCCGAAGATGACCGGAGAGACCTCGGCGCCAGCGTCGCCGGGACGACTCCACTCCGGAACCAGAGTGCCGAGCGCGGCCCGGTAGTCCGAAATGCCGGGCGCGTCCGGCACGATGCCCGAGCGCGCCGCCCCCATGAGCGCCTCGCTGATGGGACGGAACGGGACGGGGATTGCTGACTCAGTCGCCCGGCCCGTGAGCACCAGGTAGCCGCGCGAGGCCGCGAGCGCGATAACTTCCCTGGCCAGCCGGGACTTGCCGACGCCGGCGTCACCCGTGACCAGGACGGCGCTGCCGTGGCCCTGGCCTGCCGCGTCCAGCGCGTCGGTCAGAGACTGCTTTTCAGCGCTCCGGCCGATGAGTACCGGGCACAGCATCGACTCCATCGGCCAGATACTACAAGAGCGATCAGATCATTACTATCGGTCATTCGCCCAGGTAGTGGTCCCAACACGCACGCGCTTCCCGCCTTCTCGGCCCGACGCCGGCTGGCTAGATCGCTTTATCTGGCGATGTCTGTAAACATCAGGCACCACATCAGTCACTCGCGCCGAAGGCCCCGGACGGGCACGATGTCGGTAGGACAGAATCGCGGCCGAGACTCCAACTCAGGGGAGGCGTGGACATGGCCACAGATGCGCGGTGGGCCAACCTCAGCGAAGGCCAGCGCAGGTTGCTCGTCGCCGCCGCGACAGCCGAGGCCACGCTCAAGATCGCGGCGCTGATCGACATCCAGCGCCGCCCAGCCAGCCAGATCCGCGGCCCGAAGGCGCTGTGGCGATCCGCCATGGTGGTCAATCTGCTCGGCCCGCTGTCCTATTTCACTATCGGCCGCAAGCGCGCGGCCTGACGACGCTATGCCCGGCGAAATACCCAGATCGTCGACCCCGATCCGGCCAGCCGGATAGGCACCTGGCGACGGAGCCGGAGCGCGGCCGGGATCGCCGGCCGAGGCAGTTCCGGCGCCAGCAGCACGACCGACCCGCCGCTGCGCGTGACCCTGCTCATCTCCGCCAGTGCCGCCGCGGCCCAGTCCTGCCACCCGTCCGGCCGGCCGAGTTGAGGCCCGGACGGCAGGCTCGACACGCAGGCAGCGACGCAGTCGTCCGGCAGCAGCAGCTCGCGTGCGTCGCCGAGCTGGACGGTCGCCCGTGGCGCGTTGCGGGCCGCGGCCTCGACGGCAGCCGCGTCGATGTCGGTGCCCTCGGCCGTCCAGCCGGCCGCCAGCGCCTCGGCCAGGACGGTGCCAGCGCCGCAGCACGGGTCGAGCAGCGTCCGGCCGAGGCGGCCAGGCGAATCCGCCAGGTCGACCATCGCAGCGGCAAGTGTCGGCGGCAGCCCGCCCCGGTGGCCGGCCTCGCCGGCACCGTGCTGGCGCGTGCCCGAGCCGCCGAGCCGCAGGCCCGTGACGTACTGGCCGTCGTGAAACTCCCTGATCGAGATCTGTAGCTGCCCGGGGTCGGCGAAGCGCCATCGCGGTTTGTCCCGCGCAATGAGGTCGGCGAGGGCCCGTCGCAGATCCGTGCGCCGGAACCTGGTCTCGCTGAGTACCCGGGCGGTGATCCGGAACGTCATCGATGCGGCGAGCGGCTGCACCTCATCCGCCCAGACCGACAGCGCACGCTGGACGGCGTCCGGCTGCCAGGCCATGCTCGCCACCGCGCCCGCACCTGAGCCGGCCGCACGATCGGCCCGGCCGATCTCGGCAACGACATCCTCGGCCAGCCGCGACGCGAGCGCGTAAGCCCGGCCGTCGCGGTCGGCCTCGAAGAACACGACGTCAAGGAGCCCGTCAAACCCGGTCCCCGTCACGTCGATCCCGTCGACCGAGTCGAGCTTCCGTCGCATCATCCGGCCAAGGCCAGGGACGCACGCCGCGAACAGCCGGGTCCGCCGGGTCCGCGGCTGCGGGTGCCCACCGCGTCCCGCCATGGCTGTGCCCTCCGGAGAACTGCGTCGCGGCGATGTGCCAACCGACGATACCGGCGGGCCGACGGCGCCGGGTGCGTCCGGGCGGCTGACCGGCCGGACGCAACCCCGTTCCCGTCGTTCTAGACGTTGCCGATGATCGGCCCGACCGATGCGCACGTCGGCTGGAAGCCGACGCTGTCCGGCCCGAGCGCGTTGATCATGTCCTGAAGCGCGTTGGAGTCGTAGGGGATGGAGATGTGATCGCTGCGGTCTTGCGGGCACTGATTCTGCAGCGTGATGTTCTGCACGTTGGCGCTGGCCGGCAGGAACGCGTTGGTGTAGGGCGTGACGACGTCGTCGTCAGCCGTCTCGATGACCACATACTTAACCGCGGCCACGGTCGGCGTCTGATTCAGGCTGGTCAGGAACGAGGAGCCCTGGATCTGCTCGACGCAGGCCGTACAGGTCACCGACAGCAGCGCGGTTGCGACGCCGAGCTCGCCGAAGTCGGCGAGCAGGTTCACGACGCCGTCGAGATTCGTGCCGTAGTTCGACGGCGCGAAGCCGACCAGCATGTTGACCTTCGACGCCCCGCCTAGGTTGTTGATGTAGTAGCGCGGCATCATCCCGCCCTGCGACCAGCCGACGATGTCGACCTTGCTGGCGCCCGTCTCGCTGAGCACCTTGTTAACCTCGCTGGACAGCTGCCCGGCCGAGGCAGCGATGTCGCCCATGGCGTAGAAGCCGCTGAACGGGATCGTCTGGCCGTAGTTGAAGGCATAAACGCAGTAGCCGTTGTTCACCAGGTCCGGCGAGACCGCGCCGAAGCTGTTGTACATGCTGGCGAAGGTGCCTTCGGTAAGGATGACCGGATACGGATGCGCGGATGACGGGGTGCAGCGCG
>DATHQE010000025.1:0-2188 GCA_035483035.1 Streptosporangiaceae bacterium | reverse complement strand
GCCCGTGTCTGCGGCGTCGGACCTTCGGAGTAGCGCGCGACCAGCCGGGCCTCGTCCGGATGCGTGCGCCAGAAATCCCAGCCCGCGGCGAGAACCTTGCGCAGGCCCTCGACGTTGGGAGCTTCGAAGTCCGGACGGGCCTGAAAGATGCGCTCGCTGAACCCGGCCATCGCGCTACGCAGGGCCTGCGTAAAAAGCTCCTCTTTGCTGCCAAAGTGGTAGTAGATCGCCGTCGGGGCGACCCCAGCGGCCCGGGCGATGTCCTCGACCCTGGCTTCCACGTACCCGTCGCGGGAGAATGCCTTCGTCGCGGCGTCGATGATCTGCCTGCGCCGGGACGGCCGGTGAGCGGGACGCTTGTGTTCTGCGAAGTTCACTGTTTGTCTTCGTCGCCCGTTAGCATGGGTCCCATGACGGCTGACGCCAACGATCGCAAACCGGCGAACCGGCCGTCTCGCCGGCACCTTCTCATTGACGCGGCCGTGGAGCTGTTCTCACTTGAGCCATGGGAGTTCATTACCGTTGCCGATATTGTCGAACGCGCGGGAATGACACCGGCCACATTCTACTATCATTTCTCCTCCAGGGAGCAGCTCCTCGAGGAGATCGTTCAGGACTACGCGGAACAATGGATCGGCATTGTTGAGCGGCTGCTTGAAGCGGCCGACACGCCCGATGCGCTGTGCGACGTGGCTGTGGCGGTGCTCGACGAGATCGACACGGCCGGGCAGGTGGCCAAGATCTTCTTCCTGAGCACAGAAAAGGAACCCCTGCTGGCCGAGCGCATCCGGAACGACGCGCGCAAGCAGCTGATCCGCTCGGCGACCAAGACCGTCCGCCGGCTTGCCCCCAAGCGCGATCTAGCCACTGCGCACGTCAA
The DNA here is from genome assembly GCA_035483035.1 of Streptosporangiaceae bacterium. Lineage (GTDB taxonomy): Bacteria > Actinomycetota > Actinomycetes > Streptosporangiales > Streptosporangiaceae > JAJYUU01. The sequence goes on along the minus strand of DATHQE010000025.1, from coordinate 1,308 downwards.
CGGGGTGGCGATGATTGTCCTGTACGAGATGGCGGCTCGTTCCCGCCTGGCCCTGGCCGAGCCGTACCGCACCCTCGGTCCGCGCCGGTTTCGCGTCGAGCTCACCAACTTGAGTCGCGCCTCGACCGGGTTCGCCGCGAGTCCAGAGCCGTCTTTAGTGATCCTCGTCACGGTAGGGGCTGGTCATGCTGGCGTCCGCGCGGTTGCCCGGTGGGTGCTATCAGCCACGCGCGCGCAGTGTGGCCCTGACCAGTGCGACACTCCGGATAGCCGAGGTCGGTTCCGGTCAGCCGCTGTTGCTTGTCAACGGCATCGGCGCCGGGTTCCAGACATGGGAGCCGTTCGCGCGGCGGCTCAGCCAGAGCCGTCGGCTGATCATGTTCGACGCGCCGGGGATCGGCGCATCGCGTCAGTATGGTCAGCCGGTGAGGATGCCCGGGCTGGCCCAGCTCCTCGTCGAGCTGTGCGACGCGCTCGGCCAGACGCAGGTCGACGTGCTCGGGTACTCCTGGGGCGGTGCGCTCGCCCAGCAGTTCGCTCATGACGCGCCGCAGCGCGTTCGCAGGCTCGTCCTGGCCTCTACGACTCCGGGCCTAGGAGGCCGACTGCCCTCACTCGGGGTGCTGGCGCTCGTGTCGTCGCCGTTGCCTTACCTGTCCAGGACGTACCTGACCCGCTTCGCGCCGGTCATCTACGGCGGGGAGTGGCGCCGGGGCGGCGCCCCGGCGCGCCGCGAACTCGCGCGGTGGCTGGACTGCTCGCCGAACCCCATGGGCTGCCTGGAGCAGCTGTACGCGATCAGCTGGTGGACGAGCCTTCACTGGCTGCACGACATCACCGCGCCGACCCTCGTATTCTGCGGTACGCAGGATCCTCTGGTCCCGGTACAGAACGCTCACCTGCTCGCGCACCGGATTCCCCGCGCGCGGCTCGAGTTGATATCACGCGGCGGCCATCTGTGGATGCTCGAGCATCCGGAGGTCAGCGCCGCGCTGGTCGACGAATTCCTCTCCGGTTAGCCGGCCGTCCGGTCCCGGACGTACAAGCCGGGCGCCGGGTGGAGGGGCGGATGGGCACTACTGCCGAGCTGCGAGGGGGCAGGCACCTCGTCTCCCGAGCGCTCGATGGTCCAGTCAGCCCAGACCTCCCACCACGTCCCTGGGCGCTTGGTGGCCGACTTGAACCAGGTGTCCGGACCGCCGCCGGCCTCGCCGTTGATGTAGTACGTCGCCTTCGGATTACCCGGCGGATTCACCAGGCTGGCGATGTGGCCGGCGTTGCTGAGCACGAAGGTCGAAGGACCGCCGA
>DATHQE010000024.1:0-3727 GCA_035483035.1 Streptosporangiaceae bacterium | reverse complement strand
CGGGCCTGGCCGGCTGGTGTCCCGCGCCGTACGCAAGCGCCCGGACTAGCGCGCTCCGTCGAGCAGCGCGGCCAGCTGGCCAGTATCCCGGACCGCCGACAGGTCGCTATCGCGGCGGGCATTTGCCCGCACGTCGGGGTTGAGCGACACCGCTTCCGTCAGGGCCGCCGCCGCCTCGTCGAGCAGTCCCGCACGTGCCTGGGCGCACGCCAGGTTGTAGCTGGCCATACCGCGCGCCGGGGCCGGCGCACTGAGGTAGGCCGCGGTCATGACACCGTGAACGGCCAGTGCCACGGCCCGATCGGGCCGTCCGTGGCCCAGGTAGTAATCGCTGAGATGCCCAGTCGGATGCCAGAAACCGCGCACCACGACCTGGAGCCACAGCTGCCTGCCGCGCAGCCAAGGATTCCTGGCCGGCTCGGTCAGGTCTGCGTGACTGATCAGGCGCATCTCCTCGGTCAGCTCGCCGGCAACGCGCCAGCTATCACGGGCGACGGCATCAGCCGGCTGCGCCGCCAGTTCGGCGTACAGCGTCGCCGACGCATGATCGACTTCCGCGAACTCTGGCGGCGCAAGGCCGGTGCGGATGGCGCGCAGCCGCTGGACCTGCTGGCGCCGGAATTCTGTGTTGTGCGCGATCACCGGCAGCGCGGCCCAGTGCTGCGCGCTGCCGCTGGCCTGCTGTTCAGGCTCGGCCAGAAGTTCCTGCTCTGCCGTCGCGGCCAGGCCAATCAGTCCGGTCACCGCGGCGCGCAGGCGGTCGGCGCCGGTCACTTGCAGTCCTCCGCCGTGGCCACAACTGCGTACGCAGCGCTTGGCGGACTGGCCGGCTTGGTCGCGACGAACTTCAGGACATCGTCCACCTCGATCGTCATCGCGCTGAAGCCCAGCGTCTGGAGCCGGCCAAGCAGCCAAGCCGGATCTACGGGGTTGTAGGTGTCGTCAGCGTGGAAATGATGGAGGTCGTTGCTGGCGAGACTGTCCGACCCGATCAGCACGCCGCCGGGACGCAGCACCCGGAACGCCTCGGCCAGGATGTTGTTCTGCAACGCCATCGTCGGCACGTGATGCAGCATCGTGAAGCAGCCGACGCTGTCGTAACTGGCATCCGGGTAGGTCAGCTCGGCGGCGCTGCCGGTGACGACCTCGACGTTGGTGCCGGCGTACCTGCTGGCCAGCAGGGCGGATGCGGTGTCGTCGACCTCGATCACCGTCAGGGCGCCGACCCGGCCGCGGAGCCATTCGGTTGCCGCGCCCGGCCCTGGGCCGATCTCCAGCATCCGGTCGCCGAGGTCGACGTCGCGGGTCAGCGCCGGCAGAATGTCGGTCTGGATGTGCAGCGCCCACTCAGGGCTCGTGCATACCCGTGCATGGTTATCGTTCATGCCTACGACGCTAGGAACTGCACTGTGGCTGGCCAAGGGCGTAGGCTGCCAAGCTGTGTCGCAAGACGGACATAGCCCGCTGGCTGACCGAGATGACTACTGCGCTGCCCACGAGATAGACCCGGCCGCGGCCGTCGTGGTGGCGACCTTTCCGATGCCAGCCGGGCTCGTCTTCGACTGGCACTCGCACGAAGATCACCAGCTGGCGTGGGCTGCGAGCGGCGTACTGACAGTCCGCACGCAGCAATCGGCCTGGGTGCTGCCGCCCACCCGGGCGCTCTGGATACCTGCGGGTCTGCGACACGAGACGCTCTCGACAGGAACGGCAACGATGCGGTCCGCCTACGTCCGGCCCGCGCGGTGCCCGATCAGCTGGACCGAGCCGACTCCGGTCGCGGCGAGTGCGCTGCTGGCCGAGCTCATCGGCTACCTGGAAGACCCCGATCTGGCGCACGACCAGCGGGCGAATGCCGAGGCAGTACTCGTCGACCTCCTCCGACCGGTCGCAATGACCACGATCGAGGTGCGCTTGCCCGCCGACGATCGGGCCAGGCTGGTCGCGGACGGTATTGCGGCCTACCCGGCCGACGGCCGGACGCTGGCCGAATGGGGCCGCCAAGTGGGCGCCAGCGAGCGCACCCTAGCCAGGGCATTCGTCGCCGACACCGGCGTGAGCTTCGGCCGGTGGCGCACGTTGCTCCGAGTGCAGGCCGCGCTCGCTGCGCTGGCTCGCGGCGAGCCCGTCGGCAACGTTGCGCGGCATGTCGGCTACGACTCCGAGAGCGCGTTCGTGCAGGCATTCCGCCGCGAGACCGGGGTCACGCCGGCCGCATACTTCCGCCAGAGCGCCTGACGCGGCTGCCCGAGACAGATCAACAACGATGTGATCAGGGCTGGCTCAGGAGCCGGAGTGCGCGCTCCTGCTCGAAGTCCAGGGCCCGCGCAGGCGGCGGCTGGACCCGGCCGATCTGCCGGCCGAGCTCAGCGACCTCGGCCCTGACCCGCGGATCGGCGAGCACCCGGACGCCGAAGGCGAGCGCCACCGGGCTGATGTCGTAGCGCCGCTCCAGCGACAGCCCCAGCGCCACGGCTGCCACGTCGGCCTCGGAGAACTGCCGGTGCGTGCCGGCCCGGCCCACGCCGGCCTGCCCCACGTTGGCCTGGCCTGTGCCGGCCTGAGCTGGCCCGCGGTCCGGCCTGCGCGCGGCGCCCCGAGCTCGGACCGGGCGCAGCGCCGGGAGCAGGCCGAGCGATTCCCGGTACCTGAGCATCCGAGGGGTGAGATCCAGTCGCCGGGCCGCCTCCGTGATCCGCATGCACTAATCTTACAAGTTGTTGTCAGAAACGGTGCACTGAGCGTGCTGCGGGTAGGCAACCTGTCGTAACGTCAAGCTGTGGCTCCGGATCGGGGCCGGATACCCGTGATTCCGCAACAGACCCGAGGAGCCCGCATGCCCGCGGAGACAATCCCGTTCAAGGTGGCCGACCTGTCGCTAGCCGACTTCGGCCGTCGCGAGATCAGGCTGGCTGAGCACGAAATGCCTGGCCTGATGGCGGTTCGCGCTGAGTGGGCCGACTCGCAGCCGCTCGCAGGCGCCCGGATCACCGGCTCGCTGCACATGACGGTGCAGACGGCAGTGCTGATCGAGACGCTGGCAGCGCTCGGCGCCGAGGTGCGCTGGGCCTCCTGCAACATTTTCTCCACCCAGGACCACGCCGCCGCAGCCATCGCTGTCGGTCCTGACGGCACGCCCGAGCATCCGGCGGGGATCCCGGTGTTCGCCTGGAAGGGCGAGACGCTGGACGAATACTGGTGGTGCACGGAGCAGGCACTCACCTGGCCTGGCGAGGTCGGGCCGAACATGCTGCTCGATGACGGCGGCGACGCCACCCTCCTCGTGCACAAGGGAGCGGACTTCGAGGCGGCCGGCGCCGTGCCCGATGCCAAGGACGACGATGCCGAGGAGTGGCGCGTCATCCTGGCTGTGCTGGGCCGCTCGCTCGCGCAGGCGCCGGGCAAGTGGACAGCGATGGCAGCGGAGATCAAGGGCGTCACCGAGGAGACCACCACTGGCGTCCACCGGCTGTACGAGATGGCGAAGGATGGCTCCCTTCGGTTCCCGGCCATCAACGTGAACGACTCGGTGACCAAGTCGAAGTTCGACAATAAGTACGGCTGCCGGCACTCCCTGGTCGACGGCATCAACCGGGCTACCGACGTACTGATCGGCGGCAAGGTCGCTGTCATCTGCGGTTACGGCGACGTGGGCAAGGGCTGCGCGGAGTCGCTGCGTGGCCAGGGTGCCAGGGTCATCGTGACGGAGATCGACCCCATCTGCGCG
>DATHQE010000023.1:0-6808 GCA_035483035.1 Streptosporangiaceae bacterium | reverse complement strand
CGACGACTACGTACTCGACGGCGAGAAGTGGCACGTGACGTCCTACAACACTGCCGACTACGCGTTCTTCCAGGGCAAGCTGGCCGGCGGCGAGCATGACGGCGAGCACGCCATGTTCCTGGTCGACCTGCCATCTCCGGGGGTGACCGTCGTGCGCACGCCGGCGTATACCCACACCATCAGTCACCATCATCCGATCGTCCGGTTCACCGACGTGCGCGTCCCCGCGACGCACTTGGTCGGCGCCGAGGGCGATGGGATGAGCTTCGCGTACGAGTGGTTCAGGTTCGAGCGGATGATGGTGGCCGCGCGCTGCCTCGGCGGCGCGCAGCGCCTCGTCGACGAGATGACGGCGTTCGCCAACGAGCGCGAGGTCCAGGGCAGACCGATTGCGCGCCTCGGCGCCATCCAGGGCATGCTGGCCGACAGCTTGACCGAGCTGTTCGCGGCCCGCTCCCTGGTCTACGAGACGGCGCGCGGCGTCGATACCGGCGCTGACGTCAAAGTGCAGCATGCCCAGTGCTCGATGGCCAAGCTCTACGCCTCCGAGATGGCCGGCCGGGTCGCGGATCGCGCGGTGCAAGTCTTCGGCGGCCGCGGCTACATGCGCGAGAACGTAGCCGAGCGCTTCTTCCGCGAACTGCGGGTCGAACGGATCTGGGAAGGCACAAGCGAGGTGCAGCGATCGATCATCGCCGACCAGATGATCAAGCGCGGACCGGGCGCACTGGCCTAGGTGGCCACAGCTGGGACTGTCGGTGCCGGTTCCTAAACTGCTTGCATGACCACCTCGCACGGCCAAGCCACCATGGTGAGCACTTGGTCGCCCGGATACCGCGAGTGGCTTCCCGATCGCCGCCTGCGGGATGCGATCGCGTGCCTGTGGGTCAGCGTGACGCCTTCCGATGGGCCTGCCGCCGCCGCGGCGGTGATGCCAGACGGCTGCACCGACCTGATCTGGCAGCACGGCCGCGGCGCCTTCGTGGCCGGTCCCGACACCAAGCCGGCCCCGACCGACCTGCCGCCGGGAACGATTCTGGTGGGCGCCAGGTTCTGGCCCGGTGCCGGCGGACCAGCGCTTGGCTGGCGCCTGGCGGACCTGCGCGACCTGCGCGTCGACGTGGCCGACGTGGTACCTGGCCTGGCGGGCCGGCTGGCCGCCGACCTCACGCCAGGCGCGGCGCTCGACATCATGACGGCGCTGTCCGCAGAGCTTGTCACCGCCGGCCCGCCGGACAAGCTCGTCCTGGCGGCCACTGCGCTGCTGGCGGCGCGGGATGCCGGCCTCAGTGGCCTCGGTGCCGCGCTGGCAGTGAGCGAGCGACAGTTGCGGCGCCGGTTCGAGGTTGCCGTCGGGTACGGCCCGAAGACCTTGCAGCGGATCCTGCGGTTCCGCCGGGTCCTTGATCAACTTGCCGCCACGTCCGCGGCTCCCGACCTCGCTGACCTCGCGATCCGCTCCGGATATGCAGATCAGGCGCACCTGACGCGAGAGACGACGAGGCTGGCTGGCCGGCCGCCTGCCGCGCTGGCCAGGTCCTTGAGTACCCATCGGTAGCGAGCATCACCGCGCGCGACCAGCTGCTCGCTCTACGATCACACCATGGCCATCAGCGACGAGAAATATGTGTCGACGACGACGTACCGCAAGTCGGGCACCCCCGTGTCCACTGCGACGTGGATTGTCGAGCTCGACGGAGGGCGCATCGGCTTCTGGACCTCATCGAAGTCGGGCAAATACAAGCGGCTCCGAAACAATCCGAAGGTCACGCTGCAGCCCTCAGACGGGCGCGGCAAGGTCAAGGCAGGTAGCGCGCCGGTTGAGGGGACAGCAGAACTGGCGACATCTGGGCCGCATTTCGACGCGCTTCAGAGCAAGGTGCGTGCGAAGTACGGCTTCATGGTGCCGATGTCGAGGTTCTTCAACACCTTGGGGCATGTCGGCAAGTCGTACCCGTACGGTGACGTCGCCGTAGTCGTGACGCCCGATCGGGCCTAGGCCGACCGCACTGCCTGGATCTGCGTGGTCTGTGCCACGAGTCTGTCCTCCGCATCGCGCAAGCTCGTCTGCACCGTCACCGCGCTGCGCCCGCGCTGAATCGGCACAGCAGCCATCCGCTCAGTCTGCCAGCGCGCGCCGACCGAGCGCCCACCGCCGAGCGAGCGCGCTTGATCTCAGGCCGGCAGATTCGCCTCGATCGCGGAGACTAGCTCCGGCGCATCAGGCGCCGTCATGGGGCGGAACCGAGCGATGACGGCACCGTCCGGCCCGACCAGGAACTTCTCGAAGTTCCACTGGATGTCGCCAGCCTGGCCGTCCGCGTCCGCAGCGGCCGTCAGCTCGGTGTAAATCGGGTGCCGGTCCGGCCCGTTGACCTCGATCTTCTCGAACATCGGGAAGCTCACCCCGTAGGTCGCCGAGCAGAACGTGGCGATCTCATCGGCGGTGCCTGGCTCCTGCTCGCCGAACTGGTTGCACGGGAAGCCGACGACAGCGAATCCGCGGTCCGCGAACCGCTCGTGCAGCGCCTCGAGGCCCTCGTACTGCGGGGTCAGGCCGCACTTGGAGGCAACGTTGACGACGAGCAGCGTCTTGCCGTCCAGCTCACCCAGGGACGACGGCTGGCCAGCCAGAGTGTTGACGGGGAAGTCGCGCACGCTCATTGGCAGAGTCCTTACGGTCGATGGTCGCTGCCAGCTCTTGGGGGGCAGCATTGCGCTCAACACCGCAGCACCGCCCGATATGCCGCCGCCGCTGTCGTGAGACAGGAACAAAAGCCAACCGATAAAGACGGGAACGGGGTCGTCCTAGCCAGGCCGCCTTTTTCTCCTATCTAGCTCACGCGAACCTGCTCACTGCCGGGACTTGCTCGCAGCCTGACCTTGCTCGCAGCCGGGACTTGCTCGCAGCCGATTACTCGTGTAAGACTAATCATATGTCTTCGATCCGCCTCTTCATTCTCGGCACGCTCGCGGCGACGGGCCCGCTGCACGGGCATCAGATCCGGCAGCAAGCCCAGACCGACCGCACTGAGACCTGGACCGACATCCAGGTGGGATCGGTCTACGGCGCGCTGAAGCGGCTGGCCAACGAGAATCTGATTCGCGAGGTGCGGACCGAGAAGGTCGGCAACCGGCCGGAGCGTACCGTCTACGAGATCACCCCGGCGGGGCGTCGCTCGCTAGCCGCGATTCACGAGGCAGCCCTCCGTGAGCTGGACCACCACCACGACCCATTCGACCTGGCGCTGGCTCAGTCACGGAGCATTCCCGAGGAACACCTCGAGCAGATCGTCGAGAACCGAATCGGCGCGCTGCGTGTTCAGCTTGCCGAACAACGGCACGCAGCCACTACCGCCGACCCGTTCCTGAACGAGGCCGAGCGGCTGGTGATCCAGCACCTCATCGCGCGCACCGAAGCGGAGATCCGCTGGCACGCCGAGGTCGCCACGCGCCTGCCGAAGATCGCGGCCGACTTCGCCGCGGGCATCGGCGGCCCGCCGCACGTGACCGATCCTGACGCAAAGGGAACCCACCCATGAGCACATCCGCTTCGATCCCGGCCGCCCAGCCGACCACGAACCCACCCGCGGCCGGCGACGGCCACGGCTGGCGCGCCGTCTCAATCGTGCTGGTCGGAGCCTTCATGGCCCTGCTGGATACCACCATCGTCAATGTCGCCCTGCCCAGCATCAGGACCGGGCTGCACGCGTCCTCGGCCAGCCTGGAGTGGATCGTGTCTGGCTACGCCCTGGCGTACGGACTCGCGCTGGTACCAGGCGGACGCGCCGGTGACCGCTTCGGCCACAAGCGACTGTTCCTGATCGGGCTCACCATCTTCACTCTGGCCAGTGTGGCGTGCGGGATCTCCCAGACCCCAGGCGAGATCGTCGCGGCCCGGATCGTGCAGGGCCTTGGCGCCGGCCTCTTCTTCCCGTCGATCAGCGCCACCATTCAGCACTCGTTCACCGGGCCGGCGAGGTCTAAGGCGTTCGGCGTGCTCGGCGCCGTCATTGGCGTGTCCACCGCGCTCGGACCGCTGCTCGGCGGTCTCATCATCGGCGGCGTGGGCGTCGACGACGGCTGGCGCTGGGTCTTCCTCGTCAACCTCTTCATTGGCGCGGTCGCGATCCCCATGGCGGCCTGGCGGCTGCCGCGAGCCGAGGCCCATGCCAAGCGCGGATTCGATCCGGTCGGACTGGTCCTGCTGACAGGCGCGCTGCTCCTGCTACTAGTCCCGCTGGTCGAGGGACAGCCCGACGGGTGGCCGGCCTGGACCTGGATCTGCTTCGGCGGCTGCGTCGTCGCGCTCGCGCTGCTGGCTCGTTGGGAAGTGCGCGCCGAGCGCGTTGGCGGCGACCCGCTGCTGAAGCCTGGCCTGGTGAAGCAGACCTCGTTCTCGGCCGGGGCGATATTCGCGATCGCGTTCTTCGGCGGCTTCAGCAGCATCTTCTTCACGCTGTCGATCCTGTGGCAGGAGGGCCTCGGCCACTCCGCGCTGATCACCGGACTCGTCATCGCGCCGTACTCCCTCGGCACCCTGGCGGCCGCGGCAAACAGCGACAAGCTGTCGGCCCGGCTCGGCCGCATGGTGCTCGTGCTCGGCTGCTCGCTACTGCTTGTCGGCCTCGCCTTCGTGATCCTCGTGATCCACCTGACCAGCCCGGACGTGAGCGGCTGGGCGCTCATCGCTCCGCTGCTCCTGGCCGGCGTCGGCACCGGCATGACCATCGCGCCGAATCAGGACTTCGTCCTGGCGACCGTGCCCAGGCAGGAAGCCGGCACTGCAGCCGGCATCCTCGGCACCTCGCAGCGGATTGGCACGGCCGTCGGCATCGCGATCATCGGCACCGTGCTATTTGGCAGCCTGAAATTCGCGCCTGGGCTGCACGTGGTCGCGACCGCGTTCTCCCGCAGCGCTCAGCTCGCCCTGCTGGCCAACCTCGGATTCATGATCGTGGCGCTGGTCCTCGTGCTGGCCTTGCCGCGCCAGATCCCCGAGCACGCAGGACGCTAGTGGCTCCTCGCGAGCCAGGTATTTGGGCTAGCTCGCGACGGGCGTCACGACTGACTGCCAGACGGGCTGGCCGGCGTAGCCGCGCGCGACCTGGGTGACGAACTGATAGACCGCGTCTTCGTCCGGTGACAGCGGGCCCGGCACGGCGTGCGCAGAGCTCAGGCCCCGCTGCACCGATTCACACGCGCCCCAGTCCTGCTGATTGGTGATGTCCCAGAACTCGACCGCGTAGCCCGGGTCAAAGCCCGGCTTCTCGAGCGCCTCAGGGGCGAACGCCCAGCTGCACTCGATGAGGGTGCGATCAGCGGCGAGCGGTGTCAGCCGGTGCGTCATTACGTAGTCCGGGTGAAGGCTGAGCAGGACGTTCGGGAAGATGTTGACGTAGATCACGGTGCTCAGCCCGGTCGCGTCCAGGCCGCGGAGCGGGACGCCGAGGCTCGTCCCGTCCAGTGACATGGTGTCCATGCCGTCCCGCAAGTCCATCCAGCCGCCGACCCAGGGGCCGCTTGGCCGGTAGTTCTCGCCGCTCTTGGGCGGGCTGACCCGGCACAACTCTGGGTGGATCATCGGGCAGTGGTAACACTCGTGATAGTTCTCCGTCAGGATCTTCCAGTTCGCGGCGGCATCGTAGGAGTGGCGGCCGGCGATGACGAGCCGTTCCGGCTCGTAGGGCGCGACGAGCTCGTCCAGCTCAGCTAGCGCGGGCGCCAGCGGCGCGGCCGCGCCCGAGCCATCGACGAAGATCAGGCCGTGCCAGTCGGTCACCGGCAGCTCGACGAGACCCCACTGAGTGTCGTCGAAGCTGGCCGCGCCCTTGAATCCTTTCGCCGTCTTGAGCTCCCCCCCGAGCTCGTAGGTCCAGGAGTGATACGGGCAGACGATCGACGGGCGCTGAGCAGATGCGCCGCACGGCAGGAGCTCGTGCCCGCGGTGCCTACAGGTGTTGGCGAAGGCGTGCAGCATTCCGTCCTCGTCGCGGCTGAGCAGCACGCTGCCCGGACCGACCGGGACGGCTCGCTGATCACCAGGGCTGGCCAGCTCGGCGGCGAAGCCGACACACGTCCACCCGCCGTCAAAAAAATGTCTCTGCTCCCACGCGAAGACCGCAGGATCGACGTAGGCCGCCCTCGGCAGCATACGGCTGTCCCCGAACGGCCGGAGCGAGTCGGCTACGCCGGCCTGGTCGAGCGGAGCGAGCGGCAACCTTGACTGACTGACCATACAGTCAATCCTAGGTGGTGGGTTCGACGCTGTCCAGCCGACGAATGCCGGTCGCCCTGACTAAGCGCGCTGAACCCGGGCGTTCCACTCAACGCTGTGCCACTCAACCCAGGACATTCGGCATATACCTAATATCATTTGAATTCATCGCTAGACATAGTAATTTAGGGCCTGTTGCGCCGAATCACAGTTGGCCTTTCGCGTTCGCCTGCCGAGTCCTCGGCGTGAGGTGCGAACCGCGCTGTTACCACGGAGCCCCGCAGATGAGCCAGACCAGCCAGCCGGACGGCATCGACCCCTGGGCTGACTGGCCAAGCCAGGCCGCCCCCGGCTACGGCCAGACCGCTCCCGGCTATGGCGACGCCGCCCACGGCTACGGCGACGCCGGCTACGGCCAGACCGCTCCCGGCTATGGCGAGGCCGCCTCCGGCCACAACACCTCCGGCTACGGCGAGGCCGCCTCCGGCCAGACCACCTCCGGCTACGGCCAGGCCATCCCCGGCTACGGCCAGGCCCCCTACCGGCAGCCACGGGCTTACGAACCGTCCATGCCGCCCGGCCACCGTGCGA
>DATHQE010000022.1:0-4758 GCA_035483035.1 Streptosporangiaceae bacterium | reverse complement strand
GGCGGTATCGCGGCCTTCATCGACGCGGAGCACGCGCTCGACCCGGACTACGCCCAGAAGCTTGGCGTCGACACCGACGCCCTCCTGGTGTCCCAGCCGGATACCGGTGAGCAGGCGCTCGAGATCGCGGACATGCTGATTCGCTCAAGCGCCATCGACGTCATCGTCATCGACTCTGTCGCCGCGCTGGTACCGCGCGCCGAGATCGAGGGCGAGATGGGAGACAGCCACGTCGGCCTCCAGGCCCGGCTGATGTCCCAGGCCCTCCGCAAGATCGCCGGCGCGCTCAACCAGACAAAAACCACGGCGATCTTCATCAACCAGCTGAGGGAAAAAATCGGCGTCATGTTCGGCTGCATGTCCTACGGCACCCGAATTACCCTCGCCGACGGTACGCAAGAAAAGATCGGCAAGATTGTCAATCAGCGCATGGACGTCGAGGTCCTGTCCTACGACCCTGTGACCTGCCAGGTCGTCCCGCGCAAGATCGTCAACTGGTTCAACAACGGGCCCGCCGAGCGCTTCTTGCAGTTCACTGTCGCTAAGTCAGGTGGCAACGGCAAAGCTCAGTTCGCGGCCACGGAGAATCACCTGGTCCGCACTCCGGGCGGCTGGCGTCCCGCCGGTGAATTGTTGGCGGGAGACCGGCTCCTGGTCACCGAGCCGCGGCGGCTCAGCGGCCAGCAGCTACAGGTAGTCCTTGGTTCCCTGATGGGAGACGGGAACCTGTCGCCGAATCGTCACGGCAGGTCGGGGACCCGGTTCCGCCTCGGTCACGGAGCCAAGCAGTCTGCGTACCTCGACTGGAAGGCGTCGCTGCTCGGCAACATCAAGTGCTCACGGACGATCAATGCCAAGGGTGCCGTGTTCGCCGACTTCACTCCGCTGCCTGAGCTGAGCGAACTGCACGACGCGGTCTACTTCGGCGACGGCAAGAAGCACCTGAGCTGGGAGTACCTCAAGTCTCTTACACCGCTCGCGCTGGCGATCTGGTACATGGATGACGGCAGCTTCACCCTTCGTTCGAAAGGTCGTCAGGAGCGGACGCAGGGCGGATCGGGCAGGATCGAAGTCTGCGTAGAGGCGATGAGCCCCGGCTCGCGCGAGCGCCTGGCCCAGTACCTGAGGGATACCCACGGGGTCAACGTGCGGCTGCGCACGGCAGGCACTGCGCAGCAGGCAGTTCTGGTCTTCAGCACGGCCGGGACGGAGCGGTTCCAGAAGCTGATCGCCCCGTATGTGCACCCCTCGATGGACTACAAGCTCCTGGCGCGCTTCCAGCAGTGCTTCAGCGTCGAGCCGGAGTTCGTCGAGCCTGACCTGGTGCTGCAGCCCGCGAGGATCCTGGACATCCACGTCAAGCCGCGCACGCGCTCGATGAACAGGTACGACATCGAGGTCGAGGGCAACCACAACTACTTTGTCGACGGCGTCATGGTGCACAACAGTCCCGAGACCACCTCGGGTGGGAAGGCGCTGAAGTTCTACGCCTCGATTCGGCTGGATATCCGGCGGATCGAGACGCTGAAGGACGGGACAGACGCGGTCGGCAACAGGACCCGCGTCAAGGTGGTGAAGAACAAGGTCAGCCCGCCTTTCAAGGTCGCGGAATTCGACATTCTGTATGGACACGGCATAAGCCGCGAAGGAAGCCTGATCGACCTCGGCGTCGAGCAGGGCATCGTGCGCAAGGCCGGTGCCTGGTACACCTACGACGGCGACCAGCTCGGCCAGGGCAAGGAGAACGCCAGGAACTTCCTGCGCGATAACCCCGACCTCGCCGATGGGATCGAAAAGAAGATCAAGGAGAAGCTCGGCGTCGGCGCGAAACTCGATGCCGAGGCAGGCCAGCCGGGGGGTGTCGGCACCGGGCCGGCCGGGGCGGCCGGACCCGGGGCAGCCGGACCCGGATCAGCCGGACCGGCAGGGTCTGCCCGGACGGCCGGGCTGGCCTCGGTGACGAGTCTGCGCGACGAGTAGGGCTCGCGGAGTGGCAGGGCGGCGCCGGCGGCAGCGCGACCCCGATGTGCCCGGAGCCATCGGGGGCCGGGCTGGCTCGCGCCAGGCCACCGACCCCGAGCCGGAGGCGGATCCGCAGGCGGTCGCGCGCCAGATCTGCCTGCGCATGCTGACCACGGCGCCGCGTACGCAAGCACAGCTGGCGATCGCGCTGCGTCGGCGCGGCGTGCCAGAGGACGCTGCTGCGGCGGTCCTCGCGAGGTTCGCCGAGGTCAAGCTAATCGATGACGCCATGTTCGCCCGAGCGTGGGTGGACTCGCGCCACTACGGCCGCGGCCTTGCGAGCCGGGCCCTTGGCGCCGAGCTTCGCCAGCGCGGCGTGGCCCGAGACGATATCCAGGCAGCCTTGAGCGAGCTGAGTCCCGATGTGGAGCTGGAGACCGCGCGCGAGCTGGTGGCGCGGCGGCTGCCTGGCACTGCCGGGATGCCGGCTCCAGCGCGGATGCGGCGCCTTGTCGGCGTCCTAGCCCGCAAGGGCTACAGCTCTGGCCTGGCGTACCGGGTCGTCCGCGAAGCGCTGGAGGAGGCGGCCGGAGACGACCACGTTCCTCTTTACGAGCTGGCAGATCTGGCCGAGCCGGACGGCGAGGATGAGGCGGCTGAGCTGTAGCCGGGCAGCTAAGCTCTCTCCAAGATCATCTGCACGTGCTTGCTCAAATCGTTATAAGCGCTTAACCTCACGGCAGCGAGGTTTTCTGCTCCGTACAACGAAGTTCAGCGTGTGAAGGCGTTCAAAGATACGAGCGGCGCGAGGGCAGCGGCGATCGACAAGGTGGTCGGACGAGCTGCCCGAAGGCTTTGACAGTAGCGGACGAGCGGTCGGGCGCGGGCCCGGCGAAGCGGCGACAGGAGCCGACTGAGCCGGTACGGCAGGCCCGATGGAAGGAGAGTGCGGCACTGGGCTAGCGATCACTACCTGCGTAACCGGCAGGTGGCGTCGGAATGGCCAGTGCAGAGCGGGTGGCGATGCCAGTGCGGACGGCATGCCGATCACCTGCAGCACAGTGGGCTTGCGGGCAGCTGGTTCCGAGTCTGGCGGCTGCGCGGTACTGGAGACCGCGTGGCAGCGATGTTCGGAGTCGTGCTGTCTCCAGCGCGCGCTGCACAATGCCGAGCTTCTGCTGCTCGGGCAGTACCCCTCGCCGCAGGCAGACATGCCTGGTCTCGGCTAGCGACGTACGCGGGCCACGGTGGGAGAGGGGCGGTCGTGAACATCAGCGGGCCCGTGCTTGCAGTAGTGATAGTCGGCTGCCTGGCCGCCGTCGGGGCCCTGGCGGTCCTGGTTGTGCTGCTTCGCCGCAGCAGCGCCGCGCCGCCGCCGCAGGCCCCGCTGGCCTCGCCGCAGGCCCCGCTGGCCTCGCCCTTGGTCTCGCCGCCTGCCCCGCGTCCGGGAATCGTGCAGCTCTCCGAGGCCGAGGCCGCAGAGCTCGAGGCCGAGACGGCCAGGCTCCGCGCCGAGGCCGGCCAGCTCGCTTCCGACCTGAAAGCCAAGGCCGAGCAAGAGGCCGCGGAGATCGTCAGCAAGGCCGAGGCCGCCGTGGCCGTGGCCATAGAGACCCGTCGCGACGCTGAGGCCGAGGCGAGAGCGGCCAAGGACGAGGCGCGGCGGCTACGCGCAGAGATCGAGCGGCGCGAGGACCGGCTAGGCGAGCGCGAGCAGCGGATGCACGAGCTCACTCAGAAAGCCGAGGAACGGTCCGCTGCACTGGACGCTCGGAAGGCCGAACTCGACAAGGTCGAAGCCGACCGGAAGGCCGAGCTTGAGCGCGTCGCCGGCCTGTCCGCCGACCAGGCGAGGGCTGAGCTCGTCGCGACCATCGAAGGCCAGGCCAAGCGAGACGCGGTGCGCGTCGTCAGGGACATCGAGACGGAGGCGCACAAGGAAGGCAACAAGCGCGCCCGCAAGATCGTCACGCTGGCCATCCAGCGCATTGCGAGCGAGCAGACCAGCGAGTCCGTCGTCTCCGTCCTGCACCTGCCTGGCGACGAGATGAAGGGCAGGATCATCGGCCGCGAAGGCCGCAACATCCGGGCCTTCGAGTCGGTCACGGGCGTCAACCTCATCATCGACGACACGCCGGAAGCGGTGCTGCTGTCCTGTTTCGATCCGGTGCGGCGCGAGGTCGGCAGGCTGACCCTCGAGCGGCTGGTGCTGGACGGCAGGATTCATCCGCAGCGGATCGAGGAAGCCTACGACCGCAGCAAGGCGGAGATCGAGGCGCTGTGCGTCCGCGCCGGCGAGGACGCCCTCATCGATGTCGGCCTTACCGACATGCATCCCGAGCTGACGAACTTGCTCGGGCGCCTGAAGTACCGCACCTCCTATGGTCAGAACGTGCTCAAGCACCTGATCGAGTCGGCGCACATCGCCGGGATCATGGGCAGCGAGCTCGGCATGGACCCGGTCCTGATGAAGCGCTGCACGCTGCTGCACGACATCGGCAAGGCGCTCACGCACGAGGTGCAGGGCAGCCACGCACTGATCGGCGCTGAGATCGCCCGCAAGTACGGCGAGCCCGAGGACGTCGTGCACGCCATTGAGGCCCACCACAATGAGGTCGAGGTCCGCACGGTCGAGGCCGTCCTGACGCAGGCGGCGGACGCGATCAGCGGCGGCAGGCCCGGGGCACGCCGAGAGTCGCTCGAGGCCTACATCAAGCGGCTAGAACGACTCGAGCAGATCGCCATGGCGCAAGATGGGGTCGAGAAGGTCTTCGCCATGCAGGCAGGCCGGGAGAT
>DATHQE010000021.1:0-1798 GCA_035483035.1 Streptosporangiaceae bacterium | reverse complement strand
GCCGGGTATTAGCTCTCGTGCTTACGAGCACCCCGCCGACCGGTCAGCGCTCGTCGCGCTCCGCAAGCTGACCGGCTTCGACCTGATCCTGAAGAACCTGGCCGGGCTGTTCAACGACCGATCGCTGCGGCTGATGTTCCTCGCCAGCTCAGTCCGCGCCTCGCCGGAACAGTTCCCCAACCTGCACAGCTCGATGCTGGACGGCTGCTACATCCTGGACCTGCCGAAGGTGCCGGAGCTGTTCATCTGGCAGAACCCGGCGGTCAACGCGATGACCCTCGGTACGGACAAGCCGTTCATCGTGATCACCACGGGCATGGTCGACCTCTTCGACGAAGAGGAGATCCGCTTCATCATCGGGCACGAGCTCGGGCACGTGCTGTCCGGCCACTCGGTCTACCGGACCATGCTCTTCCATCTGATGAATCTCGCCCAGCGGCTCGCGCTCGTGCCCTTCGCCTGGATGGGGCTGAAGGCCGTGATCTGGGGCCTGGAGGAGTGGTACCGCAAGTCGGAGCTGTCGTGCGACCGCGCGGGCCTGCTGGCCAGCCAGGATGTCGAGGCAGCCAGGCGGGCGCTGATGAAGACCGCAGGCGGCTCGCGGCTGGCCGAGCTGAGCCACGACGAGTTCCACCGGCAGGCGCGCGAGTACGACGCCGTCCCGGACGTCCGCGAGGGGCTGCTCAAGCTGCTGCAGCTGCAGGGCACGACGCACCCGTTCGCGGTGGTCAGGTTCGCCGAGCTGGACAGGTGGGCCGACGACGGCGAGTACCGCGCGATCCTCGCCGGGAACTACCCGCGCCGCGAGGACGACGCTGAGACCTCGGTGGGCGACGAGTTCCGCGCCGCGGCGAAGTCCTACCAGGAATCCTGGAATCGCAGCGCGGACCCGCTGATCGGCGCCGTGCGCGGTGTCGCGAACGGTGCCGCCGAGGCCGGGACCAAGCTGTTCAACCGGTTCACCGGCGGCGACCGGCACGACGACGACGAGGACTGAGGCAGCGCTCCGCCGCGGTGAGCTCGGCTCGCTCGGTTGGCTCGGCTGGCTCGATTAGCTCGGCTGGCGCTGCCCTAGCCTCGGCGTCGTTTCGCCCTGCGCGGCCTAGCCCGCCTGTGCGGCCTAACCCGCCTGGGTGGCGAGCGCGGCCGGGCTGAGTCGGCTGAGCACGGCGGGCAGCGGACCTTCGTGCACCACGCCCACCTGCTGCGTCGCCCTGGTCAGGGCGACGTACAGGTCATTCAGCCCACGCGGCGACTCAGTTAGCAGCCCGCTGGGCTCGGCGATCAGCACGCAGTCGAACTCCAGCCCCTTGGCCTGCTTCACCGTCAGCACGACGACCGGGCTCGTCAGGTCCGGATCCGCGCCGATGGCCGTGCCGGGCAGCGCCGCGGTAACGGCGGGGCCGAGCTCAGCTGCCAGGGCATCGGGCACGATGACGGCGAGCTTGCCGTCGCCTGCCTGCTCGGCTAGCCGGGTAGCTGCTTGCGCCACCGTCACCGCCAGCTCACCCGGCGCGGCCTGCAGGTGCCACGGCTCGTGACCGGACTCGCGCACCGAGCGCGGCGTCGATAGGTCCGGGTCGATGGCGGCCAGCACATCGGCGGCCACCGCCATCACCTCGGCCGGGGCCCGGTAGTTGACAGTCAGGGGTGCCAGCCGCCAGCGGTCCTTGACATAGGGATCGAGGGCTTCGCCCCAGCTGCGCAGGCCGCCGAGGTCGCCGGTCTGCGCGACGTCGCCGACGATGGTCAGCGACCTGGCCGGGCAGCGCCTCATCAGCATCCGCCAGGCCAGCTG
>DATHQE010000020.1:0-1709 GCA_035483035.1 Streptosporangiaceae bacterium | reverse complement strand
GTGTACCGCTTGGCCAGCAGCGCCGCATCGGGCGGCGGCGGCGCGGCGCCGATCTTGTCGGCGCGCTGGATCCGCAGCGTGCCGCGCCGCTCGCGTGCCCAGTCGCTGTACACCTCGCGCACGACGAGCATCGCCGAGTCTGTCCCGAGTGGCACGTAGCCGGGCGGCGCGTCCGGCCGCGGCGGACCGAATCGCAGCTCGAACGCGCCGTCCCGCCCAATGTCGAGACGGCGGTCGTCAAAGGCGGTCAGGCTGTCCGGCACCTCGACGGGCGAGTAGTCGCCGTTCAGCACCTGGAAGCTGAGGTCGGCGGTGGTCCCCCGCTGTCCGGTCACGATGTACTCGGCGTCGTCGCGCAGGTACGCGTGCAGGTACAGGGTGTCAGGGTTGTCCAGGCCGAGCTTGGTGTAGGGGCCGGTCGACTGCACGAAATACGGGAAGTCGCGCTCGTAGGCCCAGGCCAGCCGCAGTGACGCCTGGATGCTGCCGGCTAGGTAGTCGTACCCCTCCGCGAGGTCCTGGGCGGTCTGCACGTGCGGGGCCGAGGCGATGATCTGCTCGGCCTCAAGCACCGCGTCGGCGAACGACTGGGTGAGCACAGCTACCTTTCCGGGTGCGACGTGGCTCGGCGCCGGGTCGGCGGCGATGGCGACCCGGCATCGGAACCGGCCCGACCAAGGTAGAACACGTTCTAAAAGGACGTCAATGACTCCACCCGGCCGCCGCCAAGGTCAGCTTGCCTTCCTGGGCGCCCACATGTTGTCGATGAAGCGCAGCGACGGGCTGTCGTCCAGCGAGCTCGTCGTCTCGTAGATCCGCTGGTAGCCGATGTGGGAGATGCGCCACCGGCCGTCCTCGCCGCGCTCATAGGCGTCCTCGTAAAACGCCGCCCCCTTGATCAGGACGCGGTATTCCATGGCAATGACGGTGTCCTCAAACGACCACGTTCCTGTTGCCTTATCGCCGTTGACGGAGATCTCTGGCTGCCCGCACCGGTGCACCGTGATGATCTCGGGGCCCAGGTTGTCGCGCAGGTAGGAGACGATCTCGTCGCGGCCGCGCAGGTTGAGCGGCCGGCCTGCTGCGTGCGTGCCATAGTCGGCGCTGGCGTCAGCAGTGAAGACGTCGCCGATCTCGTCCCACAGCTTCAGGTCGACGCAACGCAGGTACCGGTACTTCACCTGGCGGATCTCTTCCAGCGCGACAAGGTCCATGTCATCCAGCTTTCAGATCTGATTGACTTCCAACAAGAACATGTTCTACTCCAACAGGTCAACCGGGGCCAGCGACAGGCCATCGCCGCCGGAGGTAACGTGCGCTTCTGCTACGCCGAATCGATGACCGAGCCGGCCTTCTATGCGCCGCTGGCGCGCGCGGCCGAAGACGCCGGCTACGACTCGATGGTGATCCCGGACAGCATCTGCTACCCGGCGCGATCCGACAGCGTCTATCCGTTCAACCCCGACGGCACCCGCGAGTTCCTCGAGGACAAGCCCTTCCTTGAGCCGTTTTCGCTGATTCCGTACCTCGGTGCGGTCACGCAGCGCCTGCGGTTCATCACGTTCGTCCTCAAGCTGCCCGTCCGCCACCCGGTCCTGGTGGCCAAGCAGGCTAGCTCCACCGCGGTCCTGACCGGCAACAGGCTGGTGCTGGGCGTCGGCACCAGCCCGTGGCGGGAGGACTACGACGTGCTCGGGGTGCCCTGGCAG
>DATHQE010000019.1:0-10300 GCA_035483035.1 Streptosporangiaceae bacterium | reverse complement strand
GCCGCTCTTGCGGTCGCCGGGCGGCCCGGCCTCGGCGACCGGCTCCGTCTCCGCAGCTGACTTCAGTTCCCCTACGGGCCGAAGCACGACCGGCGGCCTTGGTCAGGCGGATTCTGGCGAGGCCCCAGCCGACCAGGGTGGGCCGCCTGCGCCGCTACCTCCGTCCAGGCTCGCGCCCTCCGGGCTACCGGTCCGGCAGCCGCGAGCGAGCCTGCCGGCGAACCCAGCGCCGCTGTCACCCAGCGGCTCTCTGTGGGAGCCCGCCGCCACCAGGGACGCCAGCACGGAGCCTGGCGTCACCAGGGAGCCCGCCACCAGAGGCGAGAGCCAGGAGTCAGCCGGCCGGCCGATCTTCGTCTGGAATCCGGCCACGCCCGCCGAGTCGTCTGCGGCGCGGCCCGGCGAGACTAGCGCCGAGCCGGGCTGGTCCGGCTAGCGTCATCGACGCGCCGACGCGGCCGCCAGCTCCTCTTTGCGTGCCGAGGCGTAGATCGGCGCGTACTCCTGGCCGGACAGCTTCTGGATCGCCTGGACGACTTCGTCGGTGACAGCGCGCCGCTGCCGCGCGCCGGCTGGCTGCCCGCGAAACTCGGCGAAGTCGAGCGGCTCGCCGATCCTGATCTCGATCTTGCCCGGTCGTGGCACCTGGTGGCCAGGCGGCAGGATCCGCTCCGTGCCGACCATGGCGACCGGAATGACCGGCGCACCCGAGTGCAAGGCCAGGAAGCCCACGCCAGTGCGGCCGCGATACAGCCGCCCGTCTGGCGACCTCGTTCCCTCCGGATAGATCCCAAACAGCTGACCTGCACGTAGCAGATCTAGCGCTGCTTCCAGCATCTCCTGCGCCGCTCGTGCGCCTGCCCGGTCGGTTGACAGCTGATTGGTCGCGCGCAGGTAGGCGCCAACGGCGCGATCGCGCAGGCGAGTGCCGGTGAAGTACTCGGACTTGGCCGCGAACGTGACCGGCCGCTCCAGCATTAGCGGCAGGTAGATCGAGTCCACGACCGACAAGTGATTAGAGGCCATGATGGCCGCGCCGCTCGCCGGGATGTGCTCAGCTCCGATGACGGTCGGCCTTGCCAGCGCCCGCAGGAACGGCCCAGCGATGACCCTGGACAACTGATACTGCACTCGGCCTCCGCTCAGGGGCGCTGGGACTTACCGGTCATCCCGCTCGCCACGTCACAGATTAGCCCGGCCTGCCCGGTGACTGGACTGCCTGCCAGAGGTTACTGGCCGGTCGGCCACGTTTCCCGGCCGGGCCCGCCTCGGCGGAAATTCGAGTGCTCAGCTGCAAGGCGCCGGAGACAATGACTGGCATGACTCAGTGGTGGCCGCTCGCGGGGCTGCGCTTGCTGACGCCCCGGCTGGAGCTAAGGCTGCCCACCGATCGCGACCTAGACGAGCTCGCCGACCTCGCGGCCGCGGGCGTGCATGATCCTGAGGTACAGCCGTTCGGGTTCCCGTGGACCGACGTCTCGCCAGCCGAGCGGGCCCGCAGCACTGTCTTGTACCACTGGTCGCAGCGGGGCGCCTGGAAGCCGGAGCACTGGTCCCTCGACCTCGTCGCCGTCCGCGAGGGCGCGGTGGTCGGCATGCAGGGCATGTCGGCAGCCGATTTTGCCGTCCTGCGGGAAGTGAGCACCGGGTCCTGGCTTGGCCAGGATTACCAGAGGCAGGGCATCGGCACCGAGATGCGGGCGGCCCTTCTGCACCTGGCCTTCGCAGGCCTCGAGGCGCAGTACGCCACGTCGACTGCGTTCACCGACAACCCGGCGTCCCTGGGGGTCTCTCGCAAGCTCGGCTACGCCGACGACGGCATCCAGCGGCAGGTGAGCCGCGGCCAGCCAGCAACATTGCAGCGGCTGCGTCTCGATCGCCGCAGCTGGGCGGCGACGCACTCACTGCCGGTGACGATCGTTGGCCTCCAGCCATGCCTGCCTTTGTTCGGACTCGATGGCTGACGGCGTCTGGCTAGTGACCGGCGTGCAAGCGGCCGGTAAATCGACGATCGCTGACCTGCTGGCCAGGCAGTTCGAGCGCGGTGTGCACGTACGCGGCGGACAGTTCTACCGATGGGCGGTGCGGGGCTGGGTGCACGCCGGTGATGCGCGTGCTGATGAGGCGAGGCGCCTTCTTGATCTGCGCTATCGGCTGGCCGCGCTTGCAGCCGACGAGTACTGCGAGGCTGGGTTTACCACGGTCGTGCAAGACAACATCTTCGGCGCGGACGTGGTTCGGTGGCTGGATGGCGTTGGGGCCCGGCCCAGGCACCTGGTCGTGCTGCGACCGTCAATCGCCGCGGTGCGGCAGCGTGAGCAACAGCGCCACGCGGCTACCGGCAAGACCGCGTACCGGCCCGGCGGGTTCACGGCCGAGGACCTGGACCAGCAGCTTGCTGTCACCCCGCGGATCGGGCTCTGGCTGGACACCTCGCCGATGTCCCCGGCCGAGACGGTGGCGGAGATCCTCCGGCGATCGTCCGAGGCTGTCGTCGATCAGACCCTCGCCAGCCAGCGTTGCTTGCCTGACGACTGAGGACCCACGCTCAAAGTTGCCTGCATCTAGCCCGATATGCGGCTTACATGGGCATCATTGCTTGTCGGCCGCTGGCCGGCCGGGAAGTGGAAGGGCTTCGTTGCGACGGCGACGATGCTGTATCAGCAGCAGAGCCACAGTCACGACGTCGTTGCCCCTGCGCTAGCCGCCGCGATGGCTGCTGCATCGCATGAATGCGTTTCAGCGCAGGTAAGACGTTGAGCCGGTGAGCGGGATCGAACCGCTGACCTGCCGTTTACAAGACGGCCGCTCTGCCAACTGAGCTACACCGGCGGGGACTTCGAGAATGCTAGCCGAACCCGGCCCTGACGTGCGCATCTGCCCGCTGACCTGCGGTCTTAGCTACATCTCCAGTGCCAGGGCAAGCCCCGTCGCGAGGAGTGTCCGCCGCCCGCTCCACCAGCGCGCGAGCGCCCGCGCAGAACCGCCGCAGCAACGTCAGACGGGACGCGGGAGCATCTTCTGTGACATAGTCGCAGTTCGGACGAGCTGGGGCCGGTCGGTCCGATGATTCGTCGCAAAGGGGGGCCTTTGTTGGAGGCTGCCGACCTCGGAAGCTATCGAGCATCGCGTGTTGGGCAGCTGCATCACCGGCTCACGCGATCGGCGCAATCGGCGCCGCTCATTGGTCGGGCGGCGGAGCTGTCCGAAGTCACGGGATTGCTCGCCGACCCATCCATTCGGCTGGTCAGCCTCACCGGACGCAGCGGCGTCGGCAAGACGCGCCTGGCACTGGAGGTGGCGTGGGCACTCGACGCCTCCCGGTCCGGCTCGGTCCATGCAGTATCGCTAGCCTCGGTTGGCAGCCCGGATCTCGTGCTCACCGAGATCGCAGCGCAGCTTGAGATCGCCATGCTGCCCGGCATGTCAGCCGCCCATGCGGTGGTCGCCTGGCTCCAGCGCGACGCACTCGTTCTGGTCCTAGACAACTTCGAGCACCTGCTCGAGGCTGCCACAGTCCTGACGGACTTGCTCGACGCATGCGCCCAGCTGCAGTTGCTGGTCACCAGCCAGGCACCGCTCAGGGTGAGAGCCGAGCGGGTTGTGCGGATCGCCCCGCTCAGGCTGCCGCCGGCCTCGTCCGCGGATCCGGCTGAGGCGGCCGGCCAGCCGGCAGTCGCGCTGTATTGCGACCGCGCCCAGGCCGCGAACGGCCAGTTCCGCCTTGACGAGGGCAACGTTGCGGCGGTGGTGTCGCTGTGCCGCGAGCTTGAGGGCCTGCCGCTCGCCATCGAGCTAGCCGCCGCCCGTGCCGTGACGTTCCCAGCTGGCGAGCTTGTGACCCGGCTCGCGCGGCAGCGCCTGGATGTGCTGCGTTCAACGCGACCGGACGCGCCCGCGCGACACCATGACATGCGCGCCGCCATCGGCTGGACATATAACCTGCTGACGGCCTTTGAGAGCCGCCTCCTACGGCGGCTGTCGGTAGCCGGCGGCGCGTTCGAGATCGATGACGCCGAGGCCATCGGAGACGGTGCTCTGGCCGACGTTCTCGACGCGCTCGCTACGCTCGTAGATCTCCACCTGATTGACCCGATCTCGGCTGACGGCCTCGCCCGGTTCGAGCTGGCGCCCTCGATCCGCGATTTCGCATCCGAAGAGCTGGACTCCTCAGGTGAGGCTGCCGCCATCGAGGAGCTGTGGATCACCTGGCTGGCAGGGCGAGCGCGCGATGCCGGCCTCGCACTTACCTCGCCCAGCCCGGACACCTGGTGGACATGGCTTGAGGCTTCGCACGACTGCCTGCGTAATGCGCTTCAGGCGTGCCTCCGGAGCGAGCGAGCCGAGCGGGCACTCGACCTGATGACCGCACTGGCCCCGTACTGGGGTGCTCGCGCGTCGTACTCGGAGCATTCCCGCCTGCTGGATCGGGCCATCGATCTCGCCGAGGCCCAGGGCATCCGGTCGGCCGCGCTTGCCGAAGCGCTGTTGTGGTCGGGTCTCATCGGGATCCGCGTCCTGGTCGCCGACGGCTTGGACCGGTACGTGGATCGCCTCACGCGCGGCGAGGAACTAGCGCGCGCGCTTGGTGACGAGCGACTGATCATGCGTGCCCTGCACTGTCGCGTGATCACCACGGCCATGACCCGCGACATAGATAGGGGTGAACGGGCGGCCGGCGCCGGCCTCGAGATCGCCAGGCGCCGCGGGGATGTGTACTGGATCAGCAATTTCGAGCTGCACGCGGCCCGATGGGCTCAATCGACCGGTGACGACGAGCGGGCCTTGGCTCTCGGTCTGGCGGGTCTGGACAGCGCCCGCCGCGCGGCCGACACACGCATGGTCTTGGACGCCGCCGTCTTGCTCCAGACCCTGGTGCCGAAGTTCGAAGCGGCGGCGGCGGCCATTCCACCGCCACGCGAACTGCTCAAGATCGCTCGAATCACTCATCAGAAGGTCATCGAGGCTTTGCTGCTGCCAGTGTTTGCCCTGCAATCCCTGGCGGCTGGAGGCGTCGCCGCAGCGGCCGGCTGGTGCGTCGCCGGCCTGGAGATCTGCGCCTTTGACCCGTCCTCCTACCCGGCCGGCTTCGCGCTGTTTGCCGCGGTTGAGATCGCTGCTCGCCACGGTGACCACGAGGTCGCCGCGCGCATCCACGGCCGCCTGCGGGATGCTCAGGCGAAGTTGCACGCGGCAATGACCCCGGGGTTTGTCGCGGCGCACAGGGCAGCGGTCGAAGGCGTACGGGAAGCACTCGGCTCGCAGGCATTCGAGGTAGCCCTCGCGGTGGGCACCGCCCGGACTTGGGATTCAATCGTGACGGACAGCATGGATTACCTGCGTCCGCTGGCTGGCCCGGCGATTGCGGAACCCGGCCGACAGTCAGGCAGGGCGGAGCCGCCCTGGCGCCAGCCGCTCACCGACAGGCAGCTTGAAGTGGTGCGGCTCCTCGGCAGCGGTCTCACCAACAAGGAGATTGCCGCACGACTGGGTATGGCGCCGAAGACGGTTATGCACCACACCGTCTCGATCTATCAGCGGCTCGGAGTCCGCGGCCGAAGCGAGACCGTCGCCTGGGCAATCCGAGCTGGCGTGGCGCCTGACAACTGATCCAGCAGGCGCCACGCCATCGCGTATCGGTCACGCTGCCCTTCCATGCCGATTACGTCCTCGCCGGGAACCGCGATCAACAATCAGGTGATGGGGATATCGGCGTGCTACTTCGGTGGGAAACGTCTGAGAACTCGCGCGGGAAAACCTCGAATTCCGCTGAGATTACAGCCCGTGATGTGGTGAACTGGCGCAGTTAAGACCGTGTCGTGCCTTAGTGCGCGGTCTTAGGGGGTGGGGCCGGTTGTCCAGCAACAGCCGTCCACTGCCGCCACCGCCGTCGTGGCCGCACGTGATCGCGACGACGCTGCGGCTGTGGGTCCAGCGGCATGTGCTGCCTGCGCGCCCGAGGGCGGCTGAGGGCGGACGCTCCTACCGTGTCAGCACCGCGATCGTGGCAATCGTCCTCGCGGCCGCGTCTGTGGCAGCCATCGCCACTGCCCTGGCCGGCGGCGCGCGGCCAGCGGCCCGGGCGACCGGTGCGGCCGGTCCGGTCAAGCCAGCTCCCGACCTGACGCCGAGCTCGCGGGCTCTCGCCGCCGCCGCCGCCAGCCGCGATCAGGCCGCGGCGTGGGTGGCGATGCAGGTTAGTCACAGCGTGATCGTCGGCTGCGACCCGCTGATGTGCGCGGCGCTACTTCAGCACGGCTTCCCGTCAGCTGACCTCATCGCCTTCGGGCCCACGACCACAGATCCGCTGGGAACGGGCATCGTCATCTCGACCGCCGCGGTCCGCAACCAGCTCGGTCCCGGCCTGTCCACGTTGTATGCGCCGGAGGTCATCGCGAGCTTCGGGGCTGGCCCGAGCCTGGTTCAGGTCCGGGTCGCTACTCCCGGCGGCGCCGCCGCCTATATGTCGGCCGCGCAGGCTGACCTGCAGGCGCGTCTTTCGGCTGGCCGTCAGCTAGCGGGCAACAGCAACGTCAGCACCACGGCGGCGGCCAGGGCGGAGCTCGAGTCGGGCCGGGTCGACACTCGCTTGCTCATTACCATGGCCGCGCTGGCGGCCAGATTCCGTGTCCAGATACAAGGCTTCGGCGACGGCGGGCCCGGCGCCGGAGACAGTGCCCCGCTACGCCAGCTGGCTGTCATCTCGCCATCGACAACGTACCTGCATCAGCTGCTGGCGTTCCTGGACGCGCAACGGCCGCCGCTGCTCCCGACCGTCTCGGCGCACCACCATGGCCAGGCGACCATCGTCCAGATCCAGTTCTCCGCGCCCAGCCCCACCGGACTGCTACTAGCCAGCGTGACGCCATGACTTGCGCTACGGGCGGGCTGTATTCGACCGCACCCGGCTCCTGAGAGGGAACCCTCATGAAATCAGCAACACTGGCAGGGCGTGTCGCCAGCGCGGCGACCGCCGCTGCGCTCACGATGCTCGGGCTCGCCGTGACCCAGGTCGCGGCGGCAGCGCCGATCGCCTCAGCGTCCAGCCAGGTCGGCTGGATCCGGCTCGCACACTTCTCGCCGAATACTCCGGCCGTTGACGTCTACCTGTACTCGTTCGGTAACCCGAAGGCGGAGATTGTGCTGCACCACGTCAAGTACGGCGTGGCTTCGCCGTTCGAGCAGGTCGCCGCCGGCGACTACACCGTCGCCATGCGTGGAGCCGGCGCGGCCCCCGCCTCCAAGCCCGTGCTGTCGACCGCGGTCGACATCGCCGCTGGGCATGCCTACACCGTGGCCGGGATGGGCCCGTATTCTTCGATAAGGCTCCAGGTGATCGGGGACAGGCTGCGGACCCCGCGAGGCAAAGCGCTAGTCCGCATCATCCAGGCGTCGTTGCTGCAAGACACGGTAACGATCACGGCCGGGACGACAAAGCTCGCGTCCAACCTGAAGTTCGCGAGCGTGACCGGATTCATCGCCGTTAACCCGGGCACCTGGGCGGTCCACGCGGCCGGGAGCAGCGAGTCGACGACGGCGTCGATCGCTCTGGCGGCGGGCAGCATCCACACGATCGTGGTCCTCGACGAGCCCGGCAAGCTCGGCCTCGATGACCTGCTCGACGCGGCCGGCAGCAAGGTCATCCCGGCCGGAGCCCCGCCAACGGGCTTCGGCGGTACCGCTGCCCGGCCCGGTGCCTCCCTGCTGCCCTGGGCGGCCGCCGCGGCAGCCGGCCTCGCCATCGCCCTGACCGGCACCACCATGCTCAGCCGTCGGCGTCGGCCTGCGTTGCATGCCCGATAACCTCGCCGGTCCGCACGGCGAGCCCGACGGCGGCGCACCGGGCAGCCGGCCCTTGCCGTACGACGCCCACGGTCAGGGCACCACCGACCGCGGCGCTCCGGGCAGCCGGCCGTGGCCGTATGACGCCTACGGTGAGGGCATCGGCGATGTCGGCGCGCCGGGCAGCCGGCCTTGGCCGTACGACGCCTACGGTCAAGGCACCACCGAACGTGACGCCTACGGTCAGGGCATCGGCGACGTCGGCGCGCCGGGCAGCCGGCCGTGGCCATACGACGCCTACGGTCAAGGCACCAGCGAACGTGACGCCTACGGCCTGGCCACCGGGGAACGTGTCCCCGACGGCCAGGGCGACAAGCAGCGCGCTGCCAGGCACGTGTCGAGCGTTCGGGTGATTCGCCGCCCGTGGGCGGTCGTCGCTGCCCTCGCGGGCGTCATCGTTTTGTGTGCTGGCACCGCGGGGCTGGTTTGGGCCAGCCACACGGCCCGGCCGGCCACGCCCCTCGGCCCGGCGCCGCTCGTGGCGATCCCAGCGGGTCACATCGCCGCCGTGCCGCCTGCCGAGGCCACTGCGGTGCCGCGGCCGACGGCGCTGGTGATACCCGCGATCGGCGTCCGGACCAGGCTCATCCGACTCGGCGTCACCGCGACGGGCGCGCTGCAGGTACCCGCGAGCATCGGCGTGGCCGGCTGGTATACCGGAAGTCCCCGGCCCGGTGCCACCGGGTCGTCCGTCATCGCGGGCCACATCGACTCCGTCAGCGGGCCCGGCGTGTTCTTCCGGCTACGCGAGCTGCACCCCGGCGATCTTGTCTACGTTCAGCGCGGCCACGCCAGCATGGCGGTGTTCACGGTGACCGCCGTGCAGCTGATCCCGAAGTCGAACTTCCCTACCAACGAGGTGTACGGGCCGGTGCCCAATGCCCAGCTCAGGCTCATCACCTGCGGCGGTACCTTCGACCCGGCGACGGGCCATTACCTGAGCAACGTCATCGTCTACGCGGTACTGCACTAGCAAGAAGCGCGATCGCGCCCGGCGCCGCGCCGGCGCCTCACGCGGCCGCCGACCGGGCTGCCCGCGCGAGGTCAGGCAGCCCGGCGAGAATCTCCCGCGCTTCGGCATCGCTGCGATCCTGGATCTTCGCGCTGACTCGCTTGCCGGCGACGTCAAGGTGGACGGTGGCTAGCCCGAGCCGACGCTGGAGCGGGCCCTGGACCCAGCGGATGCTCTGCACCTTGTCCAGTGGCACCCACGTCGTCTGCCGGCACACGCGCCCGCGCGAAGCCACGACGTACCGGTCGTCGCGATTCCAGCCCAGGAAGTGATAGGCCAGCGGTGCCTTCCAGCGAGCAGCGAGCGGTGGCGCAAGCCGCGGCAGCAGCGGCTGGCTGCCAATGAGCTCGCCGAGCAACTGACCAGCCTCGGCCCGCGATCCGACCGGGATGACCGCCCGGAGCCGCTGGCCCTCGCCCTGATCCTCGCGCCGCTGGCGGGCGCCGGCGACATCGACCTCGAGGCGGCACCAGCCCAGAGCGCGCCAGATGAGCGGCTCGGCGAGCCGCACCGCCTGGATGCGGCCAGGCCGGATCGTCTCGGCGGTGGTCTGGATCAGGCCAGAGCGCAGCCGGAGGCCATCGGGTGCAGCGGCGACCGTCGTGCCGTACTGGCCGTTCAGCTGCCGCCAGAGGTTCACCATCGCGCCCAGCACAAACGGCAGGAACGGCGCGATCGTGCTGGTCCGCCCGCTGACCGCTATCGTCAGGCCGGCTGCGGCGGCCACGGCGATAGCGACCGCGCCGGTCCGGCTGAGCAGGATCGCGACGGGCAGCCGGGCCGCGTTCACCCGGAACAGCAGCCGCTCAGGCACCACCACCGCCGGGCCTGCGCGCCCTACTGCGCGCGCGGGGATGGCCGCCACGGCCGCCACGGCCGTCCCAGCCACCGACAGCGCGAGCAGATCCCGGCGCAACTGCTCGGCATCGCTGCGCCGCAAGCAAGCGAGCCGCCCCCCGTGGGCGGCATCCCCGCCCGCCATCCGCACGCGAAGCTCGGCCAGCCCGAGCACCCTGGCAAGGCCCGTCTGCACGACGTCGACCGCCTGGATCTGGGACAGCGGGAAGCGCCGCGAGTCACGGCGGATCAGGCCCGTATCCACGCGCAGCACGCCGTCGGTGATCTGCCAGCGCGTGACCAGCCAGCTGACGAAGCCGCCCGCCAGCGCGATGGCGATGATCACCAGGTCCGTCATCAGATCGCGACCCACGCGGTGGTGGTTAGCGACGAGGAGGCCGGCTAGCAGCACCACCAGGCTCATCAGCTGACGCCCGGCGCGCACCAGCGGAGATAGCGGGTGAAGCCGGTGCCAGGGCTGGTCGCTGGCGGCGGACGCCGCGCGCAGCGGCAGCTCATCCGGCAGCGGCGCAGTCACAGTCCGGCCGCCTGAGCTTCGCCGAGCTCCGTCAGCTGATCGCGGAGCGCTGCCGCCACGCCCTGCTCCAG
>DATHQE010000018.1:0-4817 GCA_035483035.1 Streptosporangiaceae bacterium | reverse complement strand
CGGAGGAATGTCAGCCATGAACGCCAGCCCGAGCGAGGACCTTGACTTCGAGATCCGTGCCAGCAGCGCCCCCGTTCCCGCGGCCACGCGGGCGCAGCGGCTGGCAGCTCCGGGATTTGGCAGCGTATTCACCGACCACATGGCGACGATCAGGTGGTCGGAAGACGCTGGCTGGCACGACGCCCGCATCGAGCCGTACGGCCCGATCACGCTGGACCCGGCCGCGCAGGTGTTCCACTACGGCCAGGAGATCTTCGAGGGCCTCAAGGCATACACCCAGGCCGACGGATCTGTGGCCGCGTTCCGGCCGCAATCCAACGCCGCCCGGCTCAACCGGTCAGCCGCCCGGCTCGCCATGCCGGAACTACCCGAGTCGCTGTTCGTCCGGGCCATCGAGCTGCTCGTGGCTCAAGACCGAGCCTGGGTCCCGACCGCCGACGGGCACAGCTTGTACCTGCGGCCGTTCATGATCGCGACGCAGATCGGGCTCGGCGTGAACAGGCCGGCCTCGTCCTACCTGTTCACCCTTATCGCATCGCCGGTGGCGGGATATTTCGGCGGCGAGGTCAAGCCAGTGCAGGTCTGGCTGTCGCAGGACTACTCGCGGGCCGCGCCGGGCGGCACTGGCGAGGCCAAGTGCGGCGGCAACTACGCGGCCGCGTTCGCCGGACAGCAGCAGGCGCTGGATCACGGGTGCGACCAGGTCGTGTGGCTCGACGCGACAGAGCGGCGCTGGGTCGAGGAAATGGGCGGGATGAACATCTGCTTCGTCTATGGCTCCGGCGCCGACGCGCGGATCGCGACGCCCGCGACGACCGGGTCACTGCTGCACGGCATGACGAGAGACTCGCTGCTCAAGCTCGGTCCGGACCTCGGCATACCGACCTTCGAGAGCAGGATCTCGGTGGACGATTGGCAGGCTGGCTGCGCCGCTGGCGAGATCACGGAGGTGTTCGCCTGCGGGACGGCGGCGGTGATCACGCCGATTGGCGCGGTCCGCAGCGTCGCCGGCGACTGGACCATCGGGGACGGCAAAACTGGCCCGGTCACGGCCATGCTCCGGGATGAACTTGTCGGCATCCAGTACGGTCGCCGGCCGGACCGATACGGCTGGATGCACCGGCTGGGCTAACGCGCGCGGCTCGCGCCGATCCGCGGCTCAGGTCGGGCACAGGTCGCGGGCAGCGGCCCGGACCGCGGCGATGAGGTCGCTGTCCTCGCCCAGCGCTGGGTCGAGTGCGCCCAGGACCTGGCGGGCAGCGCTGTCGAGCGGTCCGGAAGCGAGCGCGGTCAGCTCGCTGCCGCGCGGGTCGCTGACTGGCACTCCGGCGCCGCGCAGGTGGCAGAGCCAGGCGGCCAGGATGCGGACGGCGCCGGACGGCACGCGACCGCGCTCTCGTTCGGCGCGCAGTACTGGCAGCACGCGGACCGGAAGTTTCTGCGACCCATCGGCCGCGACCTGGGCGAGCAGGTGACGGATGCGGTGATTCGCCCACCTGGCGAGTAGCTCGCTTCGATAGTCGCTGATGCTGGCGGCGGGCAGGACGAGGTGCGCGGCTGCCTCGTCCCACCATTCCTTGAGCCAGTCCGCGCAGACCTGGTCGCCCGCGGCTGCCGCGATGGTGTCATGTCCGCGCAGCGATCCGGCATAGGCGAGCAGGGAGTGGCCGCCGTTGAGCAGCCATAGCTTCCGCTGCTCAAATGGCGTGATGGTGTCGGTGAAGACGGCGCCGGCGTGCTCCCAGCCGGGCCGGCCCGCCGGGAACGAGCCGCTGAGGACCCATTCGCTGAATGGCTCGGTCACTACGGGCGCCCGGTCGGCGCGGTGCGTTCGCTCAGCAACGACGCCGGGGTCGGCGGCGCTCAGCCTCGGGGTAATGCGATCGACCACGGTGTCGGGGAAGCTCACCGACCCGCTGATCCACCCGGCCAGCTCAGGGTCAACCAGCTCGGCGAACCGACCGACGACCCGGGCGGTGACATGGCCGTTGTCCGGCAGGTTGTCGCACGACACGATCGTGATCGGCGCACCGCCGGCCGCGTATCGGGCCGCGAGCCCGGCGATGAGCCGAGCGGCGGCGGTGTGGACCGGCTCGGTCATCCTGACGCGCAGCGCCGCCAGGTCCGCCGCCACCGCGGGATGCCTGGTGTCCAGGCCACTGTCGCTGTCGCGATGGTAGCCAGCCTCGGTGATGGTGAGCGTCAGCAGCCGCACCGATGGCCTGGCCAGGTAGCGCAGGAAGCTCTCGTGATCGCTGGCCGGGTGGGCAGCCGAGAGACTGCCGATGACGGCGAACTGATCGCGGGCCGCCGCCCGGGTGACGAGTGTATACAGGCAGTCCTGGCTGGCCAGCGCGCTGGCCAGGGCGCTGCTGCGGCCGCTGAACGCGGCAATGCCCCACTGGTCGCGATCCGGGCTGTGCTCGGTGTACCAGGCTTGATGGGCGCGGAAGAAGCTGCCCAGGCCGAGGTGGACGTGACCAACCGGCGCGGCCGGGCGCCCGTCCCCGGCACGCCTAGCCAGGGCGTGCACGGCCGGTGAGATGGTAGCCATTAGCGTGGCGAGAATATCCACTCCGACATCGAAGCGCCCGGGCGGCCCGCCGCAGTTGCCCGTCGGCGCACGCCCCGGCAGGGTGAGAGCATGACGCACACGCATGGTCCGGGTACCCCGGCCGTCGGCAACTCAGCCGGGCCCGCAGCGTTCCTCGGCGGCGCCCGCGAGGTGCTCACCGCTGACCAGGTCACAGCGTTCATCTCGGAGTCGCTGGCAGCGCTCGACCTCGACGGGCGCAGCGTGTGCGTGGTCGTACCGGACGGCACCCGCAGCTGCCCCCTGCCGCTGCTCATGCGGGCCGTCCACGCGGCGCTGCACGGGCGCGTCTCGGCGATGACGGCCCTCGTTGCGCTGGGCACCCACGCCGCGATGCCTGCGAAAGAGCTGGCTGACTGGCTCGGCTACCCGGCAGGCCAGCTGGCTGACCGGTATCCGGGACTGAAGGTGCTCAATCACCAGTGGCACGACCCCAATACCTTCGTCGATCTTGGCACCATCTCGGCTGACCGGATCGGCGAGCTGTCTGGCGGCCTGCTGCACACCGCTGTCGACGTCAAGCTCAATCGGGCAGTCGCCGAGCACGACGTGGCGCTGGTGGTCGGGCCAGTGTTCCCGCACGAGGTGGTGGGCTTCTCTGGCGGGAACAAGTACTTCTTCCCCGGTGTCGCCGGGCAGGACATCATCGACCTGTCCCACTGGCTGGGCGCCCTCATCACCAGCGCGAGCATCATCGGCACCCGCGGGGTGACGCCGGTACGCGCCCTGATTGACGAGGCAGCCCGGCTGATCCCGAGCCAGCGCCTCGCGCTCTGCGTCGTGACGGCGGCAACTGGCGGGCTGCACGCCGTGGCCTTCGGTTCACCCGAGCAGGCCTGGGCAGCCGCGGCCGACGTCGCGGCGCAGACCCATGTCCGTTACCTCGACGAGCCGGTGCGCCGAGTGCTGTCGATCATGCCGCGCAAGTACGAGGACATGTGGACCGCGGCCAAGGGCTTCTACAAGGTCGAACCGGTCGTTGCCGACGGCGGCGAGGTCATCATCTACGCGCCGCACATTTCCGAGGTCGCTCGCATGCATCCGGAGATCAACAAAATCGGCTACCACTGCCGTGATTATTTCGTGAAGCAATGGGAGACATTCCGGGACTTGCACTGGAGCGTGCTCGCACACTCCACGCACCTGCGGGGAGCGGGCAGCTGGGACGAGGCCACCGGCGAGCACGGCCGCGTCACGGTCACGCTCGCCACCGGGATACCCGAGGATGTGGTGCGGTCAGTCAACCTGAACTACGCCGATCCCGCCCAGGTGGACGTCGCGGGCTTCGAGGCCGACCCGGACGCCTTGGTGGTCCGCGATGCTGGCGAGGTCTTGTTCCGGCTGTGCTGACTGAGGCGCCATGCTGATCGGCGGCGGTAGATTCCACTGGGGAGCGTGAACTCGACGGACAGGCAGGATCACGAGATGGATGGCTCGCTGCACGGATCATGGTCGGCGGCGGATGCGGCGGCCGTGGCCCGGGTGGACAAGCTGCTCGCCGGGATGGCACCCCTCGGGGTCGCGTTCTCCGGCGGCGTCGACTCCTCGGTGCTGGCCGCGCTCGCCGTTCGTTGCCTCGGCGCCGCACAGGTGACCGCGATTCTCGGCGTCTCGCCGAGCCTGGCCGCCGACGAGCGGTCGGCAGCCCACCACGTCGCCAGCGTGATCGGCGTCCGGGTCGTCGAGATCCAGACTCATGAGGGAGACCGGCCGGAATACCAGCGCAACGGCCCGGACCGGTGCTTCCACTGTAAGGACGAGCTGTTCACCCGCATCTCGGCCGAGCTCGTGACCGAGCTCGGACTTCGGGCCGTTGCCTACGGCGAGAACGCCGACGATGCCCGCCGCCCGGACCGGCCGGGCTCGCGCGCAGCGGCCGCGCATCATGTCCTTCGGCCCCTGGCCGAGGCCGGCCTGGACAAGGCCGCGGTCCGGCGGATCGCGCGCTCGCTGGCGCTACCGTGCGCAGACAAGCCGGCCGCGCCCTGCCTCGCCTCGCGCATCCCTCACTTCGACCCGGTCGACGCGGCGAAGCTGGGCCAGATCGAGCGCGCGGAGTCGGCGCTGCGCCGCCTCGGATTCGGCGATGTCCGGGTGCGGCATCACGGCGACGTTGCGCGCATCGAGCTGCCCGCTGACGATCTCCAGCGGATTGCCGCCGAACCAGCGCGGTCCGCCGTGCGCGCGGCGGTCACCGACGCGGGGTTCCGGTTCGTCGCGGTTG
>DATHQE010000017.1:0-7326 GCA_035483035.1 Streptosporangiaceae bacterium | reverse complement strand
GACGGCGCCAGGACGGTCAACATCTCCACCATGGGCACGATCGCGGCCGCGGCCGCAGGCGCCCGGATGGTTAAGCACGGCAACAGGGCAGCTTCGTCGGCCTGCGGCACCGCCGACGTGCTCGAGGCGCTCGGCGTCGTTATCGACCTGCCAGCTCCGGCGACCGAGCAGCTGGCAGCTGAGATCGGCGCCGCGTTCCTGTTCGCGCCCCTCTACCACCCGGCGCTGCGGCATGTCATCGTGCCGCGCCGTGAGCTCGGCGTGCCGACGGTCTTCAACGTTCTCGGCCCGGTGGCCAACCCGGCCAGGCCCGCGGCCCAGGCGCTCGGTGTGGCCGATCCCCGGATGGGGCCGATTCTGGCTGGCGTGCTGGCGGCTCGCGGCTGCTCGGCCTTGGTCTTCCACGGCGGCGATGGCCTGGATGAGCTGACCACGACCGCGCCGTCGACCGTCTGGATCGTGCACGACGGCACGGTGAGCGAGACCGCCTTTGATCCTGCCGAGCTGGACATTCCCCGTTCTGTGCCAGCGGACCTCCTCGGCGGCGACCCGGCACATAACGCAGGTGTGGTGCGAGAATTCCTCGGCGGGTTGCAGGGACCGGTACGGGACACCGCGCTGCTCAATGCTGCGGCGGCGCTCGCGGCTGACGCAGGAGTCGCCGGCCCGGCCGCGCTCGTGCCTGCGCTGGCGGCCGGCTACCGGCGGGCGACGGAGGCTATTGACTCGGGCGCGGCGGCCGCCCTGCTAGACCGCTGGGTCGAGGTCAGTAACCGGCTCGCCGGCAAGTAGCTCGCGGCGAGTAAGTGGCGCGCTGACGAAGCGGTCTGCGCGTTGGTGCTGATGGGTCGCTGCGCCGCGCTGCCAATGGTCGGCTACGCCTCGTTGTACCCGATGGAGAACGCGGCCTCGAGGTCGTGCCGCGAATAGGTGCGGAACGCGATGTGCGTCTCAGTGTGCGTCACTCCGGCGACCTTGTTGAGCGTGCCAGGGATGACGTCGCTTAGCTCATCGTGGGCCCGGACCCGGACCAGCGCTACCAGGTCGAACTCGCCGGTGACCGAGTAGACCTCGCTCACAGCCGGGATCTTCGCTATCGCCTCGGCAGTCTCGGGGATGCGGGCCACGTCGGCCTTGATCAAAACGATTGCGGTGACCATTGCTCGCCTCCCGGGGTCGGCCGGGAACGAGCGCCCCAGCCGCGCCAGTAGCGTACCGCTGCATCAGCTGGCGATGCTGATGAGCCTCGGCTGGCTCGCGGGCCGGACGCCTGCTGCCAGCCTCAGCAGCCCGGCAAGCACGTCCGCGGTGGCCTTGGCGTCGGCGAGGGCCCGGTGGCACGGCGTCGTGGTGGCGCCGAAGTATCCCGCCAGGGTGCCGAGGCGGCAGTCAGGCACGTCATCCGGGCCGAGAAGCAAGCGGGCCAGCACTGCTGTGTCCAGCACTGCTGCGCTGGGCCACGCCAGCTGACAGGCCGCGCAGGCGGCCGTCAGGAACTCAAGGTCGAACGGCGCATTGTGTGCCACCAGGACGCAATCGCTGGCGAAAGCGAGGAACGTCCGCAGCGCCACTGCGGGCAGCGGCGCGCGGCCGACCATGTCGTCGGTGATCCCCGTCAGCGCGGTGATATCCGACGGGACCGGCCCGCGAGTGTGGACCAGTGACGAGAACTCCCCGGTGACCTGACCGCCGGTAAGCCGCACCGCGCCGATCTCGGTGATCTCGCCCTGCTCGTGCAGCCACCCGGTCGTCTCGACGTCGACCACCACAAGACCGAGGTTTGCCAGAGCTTCCATCACGGTTTCACGCTAGGACGCGGTGCCGACAGTCCGGTTCAGGCGCGCCGCCACGCGGCGGCAGCAGGCGCGCCGGATTGCGGCCGTTATGCAAGTGGCGACGTGGGCGTTATGACGCTGTTACCCACCTGGCGGGCGCTGGTGCCGTCAGATACTCGGCACCAGAGTGCGCGAAGTGGTTGAATCCGCGCGCCGCGCGCCGCTAAGGTCGGGGACCGAGCCGTATCGCTAAGCAGTCGCCATCCGGCGGCGGCGAGCGGCCGCCGCCGAATCTCTCGACAGCAGGCTCGCAGGAGCTCGCTGGGAGAACCGGGGACCCACAGACGGTGCGCAGTGCGGAGCCGCCAGGGGTGAATCGGTCGGGCCCGAGCCTGGCCGTAGGGCAGACTTCCACAGCCCGAACCCGTCAGCTGACCCGGTAGGCCGGCAGTGGAAGAAGGAGCGTGTCACGCAGGTGCATACGCCGCCGTCGGTTCGCAGGATCGTCAGGCACGGTGTTGCGGCTGTGACCGTCTCGGTCTTTGCCGCGGGAGTACTCATCGGAGTCACGGCCAGCGTGAGCGCATCGCCGGCCCCGACGCTCAGCCAGGCGCAGGCTAAGCTCGGCAGGCTCCAGTCGCAGTTCGAGAAGCTTGACCAGCAATTCGATCAGGTGAAGCAGGAGCTTGCGGCCACCAATCAGCGTCTCGCGCTCGTGAACGCCGAGATGGCCGCCGATAATGCCAGATTCGCCGCGCTGCGCCAGCAGATCGGGCGCATCGCGGTCACCGCCTACGAGGACGGCAACCTCAGTTCCTCGGTCGCGCTGCTGACATCCGGCAAGCCGCAGCAGATCCTGGACCAGTCCTCGATCCTGCTGGAGCTGTCCGCCTCGAACGAAGCGCAGATCAACCAGTTCCTCGCGGCTGCCAAGCAGCTCACGTCCACGCAGCTGCTCGCCCGCCGCACCCAGGCTGGCATCCTCCAGCTGAAGGCCAGCCTCAACGGCCGTCGCCAGCAGATGCAAAAGCTGGTGAACTCCGAGCAGGCCCTGGTCAACCAGCTCACCCCGGCTCAGCAGATTGCCGTCGGGCCCGCCGGGGGGTCGACGTCCGCGAAGTACACCGGCCCGACCGCGACGCAGGCGCAGAAGGCCGTCGCATTCGCCTACAGCAAGCTCGGCTGCCCCTACGTGTATGGCGGCACCGGCCCCTGTGGCTCTGGATATGACTGCTCAGGTTTGACGATGACGGCGTGGGCATCAGCTGGGGTCTCCATTCCGCGCACCAGCGAGGAACAGTGGGCCGCGCTACCGCACGTCAGCGAGGCCGATATGCAGCCAGGTGACATCATGGTGTTCAACGGTGCCGGCCACGTGGGCATCTACGTCGGCAACAACCAGCTGATTGACGCCCCGCAGCCGGGCATGGATGTGGAGCTGGTCTCGTTCAGCGGGTGGTATAAGTCGGTCTTTGACGGCGCCGTCCGGCCGTAGGCCGAAGCTAGTTCACGACGCGATGGGTACGACCTGAGCTTCACCCGCGCGTAGTGTTCGGCGGACGGTGCCGGAGGAGCTAGATGACCAAGGTACTCATCATCACGAACGACTTTCCGCCGCGCAGTGGCGGGATCCAGTCGTTCGTGCACGCCCTGGCTGCCCGGCTGCCAGCCGACCGCGTCGTGGTGTACGCGCCCGCCTGGCAGGGCGCAGCCGAGTTCGACGCCAGGCAGCCGTTCCCGGTCATCAGGCACCCTGGCTCGCTGATGCTGCCGGTCCCGTCGGTTCGCTCCCGTGCCTGCCGCCTGCTGGCCGAGCACGGCTGCGACAGCGTGCTGTTCGGTGCGGCCGCCCCCCTCGGGCTGCTGGCGCCGCAGCTACGCAAGGCGGGCGCGGAGCGCATCGTCGGGCTCACCCACGGGCATGAGGCAGGCTGGGCCGCGCTGCCAGGTGCCAGGTCGCTGCTGCGGCGCATTGGGGACGAGGTCGATGTGCTGACCTACCTCGCTGAGTACTTCCGAGTCCGGATGGCGAGGGCGCTGTCAGCGGATGCGGCCAGCCGCATGGTCAGGCTGACACCTGGCGTGGACCCAACGGCGTTCAGGCCGGGCTCCGGCGGCAGGCAGATCCGCCTCGACCTCGGCATCCCGGCCGACCGGCCCGTGGTCGTATGCGTATCCCGAATGGTCCCGCGCAAGGGCCAGGACCTGCTGATCA
The DNA here is from genome assembly GCA_035483035.1 of Streptosporangiaceae bacterium. Taxonomy (GTDB): domain Bacteria; phylum Actinomycetota; class Actinomycetes; order Streptosporangiales; family Streptosporangiaceae; genus JAJYUU01. The sequence goes on along the minus strand of DATHQE010000017.1, from coordinate 3,336 downwards.
AGGCATGGCCGAAGGTGCTGGCTCGGTCTGGCTGTGATCCCCTCCTGGTGCTCGTCGGCGACGGCTCCTACCGGTCAAGTCTCGACCGGCTCGTCAAGCAGGCCGGCGTAGCCGACTCCGTACTCTTCACTGGCCCCGTCAGCTGGGACGATCTGCCGGCGTACTACGACGTCGGCAACGTGTTCGCGATGCCGTGCCGGACCCGCCGCGGGGGCCTGGACGTGGAAGGCCTCGGCATCGTCTACCTGGAAGCATCCGCGACCGGCCTACCGGTCATCGGCGGCGACTCGGGCGGCGCACCCGACGCGATCCTGGACGGCGAAACCGGCTACGTCGTCGGCGGCCGGGACGAGAAAGCGCTAACAGACAAGCTGGTCCAGCTGCTAGCCGATCCAGCGGGCGCCGCCGCGATGGGCGACAAAGGCCAGGCCTGGATCGACCGCGAATGGACCTGGGACCTGGTAGCCGAGCGCCTCGACCACATCCTCACTGGCAAATTGAGCTGACAGCCCCTACCTGGTGTAGAGCGCTTCGATGTCGCCGGCGAAGTCCTTGGCGACCACAGCCCGCTTCACCTTGAGCGATGGCGTGATGTAGCCGTTGTCGGTGGTGAAGTCCACCGGCAGCACGACGAACTTGCGGATCGACTCCGCCCTTGACACCGCCTTGTTCGCGTCATCGACGGCGGTCTGAAGCTCGGCGAGCAGGTCAGTGTCGGTGGCCAGGTCCGCTGGCGTCGCGTTGGCGGGCTTGCCGTGCTGCTGCTTCCAGTGGTCAAGGGCCTCCGGGTCCAGGGTGATCAGGCAGGCGATGAAGGGCCGGTTATCGCCGACGACCATGACCTGGCTGATGAGCGGGTGGGCGCGGAGCCGGTCCTCGAGGACGGCGGGTGCCACGTTCTTGCCGCCGGCGGTGACGATCAGCTCTTTCTTGCGGCCGGTGACCCGCAGGAAGCCTTCGTCGTCGAGCGAGCCGAGGTCGCCAGTGCGCAGCCAGCCGGCGTTGTCGAGTACTTCCTTGGTGGCGGCGTCGTTCTGCCAGTAGCCGGCGAAGTTGATGGCGCCACGCAGCAGGATCTCCCCATCGTCGGCGATCGACGCGCTCACGCCCGGCAACGGCTGGCCGACGGTCCCCACCTTGTTGCGGCTCGGCTTGTTGACGGTCGCCGCGGCCGAGGTTTCGGTCATGCCGTAGCCCTCGAGCACCGTGATCCCGGCACCCCGGAAGAAGTGGCCAAGACGCTCGCCGAGCGGCGCGCCGCCGGAGACGGCGTACGTAACCTTGCCGCCGACGGCCGCCCTGAGCTTGCCATAGACCAGGTGGTCGAACAGCGCGTGCCGCAGCCGCAGTCCGGGGCCGGGCCGGCCGGATTCCGCTGCCTGGCTGTAGGCGACGGCGACTGCTGCCGCCGCCGCGAAGATCTTGCTTTTGGCCGGGCTCGCCGACGCCTGCTGCTGGGCTGTGTTGTAGACCTTCTCGAATACCCGCGGCACGGCGAGCAGGAACGTGGGGTGGTATTCGCGCAGCCCCTCGGCCACGGTGCCGATGTCCTCCCAGTGCCCGAGCACGGCGCCGGACTCCAGGCAGCCGACCTGGATGATCCGCGCGAACACGTGCGCGAGCGGCATGAAGAGCAGCGTGCTGGCGTCGGTGTGCTCGAAGACCTCAGGGAGCGCGCCATGCACGGCGTTCCGGACTGCCGCGAGCAGGTTGCGGTGCGTAAGCTCGCAGCCCTTGGGCCGCCCGGTGGTACCTGAGGTGTAAATGATCGTGGCCAGGTCGCCGGCGCGACGGCTGCTGCGGTGCTGGCGTAGCTGGTCGTCCGTCACGTCAGCGCCAGTCGCGGCGAGTTCGTCCAGGCCCGAGATCCGCCAGATCTGCGACAGGCCCGCCAGCCGCTCGCGCAGGCTGGTGATGATCTCGGCGTGCTGGTCTGTCTCGGCAATGGCGGCACGTGCGCCCGAGTCGCTGACGATCCATTCCACCTGCTCGGCAGATGACGTCTCGTAAACCGGTACCGTGACCGCGCCCGCCGACCAGATCGCGTAGTCGGCGAGCGTCCACTCATACCGGGTGCGCGACATGAGAGCCACCCGGTCGCCGGGCTGGATCCCGGCCGCGATCAGGCCCTTGGCCAGGCCAGCGACCTGCGATCGGAATTGCTCGGCGGTGATGTCCCGCCAGCCGCCACCATCCCGGCGGCGCAGCATGACCTCGTCCGGATCGGCGGCAGCCCGGCTGTACACGACATCGGCCAGTCCGGCATCGTCCGGCACCTCGATGAGAGCAGGGATACCAAATTCGAGCACGGCGCCTCCAAGAACTACCACGTTCCGGTCCTGATCTTCCTGGACGTTACCCCGTGCACGAGACGTCAGCCGGTCGCGGGCCGGCTAGGCCAATGTGCCGGACTTGCCTACTGTAAGTGGATGCGGGTCCATGTGGTGAGTGATGTTCATGGCCGGGCGGATGCCCTGGGCGCGGCGGGTGCAGGGGCGGACGCGCTGATCTGCCTCGGCGATCTGCTGCTTTTTATTGACTACGCCGACCATAGCCAGGGGATCTTTCCCGACCTGTTCGGCGCGGCGCAGGCGCGCCGCCTTGTCGAGTTGCGAACGGCCGGCAGGTTCGACGAGGCACGGGCGATGTCGGGCGAGCTCTGGGCGCAGCTTGGCGGGAATCCGCGCCAGCACATCGAGGCCGCGGTGTCGCGACAGTATGCCGCCCTGTTCGCGGCGATGCCGGTGCCGTCGTATCTGACGTACGGGAACGTGGACCTGCCGAAGCTCTGGTCGGACCATGCCCGGCCAGGTCAGCACATCCTGGATGGCGAGCGGGTCGAGCTGGACGGCTGGACGTTCGGCTTCGTCGGCGGCGGTCTGCGGACGACCTACCGGACGCCCAACGAGATCGACGACGAGGCGTTCGCGGCCAAGGTTGCGGCCATTGGCGAGGTCGACGTGCTCTGCGCGCACATTCCGCCGGCCGTTCCTGACCTGCTCTACGACACCGTGGCCCGCCGGATGGAGCGGGGGAGCGAGGCCCTGCTGGCCGCGATCGAGCGGACCCAGCCGCGTTACGTGCTGTTCGGTCACGTACACCAGCCGCTGCAAAGCCGGGTCCGGATCGGAATGACTGAGTGCATCAATGTGGGCCACTTCCGGGCCACCGGGCTGCCCTACGTCCTGCAGTGGGACTGACGGCTCATCCAGTAGTGCGCTGACGGCCCGTCCGGTAGTCGGCTGGCGGCCCGTCCGGCCGTCGGCTAATGGCGTAGGCCCGGCAGGTCCGGCGCGGGGCAGGCCTGGAGGTACGCTCCGAGTCATGGCAGACAGG
>DATHQE010000016.1:0-19519 GCA_035483035.1 Streptosporangiaceae bacterium | reverse complement strand
CCCAGAAGGTAACTGCCGTCCGCAGAGGCTCGCCGCGGTGCACTTGGCCAGCGACGAGGCCGCCTTCGTGCATGGCACCGTGATCGATGTCGACGGCGGCCGGACAACTGTGGCCGTCATCGCCTCCTGAATACGGCCGCGATGGCGGCTCAGTCGATGATCGCCGGATACACCAGCGTCTTGAGCTGACCGCGGAAGTTGAACGTACCGGACGGGAGGAGCTGGGTCATGAAGACCGCGGTGAGGTCTTCGACGGGGTCGACCCAGAAGATCGTCGACGCGGCGCCGCCCCACATGTACTCACCCGCGGAGCCGATCACCTGCGTGGCCGTCGGAGCCTTAGCGACGGCGACGGTGAGGCCGAACCCCATGCCGGCGAATCCCACCTCGCCATATCCGCCAGGCAGCGCGACTGACTGCAGGTCGCCCTCGCCAGGCAGGTGATTTGAAGCCATCAGCTCGACTGTCTTGCGGCCGAGAATACGCACGCCGTCGAGCTCGCCGCCGTTGAGCAGCATCTGGCAGAACCGCAGGTAGTCGTCTGTGGTAGAGACCAGACCGCCGCCGCCGGACAGGAACGAGGGCTGCTCGCGATAGCCACTGCGCTGCGGATCATCGACGAGGATGAGATTCTTGCTGGCGTCGCGGCGGTAACAGGCAGCGAAGCGGTCCACCTTAGCGTCGGGCACCATGAACCCGGTGTCGTCCATCCCGAGCGGCTCGAAGATGGTCGTCCTCAGATAGTCGTCGAACCGCTGTCCGGAGATGATCTCAACGAGGCGCCCGCAAATATCGGTCGACACTGAATAGAACCAGCGCGTGCCGGGATGGAACTCCAACGGGTAATCGGCATAGCGCTCGACCATGCTCTGGAGCGTGGCGTTCGGGCCCCGCCGAGAACCCGGCGTGAGCGCCTGGCCCGGCTTGGCGTTATCGGCCGAGAACAGCTGCTGTAGTGTCCGGCCGCCGGCGAAGCCCAGCCCGGACATGTGCATGAGCAGGTCGCGGATCGTCATCGGCGACTGCGGGTCGACGAGCCGCTCCTGGCCGTCCTCGGTCTGCTCGCGAACCTTCAGGTCTCGCCACTCGGGAATGAACCGCGACACCGGGTCGCTGAGCTGGAACATCCCGCGCTCATAGAGCGACATCAGCGCGACACCTGTGATCGGCTTGGTCATGGAGTAGATGCGCCAGATCGTGTCCTCCGCCACCGGCGCGGACCGCTCGCGGTCTCTGACGCCGAATGACCGGAAGTAGCCGACATGGCCGTGACGGGCAACTGCCACCTGACAGCCGGCGATGCGTCCGGGATCGATGTAGCGAGTCTGGATGTGCTCGGTGATCCGTTCGAGACGCCGCTCATCGAAGCCGGCGCTGGCTGGATTGACCTTCATGTGCTGTCTCCCGTCGTAGCCGTCCGCGGTCCGCGCCACCCGCCCGGCCAAAGAAACGTTATCTCCCAGTTTGGGCTCGCACAAGGCTGGTTGTCAGGCAGCCACCGAGTGCGCTCGGCGCCCTGGAGTCGGCGTCGCGGGACTGCCGCCTTGGCCGTCGCGGGACTGCCGCCTTGGCCAGGGATGGCCGTATCGTCATGGTTAGTGGTCGCGCTGGAAGGGTGGCGGCGGGCGATGGCGATCGAGCGACAGATCAACCTTGTTGATCCTGACATTTACCAGCGCAGCGGCGCCCCGCACGAGCAGTTCGCCTGGCTGCGCGAGCATGCGCCGGTGTTCTGGCACGCCGAGGGTGGCGGCGCCGGCTGGCCCGGGTTCTGGGCGGTGACTAAGCACGAGGATGTCGCGCAGGTCACCCGGCACCCCGAGATCTTTTCCTCGGCGCGCCGCACCGCCGTGTTCAAGGAGTGGCCAGACATGGCGGTCGAGCGTATGAGGCTGATGATGATCAACATGGACCCGCCCCAGCACACCCGGCAGCGTGCCTTCGTCAACAGAGGGTTCACGCCGCGGATCATCGGCAAGCTCGAGGAGCACATCACCCAGGTATGCCACGGCCTGCTTGACGACATCGCCGGTGACAGCGAGGCGGACTTCGTCACGCAGATCGCTGCGCCGCTGCCGACGCAAGTGATCTGCGAGCTGGTCGGGGCGCCAGCCGAGGACAGGGGCCGGATCTTCATGTGGTCCAACCGCGCCGTGGGCTTCGATGACGTCGAGATGGCGGCGTCGCCGGCCGAACAGATGCAGGCCGTGCGAGAGATGTACGCCTACGCAGGCGAACTGGCCGACAGCCGCAGGAAGCAGCCACGCGACGACATCGTGACGCAGCTGCTAGAGCCCGACGACACGGGCCAGGAGCTGACCACCCTGGAGTTCAATTTCTTCTTTCTGCTGCTGACGGTCGCGGGCAACGAGACCACCCGCAACGCTGCTGCCGGTGGCATGCTCGCATTCTTCGACCACCCCGAGCAATGGCAGCGGCTGGTCGACGACCCGGCTCTAGCGGCCTCAGCGGCCGAGGAGATTGTCCGCTGGGTTAGCCCGGCGAATCTGGTCCGGCGCACTGCGATCCGCGATGCCGAGCTGAGTGGCCAGCGAATCGCCGAGGGAGACAAAGTGGTGGCGTTCCTCACCTCAGGCAACCGAGACGAGGATGTCTTCGCCGCGCCGCAGGAGTTCGACATCGGGCGCGACCCGAACCCCCATGTCGGCTTCAGCGGTGGCGGACCGCATTACTGCCTGGGCAGGCACCTGGCCGCGCTTGAGCTGCGGGTGATGCTGACGGCCCTGGCCGAGCGGATGCCCGGCATCGCGCTCGACGGCGAGGTCAGCAGGCTCCGGTCCAACTTCGTCAACGGCTTCAAGCACATGCCGGTCCGCCTGCCGGCCGCCGGCCGCTGACCGCCGGCCGGCTGCTGGTCGCTGACCGCCTGCCGGCCGCTGACCACCTCCCAGCCGCTGACCACCGTCCCGGCCGCCGCCCAGGCAACGTCCCCCGCAACCGTGGGTGACGATGCCGTCACCGTAGTATCAGGGTCATGATCAGGCCCTGAGCGGCGCTGGGCCTCGGGATAGAGGATTGACCGCGGCGGGCTATCTGGCCGCGGTCACGGTCGGTGGGAGTCGGTGAACTCATGAGCAGAATGTCGCCCGGCGTTCTTGCGCCGCCGCATGAGCTGCTCACGCCGGACGAGTGGCGGGCCCGTGGCCGCGAGCAACGCAGAGAAGTAGGCCGCTCGAGTCACGCAGAGTGGACGCCGCCGCGGGACCGGCCAGATCCGGTCGCGATTCTCGAGGAGCAGGCCAGGACCCGCGTGCCGGACCTGATCCCGATCCGCCATGGACGCATGATTGCCTCGCCCTTTGCCTACTTCCGTGGCGCCGCGGCCGCGATGGCCTGGGACCTGGCGCACACGCCGACAACAGATATCAGGGTGCAGGCCTGCGGTGACGCCCACCTGCTGAACTTCGGGATGTTCGCGGCACCCGACCGGCGACTGATCTTTGATGTGAACGACTTCGACGAGACGCTCCCGGCGCCGTTTGAGTGGGACGTCAAGCGGCTGGCGGCGAGTCTTGTCATTGCCGCTCGCGACAAGGAGTTCAGGGACCGGGACGCCCGCGCCGCCGCGCGCGCCGCTGTCCGCAGCTACCGCACCGAAATGGCGACCTACGCTGCGATGCGCTTCCTTGAGGTCTGGTACTCCCGGGTTGACGTCGACCAGGCCACCAAGCTGCTTGACGCGGCTCAGCCCAAGGCAGCCGTGCGCCGTCGCCACCGCGACATCAAGAAGGCTCATAGCCGCACGAGTCTGAAAGCCTTCCTCAAGATGTGCGACCAGGTCGACGGTCAGTACCGGATCAGGCCAGCGCATCCGGTGATCGTCCGCTATCCGATCGAGCGCGACCCCGGCATCCTGGAGGAGCTTCGTCACGCCATCGGGCAGTACCTGGACACGCTGGAGGAGGACCGCAGGGAGGTGCTGCACCGCTACTATTTCGGCGACTTCGCGCGCAAGGTCGTCGGAGTCGGCTCGGTCGGAACCGAGGCCTTCATCCTCCTGCTGCTCGGTGATCGCGATGATGAGCCGCTCTTCCTCCAGCTCAAAGAGGCGCAGGAGTCGGTACTTGCCCCGTACGCCGGAAAAAGCAAGTACCAGCACGAAGGAGAGCGGGTGGTCAGCGGCCAGCGGCTGACGCAGGCGGCCAGCGACGTGTTCCTCGGCTGGACCACGGGCATCGGGCCGAGCGTGACGGCAACCAAGGGAGGGCCGCCAGCGGCTTCCAAGGAGTATTACGTCCGGCAGCTGCGCGACATGAAAGGCGCTATGAGCGTTCCGTTGATGGATCCGCTCCAGCTCAACTACTACGGCAGGCTCTGCGGCTGGGCGCTCGCCCGCGCCCACGCCCGGACCGGGCGGGCCGCCATGATCTCGGGCTACCTGGGTACCGCCGAGGACTTCGACTACGCCATCGCCGACTTCGCCATCGCCTACGCCGACCAGAACGAGCAGGACTACCGACAGCTGCTCGAAGCCGTCTCCGCCGCGCGGGTGCTGGCGACGGTGGATCAGTAGCTGGCCGTCAGGACGGCCGCGATCCGCTCGACGATCATGGTGAGGATCGGCTGCGGCGTGGCGAAGTTGAGCCGGAACGAGCCCGCACCGCCCTCGCCGAAGTCCGGTCCGTCGACGACCGTGACGTGTGCGCGGTCGGTGACCAGCTCGCCCGGTGAATCCGTCAGGTCCATGCCCGAGCAATCGAGCCACGCGAGGTAGGTTCCGTCCGGCGGGCGGTAGCGCACCTGCGGCAAGTGGCGGCTGACCAGTTCGGCGAGCAGCCGCCTGCTGTCGTCGAGGTAGGCGACGACGTCATCCAGCCAGGCGCCCCCATGCCGGTAGGCGGCGATGTTCGCAACGACGCCCGGGTTGCTGGCGCCGCGCACGGCGAACGTTCCCAGGTCCGCCCAACGCTGCCGGTCCGGCTCGTTGGTGAGAATTACCTGGGCGCACTTCAGGCCGGGCAGGTTCCACGCCTTGGCGGCAGACGTGGCGGTCAGGGTGTGGGACGCCGCCGCCTCCGAGGTGGCGGCGTAGGGGATGTGGCGTGTACCGGGATAGACGAGCGGAGCATGGATCTCGTCAGCGAAGACCCGGCCGCCGTGCCGTTCGACGACGCCGGCGAGCTGCGTCATTTCCGCCAGGCTTGCGACCCGGCCAAGCGGGTTGTGCGGGTTGCAGAAGATGAGCAGGTGCCCTCCGGCGCGGAACGCATCATCGATCGCGTCGAAGTCGAGCGTGAAAAAGCCGGCGTCGGCGTGCATCTGCACCTGAATGATGTCGCGACCGAGGAAGCGAGGCACCGTGAGGAACGGCATGTACGCGGGTGTGGGCAGGATGACCGGCGAGCCGGGACGCGAGAAGTCCGTGATCGCGAGCTCCAGCCCCCTGACCACGTCCGGGACGGAATGGATCAGGGCCGGGTCGAGATCCCAGCCGTAGCGGCGCTTTGCGAAGTCCGCGCATGCCACGCCAAGCTCCGCCTCCAGCGGCGGCGGCAGGTAGCCGAAGTTCCCGTCAGCGGACAGCCCGGCGAGCGCGTCAAGGATCGCCGGCGCGGCACCGAAATCCATCTCCGCCACCGCGGCGCCGAACCCGTCCGGTCCCGGAGCTGTCCATTTGAAGCTGCCGCGGGCGCGGAGCATCTCGACAGTCGTGGAGTCGATGACCTGGCGGAGATTCGCTGCCACGAAGCCATCCTCCGTCAGCGCACGTCAGCGGCCGACGCCGGCCGGTACCCGCCGTAGATGACGCTCTCCAGGCGCTTCCAGTAGACGTCGATCCCCCGGAAGCCGGCCGCGCGCAGGTATTCCAGCTGCTGGTCGAGCGGGATGATGAAGCGAACGTGGTTGTCCCAGCGGGCCTGCTGCTGAGGCGTGCGGTGCCGCCGCTTCGCCGCAGCCTCGGGGTCTTCGCGGTCGCTCACCCGCTCCCAGGTGGCCTCGACCACCGGATCCGCGACGCGCACGGGGTCGTAGTTGAGGTACCAGCCGCCAGCGGAAAGATGGCCGAAGATCTCGGCGAACAGGGCTCGCTTTCGGTCGTCTGTCAGGTGATGCACGGACATGGACGTCACGACCGCGTCGAGCGCCGCGGGTATCGCCTCCGGCCACTGCCCGCTCGTCATATCGAACTCGACGTAGCGGTAACGCCCCGCGAACGGCTGCATCTGGTCCTCGCCTGCACGCATCATTTCAGCGGAGAAGTCAGCGAGTATGGCCGTACTACCCGGATACACCTCAAGGATCGCGCGCGACGCAGCACCGGTCCCGGCGCCTAGATCCAGGAACGTGAACGCATCCTGCTCGCCGAAGGGCAGCAGGTCAGCCATGAGCCGCCGCTGCGGCGCCCGCTTGCGCTCATTGGCTTGCGCTTCCGCGACGAAGGTCTGAACGACCTCCCCCGACTGCCAGATTGCCGCGTTGGTGTCCGTCGATTCACCCATATCGGCAAGGTTACTGAGCCGGATGAACTACCGGTCAGCGCCGGGTACGCGTCCATGCACGGCGGTGACGGCAATGGTCTGCATCCACCATGCCCACTGCGGGGGTGCGTGTCCGGCGATCAGGAACGGAACGGGGCCGATTACCCCCTCGTCGCGAAGAGCCGGCGGTTGACAGAGCGAGAGCCCATACTGACCCAGTGGATCTAGCCGCCAAACTGCAGATCAAGCCGGGCATGGACGTCGCCGTGGTGGCACCCAGACCGGAGGGGCCGGATCTGGCCAGCCTCGGTCCTCAAGCCGCTGATTCGGCCTCGGCCAGCGTGGTCGTCGCCTTCGTTACGCTCGCGGCCGAACTGACCAGCACCGCGAGACCCGCCATCGACGCCGCCCGCGAGGACCGGCTGGCGTGGATCGCGTACCCCAAGGGTGGCCAGCTGGGCACGGACATCAATCGAGACACCCTTGCCGGGGCCGTCGCCGAGCTCGGCGTCCGGCCGGTGCGGCAAGTGGCGCTCGACGAGGTGTGGTCCGCCCTCCGCTTCCGCCCTGCCTGAACGCCGCCGGGCTGCCGCAGCGCCGCAGGCCGGCGAACTCGGCCGGCGAGCTGGGCCGGCGACGGTGCCGACGTCGCAACCGCCGGCGCGGGCTTTCGCACCGGGCGCGGTCCTGGGCTACGGTGATCAAGGGCCACTGAGGAGATGCCGTGCAGAGTCCTGCGCTCGACAACCGCAACAGCTTCGCCCGGCAACTGTTCGCGCCGCTGCCGGCGCGGTACGACCGGCTCGCGGAGTGGCTGTCCTTCGGCCAGAACGGCCGGTGGCGGCGCGCCATGGTCGACCGGTTAATTCCGCAGGCAACCGCCAGCCGTGCCGAGATCGTCGTACTCGATGTGGCCGCGGGAACGGCAGGAGTCTCGCTGCAGATCGCCGACCGTACCGGCGCACGAGTAATCGGCCTGGACCTGACAGAGCAGATGCTCCGGCAAGGCGCGCGCAATGTAGCGGCGGCTGGCGCCAGCGACCACGTTTCCCTCGTGTCGGGCCGCGCTGAGCGGCTGCCGCTGCCGGACGCCTCCGTGGACGCGCTGACCTTCACGTATCTGCTTCGGTACGTGACCGATCCGCAGGCCACGCTGACGGAGCTGGCCAGGGTAGTCAGGCCGGGCGGAACCGTGGCGAGCCTGGAGTTCCTCGCTCCCCCGTCGGCGTTCTGGCGATTCTGGTGGCGCCTGTACACGTGGCTGGTGCTGCCGGTCGCTGGGCTGCTCACTGGCGGCCGGGAGTGGTACGGCGTCGGCCGGTTCCTCGGCCCGAGTATCGCCGGGCACTACCGGCGCTATCCGATCGACTGGACGGTGCGCGCTTGGGAGCAGGCAGGCCTGCGCGACGTGGGCTACCGGGTAATGAGCCTGGGCGGCGGGCTGGTCATGTGGGGAACTCGCGCGAGTGACTGACGGGCAGGCTGACAGGGAGCCGGGGCAGGAGGCGTCGGCGCCAGGGGCAGCCGGCCGGCCGGCGTTTTACGCGGCTGGCCCTGGCCGATGGCGCGACTGGTGGACCTTGCTGCACCCGCCGTACACGGCCTGGCACCTGGCCTATGTCGTCATCGGGGCCGCATTAGCACCGCATGTGCGGCTGGTTCCGCTCGTCGCGACCCTGATCGCCTTCTTCCTCGCCGTCGGCCTCGCAGCGCACGCGCTGGATGAGTTCCACGGCCGGCCGCTGCGGACTCAGATCCCGGATGCGATGCTGCTCACCGTGGCCGGCGTCGGGCTGGCTGGCGCGGTCGCCCTCGGTGTGGTGGGCACGTTGCGGGTCGGGTGGGTTCTGATCCCGTTCCTGGTGGCCGGCCCGCTGCTCGTCATCGCTTACAACGCCGAGCTCTTCGGCGGCATCGTGCACACCGACGCTGGATTCGCCGCCGCCTGGGGCGCCTTCCCACTGCTGACGTCGTATGTGGCGCAGACCGGCAGGCTCTCGGCGGGCTCCGTGCTGGCCGCGGCGGGAGCGTTTGCCCTCTCGGCAGCCCAGCGCAGCCTCAGCACCCCGGCGCGACTGCTGCGCCGGCGAGCGACTGGCGTGACCGGCATTGTCACCCTTGCGGACGGCGACACACTCGCGCTGAGCACCAGCCGGCTGCTCGAGCCACTGGAGCGTGCCCTGCGCGCCATGTCCTGGAGCATCGTCCTGCTGGCCGCCGCGCTCGCCGTGGCCAGGCTAGCCTGATCGCCTGATCGCCTGATCGCCTGAGCCGAGCACAACCGGCAGCGACCAGAATCGCTCCGGCGCGGACGTGGGTTATGCGCCAACGTCGTAGTCGGGACATGTCCGTCCGCTTACTCAGCCGCGCCTAAATAACTATCAGTCGTCACCACCACCGCCATCAGCCCCGACGGCACCAAAACCCTCCACAGCCACCCGCCGCCGGGGCAAGCCGCCTAGCCGGCCGACGGCACCGTAGTCCCTCCATCACGCACTCTGTTCCTATCGAGTCCGGGCATAGCCGTCACGAATCCAGCGTCGCTGTCTTCCGCCATTCTCGGTCCGCGGAGCCAACGGCCTCCTCCCACCAGTCATCGCCCTCTTGCATGCTGACAATGTGCCGGATGGCGCTGGCCGGCGGTCGCACGCTGTGTTTACGGACGTAGTGAGCAAGGCCTTCGGGCCAGAGATAGAAGCCGTCGGTCTTCTCATTGGAGCCGTTCACCCGCCCGCAGAATCGGCACTGAGAAAGACCACGGGGCCGCCATAGCCACGGAAGTGCGAGCCCTTGCTCAAGATACGACGCGACAATATCCCGTTCGTCCTTGTCCCAGTGCTCGTCTACGAAGTCCGTGACTTGGGGCCACCCAGCCGCGTACGAGCCTTCCCAGTATCCGATGAGCGTGAGCGGCAGGCCTCTCGGTCGTCCCGGTGGCTTGTCGTCCGAAGGCTCGCCATATCGACGTTTCGCTGTTTTCACGGGGCCATCTTCCTCCAGCCCAGACAAACGATGGGGGCATACGGCGCGCCTGAATGATCTCCACACCGCACCACCACCGCCGTCAGCCTCGACGGCGGCAAAGCCCTCCGCTCCCAGCCGCCACCCGGCCAAGCCGCCTGACGTATCGGGTCTATCTCAGTAACGGGCGTTCCCGGCGGTCTTCTAGTTCGAGCTGCGCATCCAGACACGGCCTAATCACCTCGGCTCAACATCTTCGAGCTGATTCAGGCGAAACGGCGACAGTCCGGTCCTACCGTTAGGTCATGACCACCGATTCTCCCGGCGATATCGCCGTTGAAGCCGAAGACGCCCAGGGCGGGTGGTCACTAGTAGCTGTCTGCGCTGGCATGTCGGTCGTCTCCGTCGCGCTGGTGATCTGGGGCGGACTAGTGGGCCTGGTGGCCGGGATACCCGGCGTGGTGTTCTTCGGTGTGATCTGCCTTCCCTACATCGTGTTCAGGGCCTTGCATCCGGTACCTGTCCTGAGCATTGGCTCGGACGGGTTTATCGTGCGGCAGTATGCGGTCGACGTCGGCTTCGTCGCATGGGATGAAGTGCAGGGAATCGAAACCGACTCGCGGGGAGCGTTCTCATCGATCATGGTTACACTCCGCGATCCTGCGGCGTTCGTGCAACGCCATCGGCTTCCCCGCCGTGCCTTGCTAAGGCTGAATGCGGGCTTGAAGCAGGGGCATGTCCGCATTACAGGCGCGGGCTTGTCGCTGCCAGTCGGCGATCTAGTTCAGATCATGGAAGCCAGGCGCAACCGAGCCTTGGGAGACTAAATAACGTGGCATGACCGCGCTCTGGGCGCCCCGCGAATCACGCTCCAGTTGACGCCAGCGGCTGGCTGCTATCGGGCCATGGATTCCATCGGGGCTTGCATTCCTGCTCGGTCTCGCCAACCTGGATGAATCCCAAGCGCTCGTAGAGCCTTCGGGCTTCTGAGTTGTCTTTCTCGACGCCGAGGTCGAGCGGGATGCCGGCTGCCGCAGCCTCGACGACCCGAGAATCTCGTCATACCGCGCAGCGAAGGCTGCTCATACCAGCGATTCTCAGCTGCACTTGGTCGGCCTGACCAAGGCCGGCATCATCGTCATGGGCCTGGCCCTGGCTGTGGTCGTCGTCATGGCTGCGATGGCACTGGGCAGCCACCGTTGGGCCTGCTCGCAGCGCGCGCACTTGGGTCAGAGCGCGTCGCGTCGCTGCAGGTAGTTCAGGGCGACCCAGCCGATGGGGATCGGCAGCCAGAACGTGATCAGGCGGAACAGCAAGACAGCACTCAGCGCATACGCACCGGATACATGCGCGATGGTGGTGAGGCCGCCGGATAGCGCGACCTCCACGGCACCGAGGCCGCCCGGTGTCGGGACGATAGAGCCGAGTGCGCTGCCGGTGAGGTAGACCACCGCGATAGCGAAGAAGTTGGCGTGGGTGCCGACGGCGCGCAGTGATACGTCCAGGCAGAGGATGTAGCCAAACGTCAGCAGCAAAGCCCCGCCGATGCCCTCGGCGAGCTTGGCCGGCTTCTGCGCGATGTCAAGCAGCCGCGGGATGACCTGGCCGAGGGCCGGCGCCACCCTGGACCGCACCAGCCGCCGGCCGGCGGGCAGGGCCAGGACGGCCAGGACCACGGCGCCGAGCACCGCGAGCGCGATGTACGCCCAGCTCGGCGGGCGGAACGAATTGCTGCTGGAGCCACCAGTCAGCGTGATGAAGATGACCAGCAGCACCAGGTGCAAAGCGAATGCGAAGACCTGGGAGACGCCGACGCTCGAGGCCGCATCAGCTGGCGCGACCTTTGACTTGTTCAGGTACCGGATGTTCAGCGCGACGCCACCGACCGCGGCCGGCGTCACGAGAGTGACGAACGATCCGGCGAGCTGGGCCAGGAGGGTCCAGACGAATTTGAGTTTCTCCAGGACGAAGCCCGAGAGCGAGAAGGCCGCACCGACGTAGGTCACCGCCGACAGGGCGAGCGCGAAGACGACCCACCGCCAGTCGGAGTGCTTAAGCACAGTCCGGAAGTTCTGGCTGCCGAACTCGCCGATGATGATGTACGCAGCGAAGATCGAGGCGACGAGGGTGAGAACGCTGCGCAGCCGGATCCGTTCCAGCTGCACTGGTGGCACATCGGTCTGCGGCTCGCTGCCGAGCAGCCCCTTGCGCAAGGCGGGCAGGACGTCCTTCTGCCGCCGCAGCGCCATCCTGGTGGAGCGGTGCAGCACGACCGGCTGAAGCAGCGGCACGAGGCCGGCCACGGCCGCCTGGCCGAGCTTGCTCCGGGCGAGGCTAGCGGCTCGGTCAGGGCCGACTAGCAGCGCGACGGTCGCCGTTAGCTGGGATAGATCCAGCCTGAGCTGGAGATCACTCGCCGCGACATCACCGTCACTCGGATGGAGAAGCATGATCGCGTCCTGCTTGTCGCCGGTCAGCATGATGTGGTCGGCGGTCAGCGAGCGATGCGTGACCCTGTGCCGGTGCAGCGTGCACACCGCGTCGAAGACGCGGCCAAGCTGCAGATCGGTAGGCGAGCGATACTCAGCGAGCGTAGTTCCATCGGGATGGGCGGTCGCGATAGCGCCTGCCTCCGGCCCGACGCGCACGGCGGCGCGCAGCCGGGGCGTGGCTACGCCGGCGTCTTCCACGGCGTAGGACATGAGCGTGCCGCGCTCGATAGCGCGGCTCACGGTGACCGGAGCGTTTCGGGATGCCTGGCTGGTCAGGCGCAAGCGGCGGTAGATGCGGTAGATCGCGTCGGCGGCCTGCTGGTCGCGGTCGAACACAACCACGTCGAGGCACGCGCCGTCAGCGCCGAGCGCAGTGTACCGGCGGCTATCGGTTCGGCTGTCCGGGACGCGCCTGATCTCGACGATCGGCGCGGCGGCCAGGCTCACCGCGGCGGCAATCTCCGCCGCGCTCGGCCGGTCGGTGTTCGTGCCGATGACGTACCGGAGTCCAGATCCGATGGCCGCGCCGAGCAGGAGGGTGATCAGCAAGGACAGCACGGTCGACGTCTCGTGCTCCAGCGCCAGGCTGGTCAGGGAATAAAAGCCGATGGCCAGCCAGAACCAGAGTCGCCACCGCCGCCTGTCGGCCATACCGATTACTGTCAGGAAGGCGGCGAGGCCGGCTAGGTACGGCTCGAGCGTCGTCGAGCCGCTCGGGGCGCCGCTCCTGGCGAGCGCGTTATAGACCTGCGTCAGCGAGCCCAGGCGGAGGATGACATCGCAAGCGACCGTCACTCCCCCGGCGATCACTCCGATGGCTGTCGCCTCGACGAGCCGTCGCAGCTGGCCGATCAGGACGAGCCTGATCGCCAGGGCGACGGGAAGTACGAGCAGCGCGATGAAGGCCAGTGAGTGCAGCGGCGCAACCAGCCCCCTGGCCAGATGCTGGCTGGCGCCGACCACGTCGACCTCGACGCCCGTCGTGGTCGCTCTGGCCGCCAGCCCGAGGGCGAGGAGCAGAGCTATCTCGATCAAAGCTGTCAGGCAGCGCAAGAGGTCCGACGGTATCCGGATGCGCGGCTCGAGCTGATCTTCGACCACGAGCCCTGCCGTTCGGTTCGCGGTCTGCCCGACTGGTGCGGACAGTCCAGGCAATCTGGGCGGCGGAGCGGCTGGTCCCCCGTTCGGGGCCGCCGGCCCGTCAGGAACCGTCGGCGGCCCCTGGAGG
This sequence comes from Streptosporangiaceae bacterium, assembly GCA_035483035.1. Lineage (GTDB taxonomy): Bacteria > Actinomycetota > Actinomycetes > Streptosporangiales > Streptosporangiaceae > JAJYUU01. The sequence goes on along the minus strand of DATHQE010000016.1, from coordinate 6,398 downwards.
GCATGCTCCGACGGCCGTCGCCGCGACAGCCTCATCCGTCGATGGTTTCATCTGCACGGCCGACCGTCGTCATCGCCCTAGACATCCTCTCCCATTAAGGTGCAGCACATGCCCCGGAAGGACATCACCGACGCGCTGACCGCCGAAGCGGCCGCGCTATCCCGGGTGGTGGCCGGGTTGGACGGCGCTGACCTTGGCCGACCCAGCCCGTGCCCACCGTGGACGGTCGGCGAACTGGTGTGTCACATTCTGATGGCTGCCGACCGGATCCGCGAGGCTCTCGCCGAGGCCGAGCCCGCCAGGAGCGGCCTGGTCAGTACCACGGAGTACTACCGGCCTGATGAGAGGTTCTCGGCTACCACTAATGCCCACCGGGTCTCGACCGCGCAGGCCCTGGCCGAGCAGCTAGCACCCGGCGGGGGCCACGCCCTGGCGGCCGAGCTCGACCGGCGCTGCGCGGTATCGGCCCACCTGGTCATGACCGCGCGCGCCGACCGCGCCGTCCGCACCCGGCACGGCGACCCGATGCTGCTGACCGACTTCGCGTGCACTCGGGTCGTGGAGCTCGGCCTGCACGGGCTGGACGTGGCCATCGGCCTGCACCGGGAGCCGTGGCTGACCGACCAGGCCGCCGTCATTCTGATGGATCTGCTGGTGCCGACAGGACGTACGGCGCAGGTGTGCGCGCAGCTAGGCTGCGGCCGTGTAGGTCTCATCGCCCGGCTAACCGGCCGGACCGCGCTCTCGCCTGCCGAACAACGCGGGCTAGCTGACCTCGGCATCGCCAGGCTCGTGCTCGGCTGAGCGGCGGTGCCGGACGCCGAGCTCGACGCGACCACCGCCCGCGTATCCGTGCTGCGCTGACTGGGTAAGGACAGTCGCAGCTGACGGCAGGCTGGCAGCTGCCTACCCTTCACTATAAATTGGAGTAAATCCTACTAATGGTAAATAGCGGGCATAGATGCCAGCAGAAAATATATGCCCCCGCCGCGACCCGGCCAGAGTGCCGATATGATCCCCTGGTGATGGACGCCTTCGAGCTTGATGTGGTAGTGATCGGCGGCTGCGGCCACGTGGGCCTGCCGCTGGCTATCGCCTTCGCGAGCCGGGGCGCACGGGTCGGCATTTATGACCTCAGCGCTGCCGCGGTAGGTATGGTCAACGATGGTTTGCTGCCCTTCGCCGAGCCTGGCGCCGACGATGTCCTGAAGCAGGCATTGTCGGACGGCCGGCTGCGCGCATCGGCCGATCCCGCCATCGTCAGCGCCGCTGAGCACGTAGTAGTCGTGATCGGCACGCCGGTTGACGAGCACCTGAACCCTGACCACGGCGCGGTTGGCCGGGCGATCGGGGCATGCGCGCAGTATCTGCGAGATGGCCAGATCCTGATCCTCCGGAGCACCGTGTACCCAGGCGTGACCGCGCACGTCGAGCGTACGGTCGCCGCCCTCGGACGGGACGTGGACGTAGCCTTCTGCCCCGAGCGGATCGCCGAGGGCAAGGCAATGACCGAGCTGTTTAGCCTGCCGCAGATTGTGTCCAGCCGGAACGATCGCGGGGCCGCGCGGGCTGCGGCACTGTTCAGGCGGCTCACGGACACGATCGTCGAGATGGAGCCAGAGGAAGCCGAGCTGGCAAAGCTGTTCACTAATGTGTGGCGGTACGTCAAGTTCGCCACCGCTAATCAGCTGTACATGATGGCCAACGACCGCGGGCTTGACTTCGAGCGGATCCGCCAAGGCCTGATGCTGGACTACCCGCGGGCCGCGGACCTGCCGGGTGCCGGGTTCGCTGCCGGGCCGTGCCTCTTCAAGGACACGCTGCAGCTCGCCGCGTATAACAACAACAACTTCGCGCTCGGGCACACGGCGATGGCGATCAATGAAGGCATGCCGCTCTATCTCGTGCACCGGCTTGAGCAGCAGTACGACTTGGCAGCCATGACGGTCGGCATCCTGGGCATGGCATTCAAGGGTGGCTCAGATGACGTCCGCTCGAGCCTGTCTTACAAGCTGAAGCGCATCCTGGCGTTCAAGGCCAAAAGCGTGCTGTGCACGGATCCGTACGTGACGACCGATCCTGGCCTGCTGCCGCTGGCCGAGGTGATCGCCGAGTCTGACCTGCTGATTATCGCCGCGCCTCATCCCGAGTATGAAGGCCTGGTGACCGGCAAGCCGACCGCCGATATCTGGAACAGCCTCGGGCAAGGTGTGCAGGTGTGACGATTCCCGGCGCGCGCGTCTCGCTGATCGTCCCGGCCTACAACGAGGGCCGCAACGTGATCCCTGTCCTGGACCGCATTTTTGAGTCTGTCCTGCTGCCAGCAGAGGTGCTGATCGTTGTCGACTCCGAAGAGGACAGCACGATCCCGGTGGTCAGCGAGTACGCCGAGAAGGAGCCGCGTCTCAAGTACCTGGTCAACACCTACGGGCGTGGCCCGGCGAACGCCATCAGGTACGGAGTCGATGCTGCCGCTGCGCCGGTGGTGGTGGTCACGATGGCCGACGGCTGCGACGATGCACGCCAGATCCATGACCTGGTCCGCCTGGTGGAACGCGGCGTGGCAGTGGCGGCAGCCTCCAGGTACATGCCGGGCGGCCAGCAGGTCGGCGGCCCGTACCTGAAGGGATTGCTATCCAAGACGGCTGGCCGGTCGCTCCGGCTGCTCACCCACGTGGGGACCAGGGATGCGACGAACTCCTTCAAGGCGTACTCGGCGGAGTTCGTCCGCCAGGTCGGCATAGATTCTCGGGCAGGGTTCGAGATCGGCATCGAGCTCACTGCCAAGGCTCGGCGGATGCGATTGCCCGTCGCCGAGATTCCGACGATCTGGCTGGACCGCCAGGCCGGGGTCTCGACGTTCCGCGTCGCGCAGTGGATACCTAGTTACCTTCACTGGTACTGGTTCGCGTTCGGCCGCCAGCTCACGGCCGAGGAGATCCGCGCGCGGACCGGGACAGCGCGGGAACCGCTGTCGACCCCGACGGAGACGGCATTGTCAGCAGGACAACTGGAGAGGGATCAGTAAACAGATGGAGAAGGTCCTAGTCAGCGGATCGGCTGGCTTCATCGGCGGGTACGTAGTCGAGGAACTCCTCGGCCGGGGATATGAGGTCGTAGGAATCGACAACTTCTCCAAGTACGGGCCGGTGAGGAAGTCTTATGACGATCATCCCCGGTACGACTTCGTCGAAGGTGACGCCCGCGACGTCGACCTCATGACCAAGCTGCTATCCGACTGCGAGCACTTCATCGCCGGCGCGGCCATGATCGGCGGCATCTCCTACTTCCACACCTACCCCTACGACCTGCTGGCGACCAACGAGCGAATCATCGCGGCATCGTGCGATGCGGCCATCGCCGCGCACCGGGATGGCCGCCTGCAGAAGGTGACCTACCTGTCGTCCTCAATGGTGTTCGAGAGCGCGACGGACTGGCCGTCCGGCGAAGGCCAGGAGCGGCAGATCCCGCCGCCGCTGTCGTCGTACGGATTCCAGAAGCTGGCCGTGGAGTATTTCGCCCGCGCCGCCTTCGATCAGTACAAGCTCCCCTACACCATCGCGCGACCGTTTAACTGCGTCGGCATCGGTGAGAGCCGGGCGCTCGGAGACAAGGAGATCCTGTCGGGGAACGTGAAACTGGCCATGAGCCACGTTGTCCCCGACCTGGTACAGAAGATCGTCAAGGGTCAGGACCCCCTGCATATCCTCGGCTCGGGCGACCAGATCAGGCACTACACCTACGGCGGTGACCTAGCTCGCGGCATTGTCACCGCGATGGCCCACCCGCAAGCGGAGAACGACGACTTCAACCTGTCCACTGCCGAGGGCACCTCGGTGACACAGCTTGCGCAAGCCCTTTGGCGGAAGATCAACGGGGCGGACGTGCCGCTGCGGCTAGTGCACGATGACCCGTTTGACTACGACGTCCAGCGCCGGGTGCCGGCTACCGAGAAAGCCAAGCGGGTGCTCGGCTTCGAGGCCACCACCACTCTCGATCAGATGCTCGACGAGGTCATTCCCTGGATCACGCGGGCGGTGGCGGACGGCTCGATATGACCCAGCGGGATGCGGACGCCAGCCCGTCGGCGTCCGCACCGCCGTGGGAGCAGAGCCCGCCAGTACCGGAAGGCAACAGTAATCCCGACTTCGGCCACCACGAGCAGGCTGAACTGTCAGTCGACCTGGCAGATCCCGCGCTTACCTCGGGTGGAGTCCGTGCTCGTACGCTCGCCGAGCGGCTCCCCCTGCCCGTGGCGTCACTCCTCATCGCTATCGCGCTCTGGTTCGCTTACCTGCGCGAGTCGCACACGCTGCCTGTCAACTCCGACGGGGCCGCCCAGGCGCTGCAGGCCTGGGACATGCTGCACGGGAACCTGTTGTTGCACGGCTGGTCGCTGTCGGACGTGTCCTTCTATACGACCGAGCTCCCCGAGTACATGCTCGTTGAGGTCATCCACGGTCTGAATGCCGATGTCGTGCACCTCGCCGCGGCCACGACGTACACCTTGCTGGTCGTTCTTGCCGCGCTCCTTGCGAAAGGCCGCGCTACCGGACGCCAGGCGGCCATCCGCATTCTGCTCGCTGCGGGGATCGCGCTCGCGCCTCAAGTCGGGGCGGGTAGCTACATCCTGCTGCTGAGCCCTGACCATGTGGGCACCGCGGTTGTCATGCTGGCGATCCTGCTGGTGATTGACCGAGCCGGTCGCCGCATGTGGGTGCCGGTGGTGGTCGGGCTGCTGCTCACCGGGTTGCTGATCGCCGATGGCATAGCCCTGTATACCGGCGTTGCTCCGCTGCTCGTGGTGTGTGGCGTGCGCGCCTATCGCGACATTGTGGTGCGGCGCCAGCCGCTGCCTGAGTCGGCGTTCGAGCTCGCGCTGGGGATCGCGGCCGCTGTAGCCGCCGTGCTCTCCGCCGCCATTCTGGCGATCTTGCACGCCCACGGCGGCTTCACCCTCTGGAAGCCAACGCCCGTCTTCGCCCCGGTCTCCGCGGCATCCAGCAACGCGGCATTCGGCCTTGAGGGCATTGCGGCGCTCTTCGGCTTCGACTTCTCCGGCATGCCTTTTGGCCATGCCGCATTGATCGCGATGAGCCATCTTGCCGGAGCGGCGGTAGCGCTCGGCGCGGTATGGGTCGGGCTACGCGGGTTCCTTCGCGAGAAGAACCTGATGATTCAGCTGCTGGTGGCGGGCGTCGTGATCAGCCTGGCCGGCTACCTGCTGAGCACCAGCGCCGCCGGTGCCCTGCAGGCCCGCGAGATGGCCGCCATCCTGCCGTTCTCCGCGGTGCTGGCTGCGCGGCTCTTCGCCGACAAGATCGCCGCGGCCAGGCTGACACCGTTGCTGACGGCCGGCCTGCTTGTGTACTGCGTGACGCTCGGGTACTACGCCACCCGGCCCGTCTATCCGGCTGCTGACACTCGCCTGACCGCGTGGCTGGCACGTCATCATTACACCTATGGCCTGGCCGGCTACTGGGATGCGAACGTGCAGACGTTGAGCAGCGGCGCTCGCGTCGAGGTCAGGCCGGTGTGCTTCCGGGACAACCGCTTCACCACCGACAACTGGGAATCGCAGGCGTCCTGGTTTGACAGCGGGCTCCATCACGCGAACTTTCTGGTCATGAACCCGGCCAACAGCTACGGCGACGGCTCGGTGGGCCCTTGCAGCGCGCCCACCTACCGGCAAGTGGTCGCCAGATTCGGCAAACCCGCCCACATCTACGCCGTGGGCAGGGACCAGGTCCTGGTCTGGAACAGCAACCTACTCACCCGCGTAGGCAAGCCTGCCGGCCTTCCGCCCGCGTCTTAGCCAAGGTCAAGATAGGCCAGCAGCGCGTCAGCGAAGTCGCTACTGCAATAACGCCACGGCTCGAGCGCGGTGCGGGCAGCGCTGACCCTGGCGCCGGGCCTGGTCTCAGACTGCGGTAGGCAGGTGTCTGCGGGCGTGCAGCAAGGCAAGGCTGAGCCGAAGGGCCACCACCAGAGACAGCGCCATCATCAGCAGCTCCGCACAGTCCACCAGTCCCGGCCGGAATAGCCCAGCCTGACCCGGCCCGGTCCCCAGCACCCAGCTGGCCGCGCCCGCCAGGAACGGAACCGCGGCCGCGCTGGCCGCCACAGCCAGACACGTGAGGTAGCGCAGCACGCCGCCCGGCAGCGCGAGCCGTCGCACGACGGTGACAAGCCCTGTCACCAGGCCGATCGCCGCGACCGGGCTGAGCAGCATCCAGATCAGCTCTGGCACCGGGAACGATGCCAGCAGGGCAGGATGCACCCAGAACGATGACACCGACAAGGTCCACGCCCAGCCGAACGCCGCTAGGCCGGCTGGCACAAGATGGTGGTGCGCGCCAGTGCCGCCGGTACCCGGCCACGAGTTCTGAAAGTGCCGG
>DATHQE010000015.1:0-2461 GCA_035483035.1 Streptosporangiaceae bacterium | reverse complement strand
CAGGCCGGGCGCGGGCGCTATCACCTCACGGCAGATGCCGTCCCGCTGGACCGTCTGCACCACCGGGTACACCGCGCCCTGCCGGTGCGGCGAGCGCGCCGCGAGCACCGCGAGTTCCCGCTCGAACGCGACGTACTCCTCGGCGAGGACTTCGATGCCGTGCGCCAGCACGTCGGCGGCCTGCGCCGGCGAGTCGCACACCCACACGCCCCGGCCGTCGTAGCCGCCGCTGACCGCCTTGAGCACCACCGGCCAGGAGCCATCGGCGAACTCCTCGACCTCGGCGATGGCGCGCACCGGCGCGAACCGGGGGCAGGCGACGCCAAGCCCGGTCAGCCGCTCGCGCATCGCGAGCTTGTCCTGGGCGAAGCGCAGCGCGGCGGCGCCGGGCCTGACCAGTACGCCTTGGCGCTCGAGCGTGGCCAGGTGCGGGCCGGGCACGTGCTCATGGTCGAACGTGAGCACATCGCAGCCGGTCGCGAAGCCGCGCAGGTCAGCCAGCGAGCGGTAGTCCCCCAGCCAGGTCCCCGCCGACACCTGGGCGGCGCTGTCTTCGGCCGAGGCGGCCAGGACGCGGAAGCCGACGCCGAGGCCGATGGCGGCCTGGCTGGCCATCCTGGCGAGCTGACCGGCGCCCACCATGCCCACGACGGGAGCACCCGGCGTCGGCGGGGGCGGCAGGCCGACGGAATCGGTCACGCACCGTACCTTACGTGAATGGCAGCCGCCGTTATACGGATCCCGTGCGGGCCGCGCGGATGCCGGAATTGTCGTTGACACGAAACTTTACTTTCGGGATACACCAGGCTGGGTAAATGGCTCTATGATCACGCCAACTACCAGGCTGATCAGGCCGGCCGGCGAAGGAGACGCTCATGGCGACACGCGACCAGGACGTCACACACAGCGGCGACGCGGGTCAGGGCGTCCTCGTCCGCGAGGGCAGCTACGGCTCGCAGGTCATGACGGTCGAGCCGGGCGGCGCGGAGTTCATCCCGCTGAACGAACGTCACGGCAGGCCGCTGCAGCTCTTCTGGACCTGGACCTCGCCGAACATGGAGTTCGCTACGATCTTCGTCGGCGTGCTCGCGGTCGCGGGGTTCGGCCTCGGTTTCTGGGAGGCGGCGCTGGCGCTCATTCTGGGCAGCGCGATCGGCGGCATCACCCAGGGCATCTTGTCCAGGCGCGGACCCAAGTACGGAGTACCGCAGATGGTGCTGAGCCGGCTGGGGTTCGGTTACTGGGGCAACGCGCTGCCCGCCGGGCTGAACTCGGTCACGGCCGGCATCGGCTGGTTCGCGGTGAACAGCGTCAGCGGCGCCCTGGCGCTGAACGTGCTCACGCACCTGCCGCAGGTGCTCTGCCTCCTCATCATCGTGGCGGTGCAGGTAGTGGTCGCGTTCTTCGGCTACAACCTGATACACGTCTTCGAGCGGTACGCCTTCCCCATTCTCGCCGTCATCTTCCTGATCGCGGGCGGCGTCATCTTGAGCAAGGCCCACCCCGGCGCCTCCCACCACACGATTCCCGGCGCGTTCCTGCTGACGTTCGGCGCCTCGTTCGGCTATGCGGTCGGCTGGAACCCGTACGCGTCGGACTACACCCGCTACTTCAAGCCGCAGACGAGCAAGGCCGCCATCGCCTTGTGGTCCGGGCTCGGGCTGTTCCTGTCCTGCGCCGTACTCGAGATCGTCGGCGCGGCCGTTGCCACCTCGGTCAGCGCGGGCGACGCGCTCGCCGGTCCCGGCGGCATGACCGGGCTGCTGGCCACCCCGCTGGCCGACCTGACGCTGCTGGCCATCGCGCTCGGCGCAGTCTCGGCGAACGTGCTCAACATCTACTCCGGCGCGCTGTCGTTCACCGCGATCGGCATCAGGCTGCCGCTGTCGCTGCGGCGGGCGATCGTGGCGCTCGGGTTCGGCGCCATCGGGTTCTTCGTGGCCTGGAGCGGGTTGCACAACGCGGGCAGCAAATACGAGAACTTCCTGCTGATCATCGCGTACTGGATCGCCCCGTGGCTCGCCGTCTACTTCTGCGACATGCTGCTGCGGCGCAATCCGGACGAGAGCCTGCTGTTTGCGACCCGGCGGACCAATTGGGCCGGTCCGGTGGCCATGCTGCTCGGGATGGGCATCTCGATCTGGCTGTTCTCCAACCAGACGGAATACATCGGCCTGGTGCCTAAGCACATCGGCTCCGCCGGCGACCTGACCTTCGAGGTCGGGTTCGTGATCACGGCCGTGGTCTACCTGAGCTGGCACGCCATCGCCAGGACCGGCCGGGAGACCACGCTCAGCGGCCTCAGCGCCTGACGATCAGCGCCGCGGCGGCGCCTGACGACCAGCGCCTGACGGCCGACGCGGAATGTGCGGCGTTTCATACTCTCGTCTCGGGGAAGGCGGAGTCGGCACCTAGGCGCGGCCGGTAGCATATGCGGGTCTCGTCTGGAGCCTGTACGGGG
>DATHQE010000014.1:0-2698 GCA_035483035.1 Streptosporangiaceae bacterium | reverse complement strand
CTTGGCCTTCTCCGCCGCTTCCTTGTTCACGCGCTCCAGCAGCGGCTTGGGCGCGCCGTCGACGAGGTCCTTGGCCTCCTTGAGCCCAAGGCTCGTGAGGGTCCGGACCTCCTTGATGACCTGGATCTTCTTGTCGCCAGCGGCCTCGAGGATGACGTCGAACTCGTCCTTCTCCTCGGCCTCTTCGGCCGCGGGGGCGCCACCGCCAGGGGCGGCAGCCGCGACGGCAACCGGCGCGGCGGCCTTGACGTCGAAGGTCTCCTCGAACTGCTTCACGAACTCAGAGAGCTCGATGAGCGTCATCTCTTTGAAGGCCTCGAGCAGGTCGCCAGAGCTGAGCTTTGCCATTGTGGTGCTTCCTCTTTCGTTCATTTCCGTGTGTCGCCGGTGGCCGTCCTGCCACCTGCGGGATCTGGTCAGGTCACCCAAGGTGACTAGTTAGCTCGCCGCGTCGTCTGAGGCTGCCGCCTCGGTGGTGTCCGTCGCGTCGGCGGCTTCGGCCACGGCTGGAGCGTCGGCTGTGTCCGCGACCTCGGGCGTCGCCGCGACATCCGCCTCGGCCGCGGCTGCCTCGGCTACCGGGGTAGCCGGGCTCTCCTCGGCGCGCTTGCTCTCCAAGGCTGCGAGCAGCCGGGCCATCTGGACCGGCAGCGCCGCGAACGTGCCCGCCGCGTTGGCTAGGGACGCCTTCATCGCGCCCGCCAGCTTGGCCAGCAGGACTTCGCGCGACTCCAGGTCAGCCAGCTTGACGATCTCGTCCGGCGTTAGCGGCTTGCCGTCGAGCACGCCGCCTTTGATGACCAGCAGCGGGTTCGCCCTGGCGAAGTCGCGCAGGCCCTTGGCGGCCTCCACCACGTCGCCCTGCACAAACGCAATCGCCGATGGTCCGCTCAGCAGGCTGGTGAGCTCCGGCGTGACCCCCGCCTCGGCGGCGGCGATCTTGGTCAGCGTGTTCTTCACGACCGAGTACGTCGCGTTGGCGCCCAGCGACTGGCGCAGTTCGCCAAGCTGTGCCACCGACAAGCCGCGGTACTCGGTCAGCACCGCTCCTTGCGAGCTCTGGAACCGCTCGGTCAGCTCGGCGACCGCGGCCACCTTCTCTGCCCTCGCCACGGGCCTCCCTCCTCGATCCGTGCTCGCCGACTTGCGACGGGCCCGGTTATGTCCGGCGCCGGCCTGCCCGCAGAAATGCGAACGCCCCGTACGCAGGCGCACGGGGCGTGACCCGGAGGGCCGTATGCCGACATCCAGGGTCTAGCTCAGTCGCCTACGCGGGCCGCCCGCTTGCGCGGGCCTTCGGTCATCGCGCTCGGCGCGCGGTGACAGCCGACGGTCTATGGCAGGCCTTCAGCGTACGTGGCTGATGCCCAGCCGGCCAAATCGGCCTGACCTCGATGGCCGGGCCGACGCGGAAGGGCCCGGGCCCGCCGTCTGAGACGGCGGGCCCGGGCCCTGAGCGGAGCGGTGGCGCGGGAGCAGGTCAGACGGCGGCTGGCTGCTCGTCGAACTCAGCCGTCAGCCCCCTCGTCAGGCTGGGATCGACCTGGATACCCGGACCCATCGTGGAGGTAATCGCGACCTTCTTGAGGTACTTGCCCTTGGCTGCGGCCGGCTTGAGCCGCATGACCTCGTCAAGCGCCGCAGCGTAATTCTCCACCAGGGCTCGGTCAGGGAACGACGCCTTGCCGATGATCAGGTGCAGGTTGCTGTTCTTGTCCACCCGGAACTCGATCTTGCCGCCCTTGATCTCGGTCACGGCCTTCGCCACGTCCATCGTGACGGTGCCCGTCTTCGGGTTCGGCATCAGGCTGCGCGGCCCAAGCACGCGGCCAAGACGTCCCACCTTGCCCATCAGGTCCGGCGTAGCGACGACCGCGTCGAAGTCAAGGAAGCCGCCCTGGACGCGCTCGATCAGTTCGTCAGCGCCGACGTAGTCCGCACCAGCTGCGCGGGCCTCCTCGGCGCGCTCGCCCGTTGCGAAGACAAGCACGCGGGCCGTCTTGCCGGTGCCGTTGGGCAGGTTGACGGTGCCGCGCACCATCTGGTCGGCCTTGCGCGGGTCGACGCCGAGTCGGAAGGCAACCTCGACGGTGCCGTCGAATTTGCTGGTGGACGTGCTCCGGGCGAGCGCAACCGCCTCGGCCGGGGTGTAGAGCCGGTCGGCGTCGATCATCTCGACGGCCTTCCGGTATGCCTTACTGCGCTTCATTGCATCTCCTGACTGTGGTGCAGGTTGTGGTCAGCGGGCCAGCGCCTGGCCCTGCCACCTGCCACGTCGCCTGCGGCGGCGCGACAGTATTCAATTCAGGCCTGGGCTCAGCCCTCGACCTTGATGCCCATCGAGCGGGCGGTGCCAGCGATGATCTTCTCCGCGGCCTCGATCGTGTTCGCGTTCAGATCCGGCATCTTGACCTGGGCAATCTCCCGGACCTGTGCCGCGGTCATTGAGCCGACCTTGGTCTTGTGCGGCTCGCCGCTGCCCTTCTGGACGCCCGCGGCCTTCTTGATCAGCTCGGGCGCCGGCGGGGTCTTGGTGATGAAGGTGAACGACCTGTCTTCGTAGATCGTGATCTCCACCGGGATGACGTTGCCGCGCTGGCTCTCGGTCGCAGCGTTGTACTGCTTGACGAAATCCATGATGTTGACGCCGTGCGGGCCCAGTGCGGTACCGACGGGCGGGGCCGGCGTGGCGGCACCC
>DATHQE010000013.1:0-3789 GCA_035483035.1 Streptosporangiaceae bacterium | reverse complement strand
GCCGAGGCCGACGTCGTCTCGGCGCACCGGATGCCGGCGGACATGATCAGCTACGGTCAAGCGGCCGCTGGCCGGGGGCTGAAAGTGATTATCGCCGGGGCCGGCGGCGCCGCGCATCTGCCGGGCATGCTCGCGTCAGTGACCACGCTGCCGGTCATCGGCGTGCCGGTACCGCTCAAGCATCTCGACGGCCTTGACTCGCTGCTGTCCATGGTGCAGATGCCGGCCGGGATCCCGGTGGCGACCGTGGCGGTCGGCGGCGCGCGGAACGCTGGGCTCCTGGCACTGCGGATACTGGCCACTGCGGATCCTCAGCTCAGCGAGCGAATGGCCGAATTCCAGCGTGACCTCCGCTCGGCCGCCCAGGCCAAGGGCGAGTCGCTGCGTGCCAAGGTCCGGGTCCTACGGGCCGGCCACGAGCTCACGCCGCCGGCAGCTCCCGGACACGAGCTGTAGCCGAGCTGGCCTCGGTCGCCATCTCGCCGTGGCAGGCGCCTCCAGCCGGGCTGGCGCCTCAGCCGCCGCAGATGCGAATGGAAATGCCCTACATAGGAGTTTTGTGCTCCGAATCTCAGCCCTTCCACAGGCGTGGTTGTGACAGCCACGACGCTGTTTGGGCAGCAGAGTCGCAGCCATGACGTATCGGACTGGCTGGCCGCCGGAATTCGACCGGCCTTGGCAGCCGCAGCTAGCGGTCAGCGCGGGTCGGCTGGGTCGGTCGCCTGAGCCGAAACGGAACGGGCGACGTCTGCGCAGATCAGCCCCCACGGCTTGCCGTTGCGGCGGGTGAGCACGACGGTCGCGCTTTTGTCGCCGCGCAGGCTGAGCCGCCGATGGATTTGCTCGACGTCGCCCGCCAGGCCGCGACGGCGAATGTCCGCTGCTCCCACGCTTAGCTCCCGCAGTTTCGCGGCCACTCGCTTCTCGTGCCACGGCATGGACTCCAGGACGCGCAGAGTACGCGCGAACGGCGTGGCGATCGGACTGTCGGCCGACAGGAACGCGATCATCGGGTCGAGCTGCCAAGCGCCAAGCTCGCGTGCCAGCTCCTGGACGAGCCCAGCCCTAGTCACTGCCGGACTCGGATCGAGGAGGTACTCGCCGGGATCGGCCACCCGGACCGGCTCATCCGCGGGGGCGGCCACAAGGCTGTCTCCGCCGGGCAGGATGGTGGCCCGGCGAGTAGCTGATGCGAGGCCAGGCGACCACAGCAGTGCCTCCTTGAGCGCCCGGCCCGCAGCGACGAACTCCGCCTCCCAGCCAGCCGGCACCAGATCGTGCGGCAGGCCTGGTGCTGCCTTGACACCGACCCGCGGCACGAGGCTCGCGAGGCCAAGGCACCAGTCGAGGGATGGCTGGGAATCGCCGGCGCGTAGCCGACGGCCAGCGGTCCGGCGCGCTGGATCAATGAAGGCGCCCGCCAGCGCGCGCAGCATCGTCGGCGGCAGGTCGCGGACATCAGCGCAGACAAAGCCGACGGCAGCAGGGCGCTGACCGGGGCCACGGCGGTCAACGCGGCCACCATGCAACTGATCGGCGGCGGAGGCACCTGCGGAGGCCGCAGTGTCACCTGCGGGGGCGGCGGCGGTGCTGGCTGCGGAGGAGCCGGATGCCTGCACCGCCACGTTCCGGCGCGCGAACCGCAACGTGCTGAGGTCGGCGTCCACGGCCAGCACCCGGTCCGCGCTAGCCGTCAGCGCCATCAGGTCACCGCCGACGCCGCAGCACAGGTCGGCCACCAGCGGCAGCCCGAGAAACCGCCGGGCGCTGTGCCTGGCGAGCACCTCAGCCGAAGCCTGCTCGAGACCAGCGCGAGTGAAGAACATGTCGTCCGCACGGCTGAACTTCTCCCGTCCGGCGATCCGCAGCGACTGCTGAGTCAGCGCGGCTGCGACGAGCTCGGCCGGATAGCGATCGCGCAGCTCCTCGGCCAGCCGCAAGGCCAGCTCGGGCGTCACGATCACGCCACGCATCCGGTCGAGCAGCTCCTCGCCTGCGGGCGTGAGCAGGTCGGCGGCGTGGTTCATCGGCCCATCATCGCGGTCTGCGTGCTCCTGGCGACGGTCAGCCCGGCTCGCGCGGCACCGGCCGCGCCCAGCCCGGGCCACGCAGCATCGGCCGCGCCGAGGCGGGCCGACGCGTTGGCCTGATCAGTAGGACGTCCTACTATCAAGAGCATGAGCCAAGATTTTCCTGCCTACGCCTTGTCAGCGGAACACAACGCGCTTCGCGAGTCAGTGCGCGCCCTGGCCGAGAACGAGATCGCGCCGTACGCGGCCAAGGTAGACGAGGCCGCGCAGTTCCCGCAGGAGGCTCATGACGCGCTGGTCAAGGCCGACCTGCACGCCGTCCATATTCCGGAGGAGTACGGCGGCGCGGGAGCTGACGCCATCGCCACCGTGATCGTGATCGAGGAAGTGGCCAGGGTCTGCGCATCTTCGTCGCTCATTCCGGCGGTGAACAAGCTAGGCACCGTGCCGTTGCTGCTGGCCGCGTCGGAGGAGCTTAAGCAGCGGTTCCTGCCGCCGGTGGCGAGCGGGGCGGCGATGTTCTCCTACGCGCTGTCGGAGCCCGAGGCAGGGTCGGACGCGGCCGCGATGAAGACCCGGGCTGTCGCCGACGGCGACAGCTACGTGCTGACCGGCACGAAACGCTGGATCACCAACGCGGGCGTCTCGCAGTACTACACGGTGATGGCGGTCACGGACCCCTCGGCCGGCGCCAACGGCATTTCCGCCTTCGTGGTCGACAAGGACGACGACGGCTTCAGCTTCGGTGCGCCCGAGCACAAGCTCGGTATCAAGGGCTCGCCGACGAGGGAGCTGTACTTCGACAACTGCCGGATCCCGGCCGACAGAATCATCGGCGCCGAAGGCTCCGGTTTCAAGACAGCGCTCGCCACCCTCGACCACACCCGCATCACGATCGCCGCGCAGGCGCTTGGCATCGCGCAGGGCGCGCTCGACTACGCCACCGGGTACGTGAAGGAGCGCAAGCAGTTCGGCAAGGCCATCGCCGAGTTCCAGGGCCTGCAGTTCATGCTCGCCGACATGGCCATGAAGATCGAGGCGGCGCGGCAGCTCACCTACGCCGCCGCGGCGAAGTCCGAGCGGGCCATGCATGGCGACCGGGCCGCCGACCTGACCTTCATCTCATCGGCCTGCAAGTGCTTCGCCTCCGATGTCGCGATGGAGGTCACTACCGACGCGGTCCAGCTGCTTGGCGGCTACGGCTACGTCAGTGACTACCCGGTCGAGCGGATGATGCGCGACGCCAAGATCACCCAGATCTACGAGGGCACCAACCAGATCCAGCGCGTGGTCATGGCCCGGCAGCTGCTGAAGTAGCGCGGCGGTCGGCGTTGAGGTTGCTGACGAACTCGACCGACCAGCTACTCGTCTCCACGATGGTGATCAGGTGAGCCGAAAGGTCTGGCGGGGTGCCGGCCGTCGCGGCAAGATAGCGCCATGCTCGCGGGCGGACCCTTCCTCGGTGCGCTGGCGGGCCATTTGCCATGACCGGAATCGAAGCTTCGACCTCTCCCCCTGCCTTGCCGCGCTGGTTTGGACCTAGAGCCAGCCCAGATGATCCGGCCGTCTCGGCCCTGATCGACCGCGTCGCGCGCGGGGCCGGATGGGCAGACATTGGCGGTGAATTCAACCTCAACCTGCGGATAGACGCTCAGCGGCCGGTTGTCCTCCGGGTTCACAGGCCCTGGGTCCGCCGCGGGCGAGTCGCGGGACTGCGGCGCTTGCGGGAACGGCTCCAGCGGACGCAAGTCCGCGTCGC
>DATHQE010000012.1:0-5433 GCA_035483035.1 Streptosporangiaceae bacterium | reverse complement strand
TCGAGCACCTCCTGCTCACGCCCTTCCTCGCTGACCTCGAACTCCACCTTGCCCCGCAGCGTGCTGATCACGGCGGGCAGATCACACACGCGCGCGACTGGCTGGTCCTCGCCCGTGATGGCGGCCCGGCGCACGGCGGATGCGGCCACAGCCTCGGTAGCGGCGATGGCGAACCGGGCCGACACCCCGGACCGTGAGTCGACGGCGGGCGAGGCGCGCACCAGCCGCGTGAAGCGCCCGATGACCTGCACGAGATGAGCAGGAACGAGGGCGCCGGGGTCAGTGCCGTCCCACGCCAGCGCCGACTCCTGGTCGATCAGGGCCAGCTCGGCCTCGAGGGAGACGGGATAGTGCGTGCGGATCTCCGCGCCGAACCGGTCTTTCAGCGGCGTGATGATCCGGCCGCGGTTGGTGTAGTCCTCCGGGTTCGCGCTGGCGACGAGCACCAGGTCCAGCGGCAGCCGCAGCGCATAACCGCGCACCCCGATGTCTCGCTCCTCGAGCACGTTCAGCAGCGAGACCTGGATCCGCTCGGCCAGGTCTGGCAGCTCGTTGAGGCAGAAGATGCCGCGGTTGGTCCGCGGCAGCAAGCCGAAGTGGATCGTCTCAGGGTCGCCGAGCGTCCTGCCCTCCGCGACCTTGACCGGATCGATGTCGCCGATCAGGTCGCCGACGCTGGTGTCCGGCGTCGCGAGCTTCTCGCCGTACCGGTCGGTGCGCGGACGCCAGACGACGGCAAGATCGTCGCCCTCCTCGGTAACGAGACGCTGGCAGCGGGCGCACACGGGCGCGAATGGATGATCATTGATCTCGCATCCCGCGACCGCGGGCGTCCAGTCGTCAAGCAACCCGGTCAGCGTCCTGATCAGCCTGGTCTTGCCCTGGCCGCGCTCGCCCAGCAGGATCACGTCGTGCCCGGCGATGATGGCCCGCTCCAGGTGCGGCAGGACCGTCTGACCGAATCCGATGATGCCCGGGAAGGCGTCCTCGCCTGCGCGCATCCGTGCGAGCAGGTTCTGCCGCAGTTCCTGCTTGACGGTGCGAAGCTGGTGTCCGCTGGCGCGAAGCTCGCCCACGGTGGCAATGTCTGGCGGCGAAGAGGTAGGCGGCTGATCCAAGGCTGGCTGCTTGCGAGTCGTAGGCTGCACCATTCGACACTATGTCGATGCGGGCGTGGTTCGCATCTTGGGAGGTCTGGATGGAGGATTCCCGCCCGGCGCTCGCGGTCGACATTGGCGGCACGAAGCTGGCAGCGGGCCTGGTCGAGCCAGCCGGCCGCGTGCTGACCTGGGCTCAGGTGCCGACGCCCAGGGACCTGGACGCCGAGCAGCTGTGGCGCACCCTGGACGCGCTGATCACCGAGGTGCTCGCCAGCTCGGGGGTCGCTCCGGCCGCGGACCTGGCGGGCTGCGGCTGCGGCTGCGGCGGCCCGATGGAGTGGCCGGCTGGCGTGGTTTCGCCGCTGAACATTCCGGCCTGGCGCAGATTCCCGCTGCGCGCCAGGCTCACCGACCGGCTGGGCGGCGTTCCCGTCCGGGTGCACAACGACGCCATCTGCATGGTGGCGGCGGAGCACTGGCGCGGCGCCGGCCGCGGCCGGGACAACGTGCTTGGCATGGTCGTGTCGACGGGTGTGGGCGGGGGGCTCGTGCTCGATGGCCGGCTGATCAAGGGCGCTTCCGGCAACGCCGGTCACGTCGGCCACGTCGTCGTGGATCCGGACACCGGGCCGCTGTGCGGATGCGGTGGTCGCGGCTGCGCTGAGGCGATCGCCCGCGGCCCGGCGCTCGTGACGTGGGCACAGGCCGAGGGCTGGCGGCCCGACCAGATAGACGCGACGGCCAAGGATCTCGCTACTGACGGCGCGCTCGGCCACCCCATCGGCCTGGCCGCGATGCGGCGCGCCGGCCGCGCGCTCGGCATCGCCATCGCATCGGCGACCAGCCTGTGCGACCTGGAGGTCGTGTCGGTCGGCGGCGGGCTGTCCCAAGCCGGCCCGCTGCTGTTTGACCCGCTCGAGGAGGCGCTGCGCGCGCACGCGAAACTCGACTTCACCCGGCAGGTCAGGGTCGTGCCAGCCGCGCTCGGGCAAAGCGCAGGCCTGGTCGGAGCGGCCGCGCTCATCTTCGCGGCCGACCGGTACTGGCATGGCGACTGACCTGGCAACTGCCGGCAAGCTGCGCTGACGCGCCGTCGAACTCACCAGGCAGCGGCCGCCGACGGCCCCGGTAGTGCCACAATTCAGGCGTGACAACATCGCCGCGCCGCGCCCCGGCCGCGGACCTGCCGGTCCAGCCGGCTGATGTCATCAGCGCGCGCGCGACGCTTCAGCCGATCATCCGGCAGACGCCGCTACTCGAGTCGAGCGCGCTGTCCGGACTGGCCGGTGGTCCGGTGTACCTCAAGTGCGAGAACCTCCAGCGCGGCGGATCGTTCAAGGTGCGCGGGGCTTACCTGCGCATTGCGCGGCTGTCGGCCGAGGAGCGCGAGCGCGGCGTCGTCGCCGCCAGCGCGGGCAACCACGCCCAGGGCGTCGCACTCGCGGCCGCCGCCCTCGGCACCCGGGCGACCGTGGTCATGCCCGCCGCCGCGCCGCTGCCGAAGGTGGCGGCCACCCGGTCCTATGGCGCCAACGTGGTGCTGCATGGAGCGAACGTCGAGGACGCCCTGGCGATGGCCAGGGACCTCGCCGAGGAGACCGGCTCGATCTTCATCCACCCTTTCGATCACCCGGACGTCATCGCCGGTCAGGGCACTGTCGGGCTCGAAATCGCCGAGCAGTGCCCGCAGGTGCGGACCATCGTGCTACCCGCCGGAGGCGGCGGGCTCGCGTCCGGGGTCGCCGTGGCGGCCAGCGCTGTGCTGCCGGATGTGCAGCTGGTCGGCGTGCAAGCAGAGGCCGTCGCGCCCCTGGCTGCATCAGTCGCGGCCGGCTATCCCGTCAGCGTGACGCCTTCCTCCACGATGGCCGACGGGATCGCCGTCGCGCGGCCCGGTGACCTGACGGTCGCGCTGCTCGCCGGTCTTGGCACGAGCATCGTCACGGTCACCGAGGAGAACCTGTCCCGCGGCCTCCTGCTCTGCCTCGAGCGCGCCAAGCAGGTGGTCGAGCCGGCCGGGGCCGCCGGCGTCGCGGCGATGCTGGAGCATCCGGCCCTGTTCGCGCCGCCGGTCGTCATCGTGCTCTCCGGCGGCAACATCGACCCGCTGCTGCTGTCCAAGGTGCTGCGGCACGGCCTGTCCGCGGCCGGCCGGTTCCTGGCGTTTCGCTGCAAGCTGCCAGACCGGCCCGGTGCGCTCGCGACTTTGCTGATGGAGCTCGCCGCGCTCGGCGCGAACGTCCTCGACGTCGTGCACGAGCGGGTGACGGCCGACCTGCGCGTAGACGAGGCGGAGGTCAATCTCCACCTGGAGACCCGAGGGCCAGAGCACACCGACTCGGTGATCAGTCAGCTCCGCAAAGCCGGTTACACCCTGCTGTTCGACTGACCCGTGTCGGCTGGCCAGGTCGGGCTGGCCAGGTCGGGCTGGCCAGGTCGGGCTGGGCGGGTCGGTCGGGCGGGTCTACCAGGGACTAGCCGAGCGCTGCTGCCGGTTCAGCCAGCGCTGGCGGATCACGATCGTGCCGGCCAGCTTGTCGTGCAGGCACTGGGCCCGCGGATCGATCAGCGACACCCCGGCGTCGGCTGCCCACAACGCCCCGCCGAGCACGGCAACCGGGCTGGCCAGCAGCCAGGCGATGGCGGGGCCGACCAGGAACGCAACAGCGCGGATCCCGGCTGCCCTGATCCCGATAGGGGACTGGTCGCTGGCCTGCACAACCCGCATGCCGAGGGCACGCTTGCCGATGGTGGCGCCCCAGGCAGCGTGCTGGACCCAGAAGTAGGCAAGCGCGATGCCAAAGATGCCGACTACCCAGTAGAGCAGTGCGTGCTCGTTCGCCGGGTTGCTCAGGATGCTGTTGAGCGCCGCCTGCGCCGCAGGGGAGCTGCTTGCCTGGAAGTTACTCGTGATGGTCTGAAGCTCGCGCCAGACGCGGAGCAGCGGGGACCAGAACGCCACGACCGAGATGGCGAAGATGATGATCCAGTCGAGGATGCTAGCGGCGAGGCGTTCCCAGGGTGCGGCGAGGGCCGGATCGCGCCGCGCTTGCGTCCCGCTGGCACGCCGGCTCCCCGGCCGCCCGTAGCCTTGCTGGCCGGATCCCGGCTGCTGCCCGTATCCGGGCTGGGTATAGGGCTGCTGGCCGGATCCGCCGGGGCGCAGGCCAGGACGGTACCCCGGCGGTGACCCGTAGGTTGGCTTGCCCGGCTGCGGGGGCGCCAGGTAAGCCTGCGGCACGGACTCGCCTGCGTCCAGGTATGGCGAGGGGCGCGACGGCACTGACTCGTCTGTCGCGGCACTCTGACTGGTCTCGTCCTGCTGCGTCATCCTGGCGATGGTTCCCTCATGCGGCCGTACTGACCCGAGCTCACCACCACTGTATGCGCGGCCCGGCCCCCTGGCGCTACTGGCGGCGCGCGGCCGCAAAGCCGCGGCCGGGCCCGGGCCGGGCTTAGCTCACAGGTTGCCGCGGCGCTCCTGCTCCCGCTCGATTGCCTCGAACAGAGCCTTGAAGTTGCCTTTGCCGAAGCCCTGCGAGCCATGCCGCTCGATCAGCTCGAAGAAGACGGTCGGCCGGTCCTGGACCGGCTTGGTGAAGATCTGCAAGAGGTAGCCGTCCTCGTCCCGGTCGGCCAGGATCTTCAGCTCGCTCAGCTCGTCCAGCGGCACCCGGGTGTCGCCCGCCCACTCGCCGAGCGTCTCGTAGTAGCTGTCCGGGGTGTCGAGGAACTGCAGTCCCAGTGCCCTCATGCCGCGGACCGCGCCGACGATGTCGTCGGTAGCCAGGGCGATGTGCTGGACGCCAGGACCGCCGTAGAACTCGAGGTACTCCTCAATCTGCGACTTCTTCTTGCCGATAGCTGGCTCGTTGATCGGGAACTTGACCTTGCGGCTGCCGTCCGCGACGACCTTGCTCATCAGCGCCGAGTACTCGGTGGCGATGTCGTCACCGACGAACTCCTTCATGTTGGTGAAGCCCATGACCTGGTGGTAGAACTCCACCCACTCGTCCATCCGGCCGAGCTCGACGTTGCCCACGCAGTGGTCGATCTCGGTGAAGAACGGTCCCGTCGGCTCGGCGGTCAGCGGGCCAGCCGCGACGTAGCCGGGCAGGTAGGGGCCGGTGTAGTCGACTCGCTCGACGAGCGTGTGCTGGGTGTCGCCGTAGGTTGCGATCGTCGCCAGCACGACCTTGCCGTACTCGTCGCCGACGATCTCAGGCTCGTGGACGCCGCGTGCGCCGTGCGCGAGGGCGTATTCGTAGGCAGCGGTGGCGGATGGCACGCCGATGGCGAGGTCGACGACGCCGTCGCCGTGCTGCGCCACGTG
>DATHQE010000011.1:0-17534 GCA_035483035.1 Streptosporangiaceae bacterium | reverse complement strand
CGACCGGTGGCGCGACCAGTTGAACAGGAACGTCGCACGGAAATTGGGCCAGCTAGGAGGCTGACGTGGGCATCCAAGACGTCATCGAGGGCAAGAAGCAGTGGCGGGCGCACATGACCCGGGTCAACGCACTCCCGCCCGACTACCGCGTTGTCTATAAGGAAATTCAGAGGTACTTCTTCAAGGTCGGACCGATCGACTTGCCTGATGGGCGCCTGCTCTCAGGGATTGTCGATTTCTTCGAGGAAGGTGCGGCGGCCGGCAAGGGAGTCCTGGAACTCATCGGCAACGACGTCGCTGGCTTCTGCGACGACCTGGTCAAGGACTCGCGCACCCACGCGGACATCTATCAGGAAGCCATCAGCCGGGAATGAGCGCGAGGTACGCTCGTCAAGACCGCCAGAGGCGACGCCTTGCGCGCCTCAGGTGGTGAGCATTGCGAGCGCTTCTCGCTCGCGTTGGGGATCAACGCCGTGCGCCGGGCGGCCGGGCTGAGATGGCGGATCTCCCTCTGCCTGGAGCCAAGCCCAGGTGTCTGACACGGTTTGCTCGATCGGGCGGCAGTGCAGCCCGGCTGCGTACACAGCTGAGACGTCGCCGGTGTGCAGGCCGATTAGTTCGCTGTCGGGTGGCACCCAGATCGGCAACTCGGTCCATGGCGCAATGCCTACTCGTCCGATGACATCCGGCGGCGCCCAGACCAGCCGTGCGGTCGAGCCTGTGGCGGCCTTCGCGGCTTCCAGGAGGCTGCGCATGGTCGCCTGGCCGGGCTTGCTGACGGTATTGAAGGTACCGCCGATCCCCGCCTCGGCTGCGTGCAGCAGCCAGGCCGCGAGGTCGCGGCAGTCGATGTATTGCAGCGGCAGATCCGGCGGCCCCGGGGCGAGCACGTCGCCGCCGCGCTCGATCCGCCGCAGCCACCACGGCATGCGGCCGACGATCTCGTAGGGGCCCAGGATGAGGCCGGCCCGGGCCAGCAGCACCTGGCCGCCGAATGCCCCGGCGGCGGCCAGCTCGCCTCCACGCTTGGCGGCCGCGTAGTCGTCACTAGCCCCCGACGCGGGGTCAGCATCCACAGCCGGGGCGCTCTCATCCGCCCCTGGCGGTATTGGCCACCGGTAGACCGACCGGCTCGACACGTAGCAGTAGTGGCCAGCCCGCCCGCTGAGTACCAGGGCAGCTTCCCTGACGGCGCGCGGCGCCCCGCTCCAGGTGTCAATGACCGCATCCCACACCTCATCGCCCAGGGCAGTGGCCAGCTCCCCTGGGCTGGTCCGGTCGGCGTGCAGCATGCGCGCCCCGGCCGCTGATGGTCCGCTCACCCCCCGGGTCACCGTGGTGACCTCGTCACCGCGCGCCAGTGCGGTCTCAACAACCGCGCGGCCAACGTGGTGAGTCCCGCCAAGCACCAGCAGTCTCATCGCACCAGCATGTGACACGACAGCTCCGCTCAGCCAGGCCGTTCACCTTAGGCAGAGGCCAGCAAGGCGATCCCGCTGACCGCCAGGCCGACCTGCTTCGCAAGCCCGGCTACAGTAATCCGAATGCGGGCGACTGGCAGAACCAATCGACGCCTAGGAGTCGAGGCGACCGCGTTCGGAGTGGGTTACACCTGCGTGCTGTGCTGGGCAAGCACATGCCTAGTAGCCGTCTTCGGCGGGGCGTCGCTGGCCAGCCCGTACTGGCCGGCGCTCCCGTGGCTGCGCACGGACACCACTGGCGTCATCACGTTCGCGCTCGCAGCCGTCAGCCTCGTCGTCAGCAAGTACCTGCGCCTGCGGCGGCGCAGCGCGGGCGCCATCACACCGAACCCCGTTAACCGGCCCGCCTCGGCGCAGGTCGTCCAGGCGGTCGCCGAGACGGCCGCGATTCTGGCCACTGCGCTCGTGGCGTACTTGTCGTTGAACGTCGTGACGCACAGCGTGACCCTCCGGATACAGCTGACCCACCTGTGGCCGTGGCCAAGCGAAGGGACCGTCCGGGTTATCGCGCTCGGGATCTGCCTCGCGTCGGTGGCCGCCACGCGGTACTTGCGATCCGCGCCTAGCTCCAGCGCCAGTGATCAGCTGCAGGTCAATGACCGCCTCGGCACGGCCGCCTGAGCCGCAGATGACCGAAGCCGGCGGCGGAGAGCGCGCCGCTGGATCTGATCAAGGCGGCATCGGCGATGAGGACCGGCAGATTGACGCGGTGAACCAGGCGCCACACATGGAGCCTCGCGCTGATGCCCTGATGCTGCTGCGCCGTGCGCTAGATCACGCGCTGAGGACGCGGGACCCGATTGGGATTTCGGCGCTGCGCTCGGCCTTGAGCGCGATCAGCAACGCGGAGGCCGTTAGCGCCGCGCCTGGGGTCGCTCGTCCTACCAGCCCTCACATTGCGGGTGCGGCTGCTGGTGTCTACGGCGGAGAGGCCCGGCGTCGCGACCTCTCCGCGGCCGAGGTCGATCAGATCGTCCAGGCAGAGATAGATGAGCGTCTGCAGGCCGCGGGCGACTACGATCGCGCCGGTCGTGCTGCTCGGGCAGAGCGGCTCCGCGCCGAGGCGAGCGTCCTGGCCTCGGCTCTGCGGCCGCAGACCGGCATGCCGCCTCCCGCCCGTATAGAGGGCGACGGGTCACGCTTCGGCAGATGAGGCTGGAGAGGGCTGAGATGTCGCAGATCCGGTTCGGCGCGTGTTAACGTTCGCCGATTGCGGGCTTATGCCCGCGGTCCAACGGAGATGAGTGGATTGGCGCGGATTCGGATGGCAGGCGAGCGCGTTCCCTGGCACAAGACCGCACTGCGACGCATCGGTCCGGGCAGGGCCGCCGTCGCCGGCGCTGTGGTTGTCGCCGTGGCCATCACATGGGCCGCCCTAGCAACCCGGCCTTCCTCGCCTACGCCGTCCGCCTTCCACGCGGCCGTACCTTCCAGTAACTCGTCTTCGGCCCTGAGCGTGACCCTCGCACCGAGCACGACCAGGGCACCGAGCGTAAGCCGGGCGCCGAACGTGACTCCGGGACCGAGCGTGGCCCGGACACCGAGCTCAGTCCCCGGGCCGCGCCCGACTGCGTCCCCGAAAGCGAACACGGGTCGCGTTTCCACGCCCGCTACGGTAACGCGCGCGCCTGCATCACCATCTCCGGTGCCAGCCGTGACACCGACAGCTGGATCGTCTGTCAACCGCATATTGAGCGTCTCGATTACGAGCATGTCGGTCGGCACCGGCGGCCTGGTTACCGCCTATTGGAGCATGACACTGCTGAACAGAGCAGACATGCTCCTTAACTTCACTGTTGAATGGGATCAGAGCGCGAGTCCCGGCACGCCGAACCCGTCAAGTCCGTACTACTCGAAAGGTGGCGGACTGCTGGACGTTACTAATGGTTCAGATTACGCCGAATACCATTATGCGGCTTGTGGGGGCCCTCAGTATGTCGACGTATCCGTCACAGGCCAGGAGGTTAGCTATCTGCCGCCTGTCACAACCACGAGATCAATATCGGTGGCTGTGCCGTCCTGCTAGCACAGCGCGCCGATCCTGTGCGTGTGGACTGAGATTGCCGAGGCTCGCAACCCGCGGCTGTCAGGGGACCGGGATGGTGACCTGGAGCGCGGTACCGCCAGCTGGCGGGCTGGTGACCTCGATCGTGCCGCCGACCGCCTCGACACGGTCGCTCAGGCCGATGATCCCCGATCCGCGGGATGCGTCAGCTCCCCCCACGCCGTCGTCCCGGACCAGCAAGCGCAAGACCCCGTCGGTTACGCCGAGGTCGACCTCGACAGCCGAAGCACGCGCGTGCTTGGCCGCATTCGCCAGCGCCTCGGACACGACGTAGTAAACGGCGACTTCAATGCGTTGCGGCAGCCGCCCGCGGACCCGGACATTGAGATTGACCCGCATCCCGGCGCGGCGGGCGAGTGTGCGGAGAGCGGGCCCGAGGCCGCCCTTCTCCAGAACCCCGGGGTGCAGGCCACGGGAGATCTCGCGCAGTTCCTCGACTACATCGTTGAGTCCCCGCGCGGTGCGGTTCCACTGCTCCGCCAGCTTTGCCTGCTGCGGCGGCAGCTTGGCCTCCGCTGCCCGGAGTTCAAGCGCCAGCGAGATCAGCCTCTGCTGGGTCCCGTCGTGGAGGTCGCGTTCGATACGACGACGGGTTTCGTCCGCCGCGGCCACCACACGCGCGCGGGAGGCCGCGAGCTGAGCACGGCTCTCAGTGTTGGCGACGGCCATGCCCACCAGCTCGGTGAAGGCGAGCAGGTGCTCCTCGGTGTCGTCCGGATGCGGCGCGGCGGTCGCCGAGAACGCGATGATCGCCCCCCACAGCCGCCCCTCTACGACGATTGGGCAGCCCACCGATGACTGGATGCCATGCGCACCGGCCCAGGCGGACCCGGCGCCGACGGCGCCGCCGTAACTGGAGACCCGGGCCGGCTCACCGGTCCGCTGTACCCGCCCCGCCACAGTGTCCTCTTCGGCTGGCCAGCGCGATGCCACGAGCAGGGCGAGGCCCTGGGTGCCTGGTTTATCCCAGGAGCCAGCCACGGTCGCGATGCCGGGCCGCTCGAACCTGACCACTGCGGTGGTCGCCGCGCCGAGGACGTGGCCGGTCTCGGCTGCCACCGTGCCGAACACCTCGGGCGGGGAGATCCCGCGCGCAACGAGTGTCGCGACGCGCCGCAGAGCTGCTTGTTCCTCCGCTACGCGAGCCAGCTCATCGCGGCTCGTCTCCAGCGAGTCAGCCATGCTATTGAATGACTGTTCTAGGCGACCTACCTCGCCGGGTCCGGTCTGGGGCATTCGCACGGTCAGATCCCCGCCTGCTAGCTGGCCTGCCATCCCGGATGCCCGGCGAACTGGCTGGACGACCGACCGGGTCAGGTAGCCGCCGGAAAACAGGATGAGGACGATCGAGCCAGCTACGCTGACGGACGCCACCACGAGCGCCCGGTTAGCTGAGGCGTCGGCGCGATCCTGTCCCTTCTCGAAGATCTGGTCTTCGTGCGCCATGAACTGCTCGAACTTCGCCCGCAGCGCGTCGATCCGCTGCTTCCCCTCCTCGGTCACCGCGGCAGTCCGGGCAGACTTCAGGTCACGCTGTGCCGTCGCGACGAGCGGGATCGAGTAATCCCTGATGTACGCCTTCCCGGCTTCGGTGATCTGGTGTGCTCGGTTGCCCTGCCCTGAGTCTCCCGCGGTGGCCAGCCGTTCCAGCTCGGCAGCCTCCTGCGTAAATAGCGTGCGGGCCTGGTGCCACGGCAACAGGAAGTCGGTCTCGCCGGTGATGATGAACCCGCGCTGGGTCGTCTCGACGTCGATGACCAGCCGCTCGAGGCGGTTCGCAGCGACCAGCACCTCCAGCGCGTGATTGGCGCGAGCTTCCGAGTTCCGCAGCGCGTCGATCGCCACCGCGAGCAAGAAAAACGCCGCTCCGATGACCGCTGAAAGCAGCACGCTCACGGCCACGGTTCGCCTGACAAGGCTGCCGCCTGCACGCCCGTCGCGCGTAGTCGCTTCCCCCATGCGCGGTGCCCCCACCACCCGTGTCCCCAATGCCCGTCTCGCTGACCGGCGGGAACTGGCCGGTAATCTGATCAAGGATACTCAGTGTGACACGATGGTGACGAGACGTAATGGACGAAAGACGCAACCGGATCGTCCTGGCAGATGATGACACGCTCCTGCGCGAGGGCATCGCGAGCCTGCTTGAGCGATCCGGGTTCGACGTTGTCGGCCAGGCCGCCGATGCTCCGGGGCTGCTGGCCCTGGTTGGCGAGCACCGACCCGACCTGGCCATCATCGATGTCCGGATGCCGCCTGGCTTTCTGACCGAGGGTCTCGAAGCAGCTCGGCAGATCCGGGCAGAATTCCCCGCGACCGGGATTCTGGTCCTCTCGGCGCACGCCGAGGTCGACCAGGCACTCGAGCTGCTGGCCGCTGGTCAGAGCGTCGGTTACCTGCTCAAGAGCAGGGTGACCGACGTGGCCGAGTTCACCGACACCGTCGGCCGGATCGCGGCGGGCGGGGCTGTCGTCGACCCGGCGCTGGTCCAGGAGCTGGTTGCGCTCCGCCACCGCGATGACTCTCTCGATCGGCTATCCGAGCGTGAACGCGAGGTACTGGCCCTCATGGCCGAGGGCCTCTCAAACGCTGGCATCGCGCATCGGCTGTGGATCGCCGAGGGAACCGTCGAGAAGCATGTCCGGAACATCCTCGCCCGGATGCAGCTGCCCGAGACAGAGGACGATCACCGTCGCGTGCTCGCGGTGATCGCTTACCTCGAGTCGCGCTGAGGATCCGCCTGGTCCGAGCCGCCTGCACGGGCGAAGATACCGCGGACGGCGGTCCCCGACAGGCTCGCCTTAGCAAGGAACGACACTGCCGGGGTGTCCGCGATCAGGTCCTCGACGTCGTCCGTGGAGTAGGCGGAGATCAGGATCACGCGGGGCAGCCCTTGGCCGGCCGTGCCGGCGAGCTGGTCAGAGACCTCAAAGCCGGTCTCCTCGCCTAGGTCGATGTCGAGGAGGACGACGTCCGGCTTGAGCTCCTGGCAGGCCCGCGATGCCTGGGCTCCGGTCGATGCAACGCCCACCACGCTGATCCCCTCGCGCTCGAGCAGGTGGCTCGCGGCCCGCAGGAAGTCGTGGTTGTCGTCGACGATGAGGCATCGGACAGGCATGAACCCAGCCTGCATTACTGAGGCTGTCTTGCCATTGCCGCTAGCAGGTAACGGGATGCCCGGCCAGCCGGCAGGCAAGTGGGCCACTAGCTGCGCAGACCGGAGCGCCCCCGCGCGCAAGCATTGGTAGCGAGGCCGTCCCCACCCAGAACAGGGCCGGCACTTCACTGGAACCTCGCCCCAGTCCAGTGTTCCCCCGGTGCCGGCCCTGTCCCCCAGCCTCTGGCTGTCCGCTGCGGGCCCGAATCCGTCCCCCCTGGGAAGGAAATTCTCATGACGCAGGAGCTAATGACACGGTTCGCCGGACATGACGCCGGTGCCACGGCCGTGAGCCCGGCACCGGGCCGCGTTCTGGGGTCCCGGCTCCTGCGGCTGGCGCCCCTGCCCTCCTCGGTGCCCTGGGCGCGGCGCGTACTCCGGCAAATGCTGCGCCAGTGGGAGGTCGAGGAGGTGGCCGACCCAGCGCTCCTGCTGCTGTCCGAGCTGGTCACCAACGCGGTTCAGGCGTCGAGCGATGCCGCCGTCCAGGAGCACAAGAGTCAGCAGATGATCTGCCTTACCTTGCAACTCGCCGATGCCAGCCTGGTGATCAAGGTCTGGGATGCCAACCCCGCCCTTCCGGCGCTCCTGGAAGCGGATGTCACCGGCGATCACGGACGAGGGCTGCTGCTGCTTGACTTCATGGCCGATTCCTGGGGCCACTATGCCGCCGATGGCGGCAAGGTTGTCTGGTGCGAGGTCGCACTCCCCGGTGCCTAGGCCCAGCCGGACCGCGCCGCGGCATCGGGCTGGCGTGCGACCCGGACGGTCTGAGCGATGCGGTGCCGCGCGCATCCTGGCGCGGGAGCTGGCTATCGGCTAGGGAGCGATCGCGGTAGCCCGAACCATGGCAGCACGGTGCTGTCGAACCGGGTCGCGGCGCAGACCCGATCGCCTGCAAGGGTCAGCACGTAGAACGCGGTCGCGTGGCGGATGCCGGCCGGGGCGCGCAGATAGGCCCCGAACGCGGGCTGGCCGTTGGCTCGCGTCGGCACGAGGTCGAACCTGCGGCCCCCGCCGAACAGGCTGGCGCAGAAGCGGGCCACGACGTCACGGCCCTCGTATCCGAAGGGCATCGGAGGCATCGCAATGAAGACGTCTTCGGTCAGCAGGGCCACCAGCGCGTCGAGGTCGGCAGACTCCCAAGCGCGGGCGAACTTGGCCACGATCGCGTCCTCGGCAGGCGTGCCTGCGGCGGGCGGCGGCCTGTGGTCGGCGGACGGCTGCTGCAGGCGCTGCAGACTGGCGCGGGCTCGCTTGATGGCGCTGTTGACCGACTCGACTGTCACCTCGAGCATGCCTGCCACCTCGCTGGCGCGGAATCCGAGGACATCGCGCAAGATGAGGACGGCAAGCTGGCGCGGCGGCAGCGCCTGCAGAGCGGTCACAAATGCCAGCGAGATGGCTTCGGTCTGCTGGTAGCGAGCCTCCGGCCCGAGCGGCACGTCGACGGCGCCTTCGACGACGGCATCAGGGAACGGCTGCAGCCAGACTGGCTCGTCGCGCGGCGTCGGCACGGGCGCTTCGAACTGAGACATGTCCCACTCCGTGGCCGGGCGTCGGCTCTCTGCGCGGCGCGCGTTGAGGCACCGGTTTGTGGCGATCTTGTACAGCCAGGTGCGCAGCGACGCGCGTTCCTCAGTGAAGCCGCCGATGCCTCGCCACGCGGCCAGCATCGTCTCCTGAACGGCGTCCTCGGCGTCCAGGAAGGATCCGAGCATCCGGTAGCAGTGCACCTGCAGCTCCCGCCGGTGCGGCTCGGCCAGCTCCCGGAACGCCTCGCCATCCCCAGCCCGCGCCCGGGTGAGCAAATCGGCTGTCACCATCCTGCGCGCCTTCCTTTCTTGCACCACATGGTGGTCCCACCCGGTATAGACACCGCCCACGGACGGAACGGGGCGGCTCGCGGGCGCCCAGTTTCCCTCTGGCGCGGTGTATTCACCACGGACCGCCCGGACGATTCGCCCCGCCGGATCGTGCCGCGGCAGCTGGAAATGACCTTGGGAGGTTCACGATGGAATCGTCCGCGTCGGCCGGGCAGGTGGCGTCCGCCGTTCTCGATCCGCGCCGCTGGTGGGCGCTTGCACTGCTGTGTGGCGCGTTTTTCATGGTGCTCCTGGACGGAACGATCACGATCGTGGCGCTGCCCTCGATCGGCGTCGGCCTGCGCTTTTCGGAGCAGGGCTTGCAATGGGTGCTGAGTGCCTACGCGCTCACCTTTGGCGGCCTGTTGCTGCTTGGAGGGCGAGCGGCTGACCTGCTCGGGCGACGGCGGGTGTTCATGGCCGGTGTCGTGCTCTTCACGACTGCGTCGCTGCTGTGCGGGCTGTCCTGGTCGCCAGGGGCGCTGCTGGCGGCCCGGGTCGTCCAGGGCGCCGGCGCAGCGATCATGACCCCGACCGCACTGTCGATCATCTCCACGACCTTCACCGAGGGCACAGAGCGCAACAAGGCGCTGGGGATCTGGGGCGCGCTGGGCGGCGTCGGCGCCACGACGGCATGGCTGATCGGCGGCCCGCTCGTCGACGGACCCGGCTGGCGATGGATCTTCTTCATCAACATCCCCGTCGGCTTGGTCGCGCTCGTGCTGTCGCGCGTGCTGCTGAGCGAGAGCCGGGCCGTGCTGACCAGGCGAAGCTACGACCCCGCCGGGGCGCTCACCATCACCGGCGCGCTGGTCCTGCTCGTCTACGCGGTCGTCGAGGCACCTAGCACCGGCTGGGGCAACGCGCGAACAATACTGCCGCTCGCCGGCTCGGCCGCGCTGCTCGCCGCTTTCGCGCTGATCGAGTCGCGCCACCCCGTTCCGTTGGTACCCCTGCGGATCTTCCGCTCGCGGACGCTCGCCGGCGCGGACGCGCTGACGGTCCTTATCGGCACCGTCGCGGTCGGCATGCCGTTCGTCCTGACGCTCTACGCCCAGCAGGTGCTCGGTTACTCGGCCCTCAAGTTCGGCGTCAGCTCCGTGGTGCTTGCGGCCGGGGCTACCGCTGGCGCGATCGTCGGCCAGGCCGCGGTGGGCAAGGCCGGCTTCCGCCCCGTCGCCGCGACCGGCATGGCGGCCATAGCGGCGGGGTCGCTCGTGCTCACGCAGGTTTCCGTACCTGGCAGCTACTTCCCCGACATCTTCGTTGGGCTGCTGCTGTGCGGTCTGGGGATCGGCCTGGCCTTCGTGACCGCCACTGTCGCGGCGCTGGCAGGGGTCGCCGAGCATGAGGCCGGGCTCGCGTCGGGCCTCAGCAACACGGCTTTGCAGATCGGCACGGCG
This sequence comes from Streptosporangiaceae bacterium, assembly GCA_035483035.1. Taxonomy (GTDB): domain Bacteria; phylum Actinomycetota; class Actinomycetes; order Streptosporangiales; family Streptosporangiaceae; genus JAJYUU01. The sequence goes on along the minus strand of DATHQE010000011.1, from coordinate 7,566 downwards.
CTCGGCGTGGCCATCGTGACGACCGCTGCCGTCTCGCGCTCCCAGCACTACCTGGCAGCACACAAGACCGCGAACCCGCTCGTCGCGCTGGCCGCGGGCTACCAGTCTGCTTTCGTGGCGTGCGCTGTGCTGGCCGGTATCGGGCTGGCGCTGGCGCTCCTGCTGCCCGGCCGGCCTCGGGAAACAACGCATGAGCTGCCAGCGCCCGACCCTGCCGCCAGCGCTGCTGCGGCGCGGCGGTAGCGGACAACACCAATCAGAAGGAGAACCGAAATGGGAAAGATCGTCGTGAGCGAGAACGTCTCGCTCGACGGAGTCATCCAGGACCCGGCCGGTGACGAGGGCTTCCGGGTCGGCGGCTGGGTCGGCCTGATCGGGAACAGCCCGCGTCTTGCCAAGCTTGCGCTCGACGAGGCAATGGCCGCCCGAGCCTTCCTGCTGGGCCGACGCAGCTACGAGTGGCTTGCGGCGCGGTGGCCATCCCGGAACGGCGAACTGGCCGACCGGCTGAACACTGTGCCCAAGTACGTCGTGTCCTCGACCCTCGAACGTCCCTCCTGGAGTAACTCGACGGTGCTCAGGGGCGACGTACTGAACGCGGTGTCGGAGCTGAAGCAGCAGATAGACGGGGACATCGTCGTCGCCGGCAGCTTCCAGCTCGTACATACGCTGATCGAGCACGACATGGTCGACGAGCTACGGCTCAAGGTCTTCCCTGTCGTGCTCGGGGCTGGCGAGCGCCTCTTCGGCGCGACCAGCGACAAGAAGCCCATGCACCTGTGCGACCCGCAGGCTGTCGACGGCGGCGTCGTGTACCTCACCTACCAGCCTGCCCGGCACGCCTAGCGGCCGAGGATGTCCAGGTCCGCTTCGGCGATGAGGCGGGGATCGTCGAGAAGGTCGATCACGGCGATCTTCGCGCCAGTGATCGTGAACCTTACGATCGTGATCGGTCTCCCGTGGGCGGCCGTGACGAGGCCGACGGCTCCGGTGATCAGCGCCGGTACGGCGATCTGGGCCGTTCGCGTGAAGGGGAACGCACGCCCGGCCACCGTCGCCGCGCCGCGGACCACCTCGGAGCCGTTGGAGCGCACCACGACGTCCGGGTCGAGTGCCTCAAGCAGCGCGTCAAAGTCGCCGCCGCGCGCGGCGGTGAGGAACGCATCAACGATCTCGCGCTGCCGGATCAGATCGGTGCCAGGGACCGGAGTCACGCCCTGGAGCCGTCGGCGGCCGCGGCTCGCCAGCTGTCGGGCAGCGGCGGCCGAGCGCCCGACGATAGGTGCGATGTCGTCGAATGAGACGGCGAACATGTCGTGTAGGACGAACGCGAGCCGTTCGGCGGGGGCCAGCGTCTGCAGGATAACCAGCAGCGCGGGACCGAGGGAGTCCGCAAGCAGCGCCTCCTGCTCGGGGTCAATGCCACCGGAGTCGCTCACGGCTGGCTCGGGCAGGTCCATGCCGACCGGCTCCTCTCGGCGCGCCTGCAGCATGTTCAGGCATACGCGGGCGACGACCGTGGTCAGCCAGCCGCCGAGATTCTTGATGCTGCCAAAGTCGGAACGGCTGAGCCGTAGCCAGGCTTCCTGAACGGCGTCATCGGCCTCGCTCGCCGAGCCGAGCGTGTGGTAGGCGACCGCCCTCAACCGGGTCCGATGAGCCTCGAACCGTTCCGCGAGCACCTCATGATCGTCCATCGGTCACATTCTCTCGTCGTAGCCGGTCATAGAAGTGACCGGCCAGACCCTCCCGATGTGACGCAGGCGAGACTAACCAAATCGCGCAGACGTAACCGGCCCACGACGCGGGTCGGCGTGAAGGTGGTGAAGGTCATGACATCGCTAGTTCTCGTCACCGGCGGCACCGGCCGTCTGGGACGATCCGTCGTTGCGCTGCTACTCGACTCCGGCTGCGACGTGCGAGTGCTAGCCCGCCACCGGCGCGACACTCCGCCCCAGGTCGCCTTCTTCACGGGAGACCTCCGCAGCGGAGCGGGCATCGATAGGGCCGTAGATAGCGTCGGGGTCATCATCCATTGCGCGACCAGCACGAAGGGCGACGCTGAGGCGACAATGAACCTGCTGGCGGTGGCGGCCAAAGCCGGCTCCCCGCACTTTGTGCAGCCGTCCATCGTCGGCATCGACGCCATGGCCCCGTGGGGTTACGTCAAGACGAAACTCAAGGTCGAGCAGATCGTGGCGGACAGCGGCCTGCCGTGGACGATCCTGCGGGCCACGCAGTTTTATAACTATTGCTTCGAGAATTCCCGAAAGCTAGCGAAGTTCCCGCTGCTGGCACCGGTGCCGCGGGGCTTTCATGTCCAGCCGGTGGATTCCGCTGAGATCGCGGCCCGCCTCGTCGAGCTCGCGCTCGGCGACGCCGTCGGCCGGGCCCCGGACATGTCAGGACCGGAAGTATCGAGCTGGCATCACCTGTTCCGTAGCTACCTGGCGGCCACCCATCAGCGCAAGTGGGTGGTGCCTATTCCGGTACCCGGAAGCAAGGCCGTCCGCAACGGCGCTCTTCTCCCTCAGTCAGCGCACACCGAAGGGGTCAGGACCTGGGACCAGTTCCTGGCCGAGGAGCTGCAGGAGCACGCGGCGGACTAGACGGCGCATCGCCTTCCGGTCCCGGTCGTAACTTTACCTTCTGGATGGTATAGTTACGGCATGCGACCAAGTTCGAGGCTCCAGATTCTGCAGGCCGCGGTGCGGGTGACCGAGCAGCACGGCATCACCGCCTTGACCCTGGAGGCGGCGGCCGAGGAGGCAGGCCTGACCAAGCCCGGGCTCATGTACCACTTCCCCACCCGCGACGCCCTGCTGCTAGCGATCCAGCGGCACCTGGTCGAAACGTGGGAGGAGCAGCTGCTCGCAGAGCTGGGCAAGCCGCTGGAGCAGTCGACGGCGCAGGAGCGCGCAGCGGCCTATATCCGGGTCAATGCGCACGGCTCAACCAGCAAGGCGGACCTGGCGTTCATGGTGGAGTCCGCAACCAGCTCCGAGCTGGCGAATGTGTGGAACGACCTGATGGCGCGCTGGGTGCCCCAGCCGCCGGTGCCCGATCCGGCGCAGCTGGACCTGTTCCTCGCGCGGCTGGCCGCCGACGGCCTGTGGCTCTTCGAGGCAACCAGGCCGGCCCCGCTCACCCCCGAGGTCAAGGAAGCCATCATCCGCAGGATCGCCGCGCTCGCCGAGCCACCGGCCTGACGCACCCTGCCCCAGCTCGCACAATCCATCCCCGCGCGGAAGCCCTAGGTGCACCATGCGCAAAACACAACGCTGGCTGGTCCTGGCCACCGTGTCGGCGGGACTGCTGATGGTCTCGGTGGACACGACGGTGCTCTACACCGCCCTGCCCACCCTGACCAGCGCCCTGAAGGCCGACGCCGCGCAGAAGCTGTGGATTGTCAACGCGTACCCGCTGGTGATGGCCGGGCTGTTGCTCGGCACGGGCACGCTCGGAGACCGCATCGGCCACAAGCGGATGTTCCTCACCGGCCTGGCCCTGTTCGCGGCCGCTTCCTTCCTGGCCGCGTTCGCCCCCTCCGCACCGGTCCTGATCGCCGCCCTGGCCTTCCTGGCAGTCGGGGCGGCGGCGATGCTGCCCGCCACGCTGGCACTGATCCGCGTCACCTTCGACGACGAGAACGAGCGCGGCATCGCCATCGGCGTCTGGGGAACCATGGCTGCCCTCGGCGCCGCACTAGGCCCCATTGTCGGCGGCCTGCTGCTCCAGCACTTCTGGTGGGGCTCGGTCTTCCTCCTGAACATCCCCGTCGTCCTGCTCGCCGTGGCCGCTACGGTCGCTCTCGTGCCCGGCGGCTCGGGCCACCGCGACCGCCCGTGGGACCTCATCGCCTCCCTGCAGGCTATGGTCGCCCTGGTCGGCCTCGTCTACGGCATCCAGGAAGCCACCAGGCCCGACCCGGTGCCGCAGGCGATCATCCTCGCCCTGCTGGCCGCAGCCGCTGGGTCCTGGATGTTCGTACGCCGCCAGCGCCGCCAGCCCTACCCGCTGATCGACCTCTCCCTGTTCCGCAACCGGAGCCTGCTCACCGGGGTGATCGCGGCTGCACTGGCGATGGCCGCCACCGCCGGCATCGATCTGGTCCTCACCCAGCGCCTGCAGCTCGTCGTGAGCCTGACCCCCCTGCATGCGGGCCTTATCGTGACAGCGTTCGCGGCCGGCTCCCTGCCCGTCGGCGTGCTGGCCGGCGGCCTCCTCCACCGCACCGGGGCGCGCCCGCTGATCAGCGGCGGCCTGGTCCTGGGCGCCCTCGGCGTCCTGGTCACCCTGCTGCTGACCCCGGGTGCGGTCCCCCTGCTGGGCGGCGGCCGGAGCCCTGCATGGATCGCGCCAGGCCTCGTCCTGGCCGGCGCGGGCCTCGGCGTCGTCATGGTCGCAGCCTCTGCGGCGATCATCAGCGGCGCCCCAGCGCAGCGCGCCGGCATGGCCTCCTCTATCGAGTCGGTCTCCTACGAGCTAGGCAGCCTCGCCGGCATCACCGTCCTGGAAACCATCCTCACGGCCACATATGCCAGGACGATCCGGCTCCCCGCAGGCGCCCCCGCTCCAGCTGCCAGCGGCATCGACCAAGCCCGCGCCGCCGCAGGCCACCTCCCTGCCGGCCAAGCCAACGCCCTGCTAGCCGCCGCCGCCAGTGCCTTCGACAACGGCTACAGCCTCGCCCTAGCCATCACTGCCTTCGCCCTGGCCGCAGGCAGCGCCTTTACCTACCGCTACCTCAACCGGCGGCCCACCACCCCCACCGAACAAGCCCAGCAGCTAGCACCGGCCCACAACAGGGCGGCGCGGTCGCCTGAGCAGGCCGGCTCCGGAAGACAACCCCGCGTGGTTCCCCCAAAGGGGGCCCACAGCCCGGCCACCACAGGAGATTCCGATGACCGTACACACGTCCCCTAACCCGGCCGGCGAGGCATCCAGGCTGCCCGCAACGGCATGGATTGTCCTCGGCATCGTCCTGGTCGCGGACATCATGGACCTGCTCGACTCCACCATCACCACCATCGCTGCGCCGACCATCAGCTCCTCGCTGCACGGCGGGCCCGGCCTGATCAAGTGGCTGGGCGCCAGCTACGCGCTGGCGCTGGGAGTGCTGCTCGTCACCGGCGGGCGGCTGGGCGACAAGTACGGCCGCCGCCGGACCTTCCTGATCGGCATCGCCGGGTTCACCGCGGCCTCGCTGGCCTGCGGCCTGGCCTGGGATCCGCCCTCGATCATCGTGGCCCGGCTGGTCCAGGGCGCGTTCGGCGCCCTGCTGATCCCGCAGGGCTTCGGCATACTCGGCTCGGTTTTCCCGCGCGAGCACATCGGCAAGGCGTTCAGCGCCTTCGGCCCGATCCTGGGGCTGTCGGCGGTCGGCGGTCCGCTGCTGGCCGGCCTGCTGATCGACGCCAATCTGTTCGGGCTGAGCTGGCGGCCCATATTCCTGATCAACATCGTGCTGGGCGCGGCCGGGCTGGCCGCCGGCCTCAGGCTACTTCCGCGCGACGTCGGCGACCACGCGGTGAGCATCGACACCCTGGGCTCGGCGCTCCTCGCGGCGTGCATGCTAGGCCTGCTGTTCGGCCTGATCCAGGGGTCCACCGACGGGTGGACCGCCGCGCCGATCGCCGCCCTCGCCGCCGGGATCATCTTCTTCGCCGCCTTCGCCCAGCGCCAGCGGACCGCGACGGCGCCGCTGATCAGGCCGTCGCTGCTGCGCAACCGGGGGTTCACCGCCGGGCTCATCCTCGGCCTGATCTACTTCGCCACCGTCTCCGGGCTGCTCTACGCAGTCTCACTGTTCCTGCAGCGGGGAATCGGCTACACCCCGGAACGGGCCGCAGTGACCGGGTTCGCCCCGACCGCCGTCGGCATCGTCATCGCGTCAGTGGCCTGCAGGAACCTGCTCACCAGGCTCGGCCGCCGACTCAGCCTGGCCGGCATCGTCGTGACGGTGGTTGGCGTAGGCGTGCTGGCAGCCATCGTCGCGCACTCCGGCACGGCAGCTAGCGCGGCCGAACTCGCCCCGGCCATGACCCTCATCGGCCTAGGCATGGGCGCCACGTTCTCCACCATCTACGACATTGCCATCGGCGACATTGACCCGACCGAGGCCGGCAGCGCCAGCGGCTCGCTCAGCTCCATCCAGCAGCTGGCCAACGCCATCGGCGCGGCCGTCATCACCACCATCTACTTCGGTGCCCTAGCCGGCGGCCCGGCGCACGCCATGACCCTCAGCCTGCTCACCGTCACTGCCATCGGCGTGCTGAGCTGCCTAGCCATTCCGCTACTGCCGCGCCACGCCCAGCCGGCCGGCCCGCACTGACCAGCAGGCACTGCTACCCGAGGTGTCTCAGTACCCTTGGTTGGCACGCGCAGCCGATCAGACCGTGAGACTACTGGGGCCATGACCGCTGATATGGACAGTGAAGCCGGTTCCAAGATCGGGCTGTTGTGGCGCGGGAACCGGGCCGAAGACCCGTACTCCACTGTCAGGACCCAGCGACTTAAGCCGCTTGCGGCCGCGCTCCGGCGGCTGGGCGTAACGGTCGAACCGGTCGTGTATCAAGATGATGCCGTCGACGAGGTCCGCGGCCAGCTGCTCGGTCTCGACGGAATCCTGGTATGGGTCAACCCGATCCAGGACGGAGCGAACCGGTCCCAGCTAGATGCACTCCTGCGGGCAGCCGCCGCCAACGGGGCCTGGGTCTCGGCTCACCCGGATGTGATCGCCGCGCTCGGGACCAAGGAAGTGCTGTACCGGACCCGCGATCTCGGCTGGGGAACCGATACTGATCTCTACTCAGACGCCGCCGACTTCCGGGCAAGGTTTCCCGCGGCCCTGGCCAAAGACGGCATTCGTGTCCTGAAGCAGGCGCGTGGCAACGGCGGGAACGGCGTGTGGAAAGTCGAACTGGCGGAGTCGATCGCCAGCGCAGACCCGCCAGATCCCGATGTTCTCGTCCGGGTGCGGCACGCTATGGAGACGGACGGGGCACGGTCCGAGCAGCTTCGACTCCGCGAGTTCCTGGACCGCTGCGAGCAGTACTTCGCCTGGTCGGGATGTCTTGTCGATCAGCCCTACCAGCAGCGGCTCGCCGACGGGCTAATCCGGTGCTATTTCGTGCACGACGAGGTCGCAGGCTTCCTGCATCAGTGGCCGACGGGGCTGCTGGAACCGGCCGCCGCCCCCGCCCGGCGGGTCCCCCCGGCGTCCGCCGCCGAAGGACCCGACGCTCCGGCCTACCGCGCGCTCAAGCGGTCGGTGGAACAGGAGTGGATCCCGCAGATGAAGCAGCTCCTCGGCATCGACACCTTCGCCCTGCCCGCCATCTGGGACGCCGACTTCCTCTACGGGCCGAAGACAGCAGATGGCGACGACACCTACGTTCTGTGCGAGATCAACGTCAGCGCGGTCTGGCCCTTCCCCAACCAGGCCACCGAGAGAATCGCTCAGGCCGCGGTCGCCCGCGTGACCTCGCCCACGCCTGGCAAATAGCAGAGCGGCCAGCAACTCCAGCGGCGACGTTCCGTCACGGGTCAGGTAGCCGTGGGCGT
>DATHQE010000010.1:0-5334 GCA_035483035.1 Streptosporangiaceae bacterium | reverse complement strand
CCGGCGACCCGGATCCCGGCCCGCCGCCAGGACGCGTAGGCGAACAGCTCATCGCTGCGCTCCGGCAGCGCCTCGGCGAACCCGTCACCGAGCACCGACAGCATCCCGGGCTGGGCCGCCACCGCGAGCCCTAGGGCTGCGGCCCGTGCCGCCAGCGGCGCGAACAGCGATCCGCCATGCTCGATCCGGTGCCGCAGCGGGTTCCCCAGGCTGCCGCTCAGGACCGTGGCGTAGGTGTCCAGGACGGCGTCGATCGCCCGGTCCCCCTGCGCGTGGATGCATACCTGCAGCCCGCGGCCGTCGAGCTCCCCCACCATGGCGGCCAGCTCATCGGGCGAGAAGTACATGATCCCCGAGCCGTAGGGCGGGACCGGGTAGCTGCCGTAGATGGCTGCGGTGCGGCTGCTCATCCCGCCGTCGGCCCAGATCTTCACCGACTCGGCGGCCAGCCGCGACGAGCGGCGCCCGCGCAGCCCGGACCCAAGTAGCCAGTCCGCCTCGTCGTGCACCACCAGCCCGGCGATCCGCACGCCGAGGACACCCTGCTCGTCGGCCTCTGCATACGCGGTCAGCGACTCTCGGCGGGTGTCCGCATCGCACGCTGCGGTGACACCCCTTGCTGCGAAGTGCCGCGCCGCCCTGGCTACGAGGCCGGCCCGCTGGGAGGCACTCATCCGCCCCATGTCCCGCCGCAAGCCGCCCCACAGCAAGGTGAACGTCGGCCCTTCGTAGACCAATCCGTCCAGTCGGCCCTCACGATCCCGCCCAAAGCGGCCGCCCAGCGGGTCAGGCTGCCGATCATCGAGCCCGGCCTCCCTCAGCGCGGGCGTGTTGAGCACGCAAGCATGCAGCGAGGTGTGAAACAAGATCGCTGGCCGGCCCGGCACAGCGTCGTCGAGCTCGGCGCGGGTCGGATGCCGACCCTCGCGAAGCTTGTACTCCACATACCCGCTACCGGTCACCCAAGACCCCTCCGGCGTCCCGGCTGCCGCAGCCCGCATCCGCCCGACGATCGCCGGGATATCCGGCGCGGCCGGCTGACTGCAATCCGCGCCCGACGCCAGGTAGCCCACGTCGCACAGGTGACAATGCGCGTCGATTAGCCCGGGGATAACGGCCGCCCCATCCAGCGACACCACCAGCGCGCCTGGACTCGCCGCCGCGCGCACCCGTTCAGCCGACCCGACCGCCGCGATCCGCTCATCCCGGATCAGCATCGACCTGGCTGGCTCGGCGCCGGGCGCCATCGAGACGATGTCCGCGTCTGTCAGCAGCACATCCACCGTTTCACCCTCCGGAGATCTCAGGCCGGGTCAGACCGACTGCAACGCTGCTCAACGATCTGGGCATGAGCGCAAGCTACAACGAGCCGAACATGCAGTGCCGAGCAAGCGGTCCAGAATGGCTGTTCTGTCCGCCGACAACCGAACTGCCCGGACAGGCCAGGTCAGATGCGAGCATCGAGATCGCCCGTTTCGAGTGACGACAAGTCGCCTGCGCGTGCGCGAGTGTTCACTACAGGGCCACGAAGCGAGGAAATGCGACGCGGCTGTTCTCGCCTGCTTTGAGGTGATATCGAAATGCCAACTGCCAGAACGATCTTCAGTGAGATCTTCGCTGATGACGAGGCTTTCCAGCTGTTCTGCTCCATCGCTGCCCGCGGCGAGGCCCAGGGCGGCTGGGAGAACGGCCGGATCGCGGCGCTTGTACCCAGACCGCAGCAGGACCTAGCGCCGAAGATTGCCCGGCATGGCGCCGACGAGGACAAACACGGCCGCATCTTCAATGCCCTGCTGCGCCAGCGTGGGCTGAATCCGGTCGTCGTGCCGCCTGAGACGGACTACACCATGCGGCTGGAGTCAGCCGGCATCGGGCTGGCCCACAGCCGACTGCGTGCCGACGAGGAGCTGACCGAACAAGATATCGTCGCCTACCTAGCCCACAGCCGGGTCACCGAGCAGCGCGCCTCGGAGCAGATGCAAGCCCTGTGCAAAAGCGCCGGCGGTCGGCCGGACATCGGCCGCGCCGTTCGGATGATCTCCAAGGACGAGGACAACCACCTGGCGTACTGCCACGAAGAATTGCTGCGGCTTGCTACGGCCGGTCATGCGGATTTCATCCAGCGCACGCTGCGCGCGACCGCGCTGGCCGAGATCGCCATCTATCGCGACGTCAGCACAGCGGTGATGTCTCACCTGAGCCGCATCCTGGGCTGGTCCAGGACAAAGTCAGCCCTGCTGGCGGCGGGCATTCAGGCCGTGTACCTCTACGAGCGGCTGGGTGGCTGGCGGCGGATGGTGTCGCTGCGGACGCCGGCCCGGCATAACGCGCTCGGCGGCCCGCCACCGCCACACAACATGTTCGCCAAGCGACTGGGCAGCGAACCGGGCCGCCCTGCCGCCAATCTGTAGTTTCGAGTTCCAGGTCGCGCAGACCTTCCCCGCTCGCCGAGATCGCGGCGACGCAGCGAGCCAGCGAGAACGGTCACGTGTGCGGAAATCGTGCTGGTGGTCGGCTAGCTGCTAGGTGGGTGCGCCTGGCTGGCGCGGCTCATGATCAATGACCTCAGCGACAGCCTGGACAGTGGTCTTGAAAGGTCCGGTGCTGCGGCCGGCTCGGCTCAAGATCAGGGCACCCTCGAACGCGGACATCACTAGGTCAGCCAGGCCGATTGCCCGGCTGGGGGCAATGGCCCATGCCTCGAATTGGCGGGCCAGGGCCGCCCGCCACCGTCCGAAGACAGCCTCGAAGTCGGCGCTGAGTTCCTCATTCTCAGGAGCTAGCTCCAGCACCATCGTGGCGATGGCGCATCCACTGCGATAGTCCGAGCCTTCTAGGCGCGCCGCCACAATGTCGCCGAGCGCGCGCACCAGCGAGCCGGGGCCGTCGGCCCGGCCTGCCGCCAGGGCCACCAACTCCTCGATCTCATCGCCGGCTAGGGCGATGGCCTCGCGGGCCAGTTCCTGCTTGCCGCCCGGAAAGTGGAAGTAGGTTGATCCGCGCGGCGCCCCGCTGGCTTGGATCACATCCGAGAAGGCGGTGGCGTGATAGCCGCGTTGCCGGAACAGTTCCGCGGCAGCGTGGATCATCCGTGAGCGGCTGTCGGTCCGACGTGGCATTGCTTTCACCATGCACCTTGACTAAGTCTGCCGTGCGTCATAGCTTTTTCTAAGTCGTACGTCATACTTTACAAGTCATCAGCGATCTGTTGGGTACCGCTGGCGCGCGATCTTCAGCACGGCTGGCAGGGAAACGTCGCAGCGGTCGTCGGGATCCTCCTGGCCGACCGCGCTACTGAAGGTGCATCGGGTCGCTTCGCAGTACCAGCTCGTGACCACCGAGAGGCTCCTGAACGCGGCTAGACGAAGAAGGAAGCGCGGGGCTCATGTCTGATACCACTTCCACCGACAGCGCCTGGGACCGCCGCCGGTGGCTCGTCCTCGGCGTGATCGCCCTCGCGCAGCTGATGGTGGTCCTCGACCTCACGGTGATGAATATCGCGCTGCCGTCGGCACAGCGCGCGCTCCATTTCACCACGGTGGACCGGCAGTGGGTGGTCACCGCCTACTCGCTGGCGTTCGGCAGTCTGCTGCTGCTCGGTGGCAGGCTGGCTGATCTGCTAGGCCGGAAGGTCACGTTCCTGGTCGGCCTCGTCGGTTTCGCTGTTGTGTCGGCCATCGGCGGCGCGTCAGTCAACTTCACGATGCTGATAACCGCGCGGGCATGCCAGGGCGCGTTCGCGGCGCTGCTAGTGCCGTCCGCGCTGTCATTGCTGACCACGACATTCACTGGGCAAAAGGACCGCGGCAGGGCGTTCGGCATCTACGGGGCGATCGCCGGGGCAGGCGGCGCCGTAGGCCTGCTGCTCGGCGGCGTTCTGACCGAGTACCTGTCCTGGCGGTGGACGCTGTATGTGAACCTGATCTTCGCCGGCCTGGCCTTCACTGGCGGCGCGCTGCTGCTGCAGCGCCAGGCATCCCCGGCCAAGCCAAAGCTGGATATTCCCGGCGTGCTGCTGGTCTCGGGCGCGCTGTTCTGCCTTGTCTACGGCTTCTCCAACGCCGCAGCGCACAGTTGGCACGCCCCGTCCACGTACGGGTTCCTGGCCGCCGGCGTAGCGCTCGGCGTGCTGTTCGCGCTGTGGCAGAGCCGGGCCGCGAACCCGCTGCTGCCGCCACGGGTGGTGCTCGACCGCAACCGGGGCGGCGCCTACGCCTCGATGCTTATCGCCTCGGCCGGGCTATTCGGGACGTTCCTATTCCTGACTTACTACCTTCAGCAGGCGCTGGGCTACTCGCCGCTGGTGACCGGCGTGGCGTTCCTGCCGCTCAGCGCCGGCCTCATACTCGCGGCCAATATGTCCACAATCGCGCTGATGCCGCGCGTCGGGCCCAAACCGCTGGTCGCCGTCGGCATGCTCGGCGCAGCAGGCGGCGCGGCCTGGCTGGCTGAGCTGGGCCCGCACACCGGCTATGGCGCGGGCGTGCTCGGCCCGATGATCCTGGCTGGACTCGGCATTGGCATGGTGATCGCACCGGCAATCAACACCGGCACCTTCGGCGTCGTTCCGCAGGACGCGGGAGTGGCATCGGCGACCGTCACCGTCGGCCAGCAACTTGGCGCGTCCATCGGCACGTCCCTGCTGAACACCATCTTCGCCAGCGCCGTCGCCTCCTACCTAGCTGCCAATGTTGCCGCGGCCCGGATCGTCGGCCGACACGCCCTGACCGGGCTCGCACTGGCGCATGGCTACGACACCGCGTTCTGGTGGACCGCCGGCATCTTCGCCGGCGGCGCGGTCGTCGGCGGGGTCCTGCTCCGACGCGGGCCGCTGGCCAGGCAGCGCACGCAGTCCCAGGCGGACGAGCGGGTATCAACGACACAGGCCGAGCCAGCCCAGGAACAGGCCCGGTGATCGGCGACTCTGGGCCCAGAAATCCACGTCATGAAAGGCGGATAGAGATGACTATTTCCGACAGCACTGTTGCTGTCATCGGCGCCGGCACAATCGGCAGCACGCTAGCGCGGCACTTCGCGGCAGGCGGCCAGGACATTCTGCTGACCAGCCGTGACGTCGAAACCGCGGCGAAGCTCGCAGCCAGCCTCGACGGCCACGCCGAAGCAGTGACCGTCGATGAGGCTGTCGGACGCGCCGACGTACTGGTGGTCGCCGTGTGGCTCCCCGACTTCCGCGAGTTCATCGCCCAATACGGCGGCCAGCTTGCGAGCAAGGTGATCGTCGACCCGAGCAACCCGGTCGGCCCGGACGGCGCCGGTGGCTATCGCAAGGTCATCGGCGAGCAGGAGTCCTCGGGCCAGATCCTGGCTGGGCTG
>DATHQE010000009.1:0-2183 GCA_035483035.1 Streptosporangiaceae bacterium | reverse complement strand
GCGGAGATCACCAGGTACGCGCGCTGGCTGGCCGGACGGGGCGGCCCGCAGATCGATCCGGACGCCACCGGATACCGGGAACTGTGGCAGTGGTCGGTCGACGCGCCGGCCGAGTTCTGGACCTCGATCTGGGAATTCTTCGGCGTGCTCGGTCACCGTGGCGACGGGCCGGTCCTGGCGGGCGCGATGCCGTCCGCCCGGTGGTTCGAGGGCAGCACGCTGAACTACGCGCGCAACGCGCTGCACCGGGCCGCCGCCGAGCCTGACCTCATCGCCATCCGCTATACCGCCGAGACCGGGCGCGACAGTCAGCTCAGCTACGGCGAGCTGCGGGCGCAGGTCGCCAGGGTTCGGGCTGGGCTGGCGGCGCTTGGCGTCGGCCAGGGCGACCGCGTCGCGGCCTATCTGCCGAACGCGCCCGAGGCCCTGATCGCCATGCTCGCGACCGCCAGCCTGGGTGCGATCTGGACGTCGTGCTCGCCGGACTTCGGGGCCCGCAGCGTGATCGACAGGTTCGCCCAGATCTCGCCGAAGGTCCTGCTGGGCGTCGACGGCTACGCCTACGGCGGCAAGCGATTCGACCGGCGACCCGAACTGGCCGCGATCGCCGCCGAGCTGCCCGGCCTGCACGCCGTCATCCTGGTGGACTACCTCGACGCCGGCCCCGGCCCGGGTACCGGGAGCGGCATCGGGCTGGCCGGCCTGCCTGCCGGAGTGCGGCAGCTCAGCTGGGACGGCTTCGGTCCAGCCGACGCCAGCCAGGCGCAGCTTGAGTTCGCTGAGGTGCCGTTCTCGCATCCGCTGTGGGTGCTGTACTCCTCCGGCACCACTGGCCTGCCGAAACCAATCGTGCACAGCCACGGCGGCATCGTCCTGGAGCACCTCAAGGCGCTCGCCTTGCATCAGGATCTGACCAGCGCGGACACCTTCTTCTGGTACACCACGACCGGCTGGATGATGTGGAACTACCTGGTCGGCGGCCTGCTCGTCGGCGCCACCGTGGTGCTCCATGACGGCAGTGCCGTGTACCCGGACACCGGCGCGCTCTGGCGGCTGGTGGCGCAGGCAGGCGTGACCTACGCAGGCACCGGTGCCCCGTACCTGATGGCCTGCCTGAAGGCAGGCCTGCGGCCGGCCGACGAGCATGATCTCTCCGCCCTGCGGGGCGTCGGCTCCACCGGCGCGCCGCTCCCACCTGAAGGTTTCCGGTGGGTCTATCAAGAGCTGGGAACGGGGTCGGCCGACCTCATCCTCGGCTCGTTGTCTGGCGGTACTGATCTGTGCACCGGATTCGTCGGGCCATCGCCACTGCTCCCCGTGCGCGCGGGGATCATCTCCGGCCCGTGCCTCGGCGCCAAGGTCGAGGCTTTCGACGCGGTGGGTCAGCCGGTCGTGGGCGAGGTCGGTGAGCTGGTGCTGACCCAGCCAATGCCGTCGATGCCGGTCGGGTTCTGGCACGACCCCGCTGGCGAGCGGTACCGGGCCAGCTACTTCGCCGACTATCCGGGGGTCTGGCGGCACGGCGACTGGATCATGATCCTGCCCGACGGCGGCTGCGTCATCTACGGCCGTTCCGACGCCACCTTGAACCGCGGCGGCGTTCGGATGGGCACCAGCGAGTTCTACCGGGTGGTGGAGCGCCTGCCCGAAGTCGCCGACAGCCTCGTGGTCGACACCGGCCAGCTCGGCCAGGACGGACGGCTCATTCTTTACGTGGTGCCAGCTGACGGATACGCCGTCGACGAGGCGCTGATCGGCAAGATCAGGTCACTGTTGCGCACCGAGCTGTCGCCACGTCATGTGCCCGACCAGATCAGCCAGGTCCCCGGCATCCCGCGCACGTTGTCCGGCAAGAAGCTCGAGGTCCCGGTCAGGAAGATCCTGCTGGGCACGCCGGTCGGCGACGCCGCCGATCCAGATGCGCTCGCTAACCCCGAAGTGCTCCGCTACTTTTCCCCCGGCAGCCAGTCCTTGTCACCTGGCAGGCCGGCGTGACGGAAGCCACTGGGCGCAACTTCGGCGAGGAAGGCGGCCTGCTGACGTACGGCAGCTATCTGCGGATCCCGCAGCTGCTGGCTCAGCAAGTACCCGAGGTGAGCCCGCCAGCGCACGACGAGCTGCTGTTCATCATCGTCCATCAGACCTATGAGCTGTGGTTTAAACAGCTGCTGCACGAACTGACC
>DATHQE010000008.1:0-5853 GCA_035483035.1 Streptosporangiaceae bacterium | reverse complement strand
GCACGCGCATCTGGTGTTCGCCGGGGAGCGGGGCGAGGAGTTCGCCGCCAGGATGGCGGGGCTGCCCTACACCGCGGGCGGGATCCGCAGCACGGTGGCGGCGACCAGGGCGGCGACCGACGCCGAGCTGCGCGCGAACCTAGCCCGGCTTGCGACGGAAATGCTGGCGCAGGGAACGACCACCTTCGAGTGCAAGTCGGGATACGGGCTGACAGTGCCAGATGAGGCGAGGGCCGTCGCGCTGGCCGCCGAGCTCACGCCGGAAGTGACCTACCTCGGGGCACACGTCATAGCGCCGGAGTTCGAGCATGACCCGGCCGACTACGTCGACCTGGTGTGCGGCGACATGCTGGCTGCATGCGCGCCGCACGCCAGGTGGGTGGATGTGTTTTGCGAGCAGGGCGCCTTCGGGGCTGACGAGGCGCGGACGGTGCTGCGGGCCGGGGAGGGCGTGGGACTCCAGGCGCGCGTGCACGCGAACCAGCTCGGGCCGGGCCCAGGCGTACAAGTGGCCGTCGAGGCGGAGGCGGCATCGGCCGACCACTGCACGTTCCTGACCGATGCGGATGTCGACGCGCTCGCCTCATCCGGCGGGACCGTCGCCACCTTGCTGCCGGGGGTGGAGTTCTCCACCCGGCAGCCGTATCCGGACGCACGGCGGCTGCTGGCCGCCGGCGTGACGGTGGCGATCGCCTCGGACTGCAACCCTGGGTCGTGCTACACCTCCAGCATGGCACTGTGCGTCGCGCTCGCCGTGCGGGAGATGCACATGACCACGGCGGAGGCGGTCTGGGCCGCGACGGCAGGCGGGGCGCACGCCCTGCGCCGCACCGACGTCGGCCACCTCGGCGTCGGCGCACGGGCCGATTTGATCATGCTCGACGCGCCGTCGCATTCGTATCTGGCGTACCGGCCCGGCGTGCCCTTGATCGCCGGGGTGTGGCGGGCGGGCGAGCCGGCGGTCTGAGGCAGTTGACGTCACGCTGACGTCCGGATTGCGCTGTCGGCCGCGAGTCAGCGCTGGTAGGCATATCCCTACCGGCGAAAGTAGGCACGCGTCTATCGCGGCGGCGGCCCGCCATGCGGCACCGTTGACTCGGGCGAGCCCGACGGGGGCGGCGCCGGAAGGGCGACCGAGCATGGTTCAGCAACGTCACTACGACGCCCTGGTGCTCAGTAGGTGCCGGGCGGTGCCTGTCGGCGCGCGTGCTCACCTGTCGGCTGGAGCGGACCGGCTGAGCACCGCACAGGCAGCTGAGCGCAACGCGCTCCTCGGTCGCGCGGAGCTGGAGGTCTGCCGGAGCTCACAGCGGACCACCGGCGTGCTCGCTAGTCCGGACGTCAAGGAGGACGTGGCGTGAGTGTGCGGATGCAGGACCTTGTGCTGCCGATACTGGCGGTCGGCGCAGTCGCCGCAGTCATCCGGGTGTGGCGCGGCCGGGCCGCGAAGACTCCACCGGGGCGCCTTCGCGGGCTGGCCTGGTGCGCGGCGCTACTGGCGATCTCTGTCAGCGTGCTGAGCGCCCTCTACCCGCTGTTCGCGCGGAACAATCTGCAGTGGTGGGCTCTGCTCATCCCGCTTGCGGCAGCGATCGTCCTCGTGGCCAGGCCGCGCCCGGCAGAGCGAGCCGTTCCGGTTGTGCTGATCCTCTACGGACTGTTCGGATTCATGGTCGCGCGCGACTACGTCGGCGGTGGCATCAACACCTACGGACTGACCATGGTCGGTAACCCTGACGTCGAAGCCGACTTCGTACTGCCGCAGGCTTACGTATTCCTCCTGCTCGGCTCGTGGCTTTACTGGAGTGCAGAAGGTACATCGGCGCGAGTGCGCCACGTGCTTGGCCGGCTGTCAGACCTGCAGCCTCGAGGTCAGCTGCTGGCGCTCATGCTGCTGCCCGCAGTGGTCGTTGCAGCGGCGTTCGCCACTCCGGATCTGTGGCTCGGTGCAGACGCTGGAGTTGGCTGGACACTGCTGCTGCTTGCGGGCACGGTGGTCGTCCTGCGGAAGTGGCCTGAGTTCGCAGCCAGGGCAGCGACGGCGGGCATTGTGGGCCTGGGCCTGATGGGACTCGCGCTAGCGGCCTGGGCCGAGGGCGGCGGTTTCGACTTTGCGCGGACTCCCTATGGCGGCATCTTGTACGGCGCTGTGCTCGTGTCAACGTGGCATACCGCCGACGCCGCCGGGGTCGAGGGGCTGGCGCTGCTCGCGCTCGGGGTGTGGCTCGCGCCGCAGACGTTCCCGCAGGTGCGGCGATGGCTCGGGATGGCGCCAGATGCCGAGCTTCTCGGCCGCGTGCAGCGGCTGACCGAGAGCCGAGCCGTCGCGGTCGACACTGCCTCCGCTGACCTGCGGCGGCTCGAGCGCGACCTGCACGATGGCGCGCAGGCCCGGCTAGTCGCGCTCGGCATGAACCTGCGTGCCGCGGAACGGCTGATCCTGACGAGCCCGGACGCCGCGATCGCGCTGGTGGCGGAGGCGCGGGAGACATCGGCGCGGGCGCTGACCGAGTTGCGCGAACTAGTCCGCGGGGTGCTCCCGCCAGTGCTCGCTGACCGTGGTCTGGCCGACGCTGTCCGGGCGCTGGCCCTCGACTGCCCGCTGACGGTGTCAACGGAGATCGACCTGCCAGGTCGGCTGCCAGCGCCGATAGAGACCGCCTGTTACTTCGCCGTGGCGGAGGTGCTCACCAACGCGGCCAAGCACTCGGGTGCGCGCGACGCTCAGGTCTGGATGTCGCACGCTGGTGGCATGCTGCGCATCGAGGTGACCGACTTTGGCCTGGGCGGCGCCGACCCGGCATGCGGCAGTGGTCTTGCCGGGGTGGAGAAGCGGCTCGCGACCTTCGACGGCATCCTGGTGGTCAGCAGCCCGATCGGCGGGCCGACGATGATCGTAATGGAGGTACCGTGCGCGTTGTCGTCGCGGAGGATCTCTTCCTGCTGAGGGACGGCCTGGTCCGCCTGCTAGAAGCACACGAGTTCGAGATCGCGGCGGCAGTCGCCGACGCGCCGGGGCTGCTGCAGGCGCTCGTCGAGGAGCGGCCCGACGTCGCGATCGTAGATGTCCGGCTGCCCCCGACGTTCACCGACGACGGGTTGCGCATGGCGCTGGAGGCACGGCGGGCGGTACCCGGGCTGCCGGTGCTGGTGCTGTCCCAGTACGTCGAGCAGCTCTACGCACGCGAGCTACTCGCGGACCGGGCTGGCGGTGTCGGCTACCTGCTCAAGGATCGCGTATTCAACGACGACCAGTTCGTCGACGCGGTACGCACGGTGGCGGCCGGCGGCACCGTCATGGACAGCGAGGTCGTGGCGAAGCTGCTCGGCCGCCGGTCCAGGGAAGAACCGCTGGCCCGGCTGTCGGCCAGGGAGCGGGAAGTACTCGGGCTGATGGCCGAGGGCCGGTCCAACAGCGCCATCGCGCAGCGGCTGTTTGTGACCGATAAAGCAGTCAGCAAACACAGCACCAGCATCTTCACCAAACTCGACCTGGCGCCGTCCGACGACGATAACCGTCGTGTGCTCGCCGTGCTCACCTACCTGAACGGCTGATCGTGCGCCAGTGCCCGTACCTTCGCCTGCACCGACGCCATCGCCCGGCCTGCCTTGACCGCCTTGAGCCGCTCCTCGATATCCGCACTGTCGATATCGGCACTGTCGATGTCGTCCGGCACGGAGAACTTGGCGTCCAGCGCTGACGCTGGCTGTGCCTCGGCGTCGTGCGCTCGCGCTTCCTCGCGGCGGACCTTCTCCTCGAACAGGGCGACCTCGCTGCTCGGATCCATGATCTCGATGGTCGTGATCGCATCCTGGAGCCGCGGCCGCGTGCTGTCTGGGTCCGTCGCCACGGTGGCCTGTCTGTGCTTGAGACCGGACAGCTTGCTCTTCAGCTGGCCGACGCCAGAGCTGAGCCTGTCAATGGACTCGCGCTGCGCGGTGATGATGTGCTGGACGATCTCGACGTCGTTCTCGGCGATTAGCTGGCGGCTCAGGGCAGCCCTCGCGAGGCGGTCGAACCTGTCGGCCTCGGCTGCTGCGCCGGCCGCGCGACGCTCGTCGGCGTCCTGGCTGGCGGCTTCCGCCTCCCTGCCCCAAGCCGCGACGGCCCAGGCATCTTCCTGCTGATCGTCTGCCGCGAGGCGGAGACTGCCGGTGGTTTGCACGATGGCTTGCTCCGCCTCGGCGACATTGGCCGTGTAGTCCCGGACAAGCTGATCCAGCATCTGCCGCGGTTGCTCGGCTGAGCTGATGATCGCATCGATGTCCGCCCTCGCCAGCTGCGCGACGCGGCCGATGATGCCGTGCTTGGACATGGTTCTCCCTGGTCAGCGACTGCCCGATAGCGCAGCCGGGACCCGGTGCTCGTAGCGGCCGAGGTCCCTGTCCCGGGTCTCCGCGCCGCCGAAGCTGGCTGGCCCGATGCATTGCCCGTCACTGAGCTGCCTGACGATCAGGATCCCGCCGAGCACTGCGCCGCCCACCTGGGCGCCGAACCCGCCGGCACTCCCGTTGCCCGTGGCCGGCCAGGAGCCGGCTACCTGGCCGTAGTCGAATCTGGCGACGTCTTGCTCAGCGCGCGCCTTCGCCGCTAGCGCGAGGGCGTCGGCCTGCTGAGCCTCAGCCACCGCTGCCTCCGGATCGGTCTGCGCGCAGCTGATCGCCCGCCGAAAATGCCGCTGCGCCTCCGTCAGCCTGGTCCGGGCCGCAGCGCCGACGCCGCCGCGCCGGGTCCTGATGATGTCCTGCGCGGCAGTCACCGAGCTGCGCGCGACGAGCATGGCTTGATCAAGCACGGCCAAGGCCCGCTCGCGCCTGGCGGGCTCCGGCCGGGTGCCGGCTAGCGCGTGGTCGAGCGTCGTATCGGCCCGCTGGAGGTCTCGCAGCACTGCGAGCGCGTCGATTGGGCCAGCCGCCTGCTGAGCGCGAACCTGGTCGGCCACCGCCTGTGCCCTGGCCACGACCGTCGCGCGCGCATCCTGCGCGCGGTCCGCTGGCAGCGCGGCTGCCTCGGCGAGTTCGGCAGCGATCTCCCGGAGCGCGCCCGGCAGCGCCGAAGCCGCCTGGGTGAGGTCGGCTTCCAGATGCTCGACGGCGTCGAGGAGGTCCGTGGCCTGATCGGCACCGGCCTCGGCGGCCTGAAGCAAAACGGCAGCCTGGCCTCGTCGGTCGTCCGCGAGTTCCTGCCTGGCACTGGCCAGACTGTGGGCGGCGAACTTGAGTCGCTCAGCCGCATGTTCGGGGTTGGCCATGACGGCCACGACGGCGTCCGGCGTGTACCTGGCTATCAGCCGCTCGAGAATCTGCCCGGACCGGGTGATCCGGGATGTCTGCTGCGCCACATGCGCGTCCACCTCCGCGGCCAGCCGCGGCGCGCGCGCGTCCAGATCCTGTAGCTGGTCGAACGCGTCAGACTGCTCGTCCAGCAGGCGATTAGCCGCCGCGCAGTGCGCGCAGATGTCGCTGACATAGGCCCGTGTCTTCGCCTGATCGGCCGGGACGCCGTCATCGAGCAGCAGCGCGATCCGCACGGCCGCGCTGAGCTCGGCTCGCGCCGACTCAAGCGCGGCGGCGAAGGGGGCCGTCACGTGCTCCCCGAACTTTGCGGTCGCAAACCCCAGCTCCTGCTCGCTGGTGCGGATCGCGTCGTCGGTCTCGACCAGCACAGCCTCGACGAGCCCAGCCTCGACGAGCCCAGCGGCGGCCTGCCCTGCGTCGGCCTGCACAGCGGCAGTCTGTACCGCTGCGGCCTGCAGGGCGGCGCCCCGCGCTCCCAGCTCCGCCTGGCCGGCACCGGGCGACGGCTCCTGGTCTGGCTTGGCGCCATGGCCGTCACCAGACGCCCGCGACAGC
>DATHQE010000007.1:0-19114 GCA_035483035.1 Streptosporangiaceae bacterium | reverse complement strand
GAGCCGCCTGGCATTGTCCAGCTCAAAACAGCCTTCGGCGGTACCAGGATCGTCGACTTGCTGGTCGGCGATCCGCTGCCGCGGATCTGCTAACCACGGATATCGCAACCAAAGCGGCGATAGGACGAGAGAGTGCACGAGCTGGCCATCACCGAAGGTCTCGTAGACGCCGTGACCGAGCGGCTGCCAGGCCAGCGGGTGACGTGCGTCCGGCTGGAGATCGGCGTCCTGTCCGGCGTGGTCGCTGACTCCGTCCGGTTCTGCTTCGATCTGGTGACTGAGGGCACTGACCTGGACGGAGCCGCACTGGAGATTTCCCAGTCACCTGCGGTGTGCCGCTGCCGGGTCTGCGGCGGTGACTTCGAGCCTGACGGTCCGCTCGTCATGTGTCCGTGCGGCAGCGCCGAAGTGACCGTGCTGACCGGCCAAGACCTCAAGATCACGTCAGTGCAGGTGGCGTAGGCATGTGCGGGACATGTGGCTGCTCAGCAGAAGCTGTCGTAACTCTGCTGGCACCCGAGGCACATGATCACGTCCACGCCGACGCCGCCAGTACGCACGACACCACGCGCACGGTCGAGCTCCAGCACAAGGTCCTGGCCAAGAACGACGCGCTGGCCGACGCCAACAGACAATGGCTGCGTGATCGCGGCGTGCTGGCGGTCAACCTGATGAGCTCGCCAGGCTCAGGCAAGACGACACTGCTGGAGCGCACCAGTAGGGAGCTCGCCGGCCAGGTGTCGATCTCCGTTATCGAGGGCGACCAGGAGACCGCGCTTGACGCCAAGCGGATCCAGTCGGCAGGCAGCCCCGTCGTACAGATCAACACCGGCGTTGGCTGCCACCTGGACGCGGAGATGGTGGCACTAGGCCTGCGCAGCCTTGATCCCCCGAGCGGCTCGATCGTCGTCATCGAGAACGTCGGCAACCTGGTGTGCCCGGCCCTTTTCCACCTGGGCGAGGCAGCCAAGGTCGTGCTCGCGTCGGTGACTGAGGGAGCGGACAAGCCACTCAAGTACCCGCACATGTTCCGCCAGGCGGACCTGGTCTTGCTGAACAAGACCGACCTGCTGCCGTACGTCGACTTCGACCTGAACCAGTACATGGCTGATCTGCGCCGGGCGTCGCCGAACGCGCTGCTACTGCAGCTGTCGGCGACAACCGGCGTCGGCGTGCAGGGCTGGTACGACTGGCTCCGGCGCCGCATCCCGCCGCCGCACGAGTAACCGCCGGCCTGCCCCCGGCTCCGCGCGCACTAGTAGATTCCGCGCGCAAGGCGGTCGCGGGCGCCAGCGACCGCCGCCTGGCCGAGGCTGATGCCGCCGTCGTTGCACGGCACCCGGCTGTGGACCAGGACCCCGAAGCCCTGGTCCGTCAGCCTGGCTACGACCTGGCTTGTCAGGAGCAGGTTCTGGAACACCCCGCCCGACAGCGCGACCACCGTCAGGCCGGTCTGCTCGCGCAGGCGCCCGCAGACGGTCACGATCGCGCCGGCAACGCCGTTGTGGAAACGCGCGGCGATGACGGCCGCTGGCACGCCGGCGGCAAGATCCTCGGCAGCGGCCTGGACCAGATCCGACCCCGCCACCCGCAGCTCGGTGCCACCAGTACCAGGCGGCGCCTGACTGGTAACCGTCACCGGGTAGCTGCCACGCTCGTGCACGTCGGCGAGCTGCTCGAGCTCGATGGCGGCCTGGCCCTCGTAGTTGATCACGTCCCGGACACCAACCAGGGCCGCGACGGCGTCGAACAGCCGCCCCGCGCTCGACGTCAGCGGCGCGTTGATGCCGCGCGCGGCCATCGCAGTGACCGCAGTCCAGTACTGCTCGTTGCGGCCTCGGACCGCAAGTCCGGCCGGCGGCCCGTCCGGGTAGCAGACGGCGAGGTACGCGGCCGCCATCCGCCACGGCTGGCGGATGGCGGCGGCACCGCCCGGCATCGACACCGGCTCGAGGCAGCCGGCCCGCTCGAAGCTGATCAGATCCGCGATCAGGAATTCGCCGCCCCAGATCGTACCGTCGGCGCCGTATCCGGTCCCGTCGAAGGCGACGCCGATCACGGGGCCGTCAGCCTCGTTGTCGGCGAGGCAGGAGGCGACATGCGCGTGATGGTGCTGCACGCCGACGAGTTCGACGTCGGCTAGGTCGTCACCAGCTAGATCGCCATTAGCTAGATCAACAGCGTACTTCGTCGACAAGTAGTCGGGATGCAGGTCGTGCGCCACCAGTCGCGGCTCGATGTCGAAGAGCCGCCGAAAATGCGCGATGCCGTCAGTAAAGGACCGCAGGGTCTCCGCATTCTCCAGGTCGCCGATATGGTGCGAAACGACCGCGTACTCCGCCTTGGCCAGGCAGAACGTGTTCTTCAGCTCAGCCCCGCAGGCCAGGATGGGTCGCGGTACCGGTCGCGCCAGCCGGATGGGCTCAGGCACGTACCCGCGCGACCGCCGGAGCACCGACTCGCGGCCGCCGAAGGTTCGCACGACCGAGTCGTCGGTCCGGATGTGAATGCCGCGATCGTGTAGCAAGAACGCGTCGGCGATGCCGGCCAGCCGGTCGAGAGCATCGGCGTCCCGGAATGCGATGGGCTCGTCAGACACATTTCCGCTCGTCGCCACCAGCGGGCGGGCCGTTGCGGCGAGGAGCAAGTAATGCACCGGCGTGTACGGCAGCATGAGGCCGAGGTGCCGGTTACCGGGCGCGACCGCGCCCGCGATGAGCCGGTCCGCCGCGGGAAGGCGGGGCAGCAGCACGATCGGCCGGCGCGCGCTGGCCAGCGACTGCGCAGCCACGTCGTCAACCTCGCACAGCTGCCGGGCCGCCTCCAGGTCTGCGACCAGGACCGCGAACGGCTTATCCTCGCGATGCTTGCGCGCGCGCAGCGCTGCCGACGCGGCGGCGTGCCCCGCATCAACGACCAGGTGGTAGCCGCCGAGTCCCTTGACCGCGAGTACCCGGCCGGACCGGAGCAGCTCTGCTGCGGCGGCGATCGGGTCGGCGCCGGGGACCGGCGCCCCGGCGGCGTCGACAAGGCTGAGACGCGGCCCGCAGTCCGGACAGCAGACGGGCTGCGCGTGGAAGCGCCGGTCGGCGGGGTCGCGGTACTCGGCCGCGCACCGCGCGCACATCGTGAAGCCGCTCATCGTCGTCAGCGGCCGGTCGTAGGGTACGTCCCGCACGATGGTGAACCGGGGCCCGCAGTTGGTGCAGTTGATGAACGGGTACTGGTAACGGCGGTCGGCCGGGTCGGTCAGCTCGCGCAGGCAATCAGCACAAGTGGCGCTGTCGGCTGACACCAGGGTCCGGCGCTGCCCGCCCGGCACGCTTGGCACGATGACGAACCCGACCGTGCCGGTTACGCCGATGGCCTGGGTGGTGACGGCTTCGATCCGGGCCAGCGGCGGGGCTTCGTGCTCGAGCCGGACCAGGAACTTGGCCACGGCCTCGCCGCTGCCTTCCACCTCGGCGAAGACGCCATCGACGTCGTTCCCGACAAGGCCAGATAGGCCGAGGCTCGTCGCGAGCGAGTAGACGAACGGCCGGAATCCGACGCCCTGGACCACGCCCTCAACCCGGACGGCGGCCCGGACTCTGTCCCTCACGACGTCGTCGGTCACGATCCCAGTGTGCCCCGGCTTGGCGGCCCAGAGCCGTCAACGCCGGTGAGCGCGCGTACGCTCCGGTGCAAGTGGCTCGGCGATCAGCAACTGATCGCCCGCCTGGATGACCGGATCGTCGGCCAGTCCCAGCGTGAACTTGCCGTCATGCACCAGGCCGAGTACCAGGCCAGACTTCTCGTCCCGCACGGCGCTCAGCGGCTTGCCCACCGCGGCAGTCCCGGCAGCAAGCTCAATGAGCCGGTGCGCGTCGGATTCCACCAGCTGGGCCACCATGTCGCTGGCATGCGGTGCCTCCAGGCTCTTGGCCAGCGTGCTGGCGATCAGCTGGTGTGCCGACACGGTCTGCTGGATGCCGAGGTCACCCAGTGCTTCGCGAACGGACGCCGAGCTGACGAGCGCCACAATGTTCAGGGCTGGGGCTAGCTTGCGTACGAGCACCGAGCTGACCAGGACGTCACCGTCCGACTGGCCGGTAATCAGTGCCTGCTCTGCGTCTGCCGGTCTTGCTGACTTGATGACGTGCTCGTCGGTGGGGTCGCCGCGCACGTGATGAACCTCGGGCGGCACTCCGACCGGGTCGACATCGGCCACGAGGACGACCGAGATCCCGGCTGCCACCAGCTCGTCCAAGATCGCAGGTACTGTCGCGTTCATGCCGATCACCAGCCGGTAGGGGCTGGCAGGGAATCGGCTGTGCATGGCCAGGATCCTCCGTATTCCTGCCACTGCGGTCCCGGCCGTCGCGAGCGCGAACACCGAAGCAAGCAGTGGGATGGTCGTCAGCATGACCAACGAGGCGACGACCCGGCTAGCGGCGCTAGTCGGCGTGACGTCACCGTAACCTACAGTCGTAGCCGTGGTGATCGCCCAGTACAGCCCGCTGCCAAAAGAAATGCCCGGGTGCTGGAAGTGGGCGAACAGCGCAGCGCCGCCAAGCACACAGCCAGCTACCACGGCCAGCAGCACGGCTATCTGCCGCCGGTGCCCCCCAGGCCGCAGGATGCGAAAGAGGAAGACGATCACGGACTCATCGTGCCGTATCGGCCAGGACATTTGTGCTGTGCAAGGAACACACAGCCCGATAACTGCGATAGCCCGCCGCGACGCGGTGCGGTGCCGGCGACCCGGCTCAGCGCAGACCGGCGAACAAATCCTCCTCCGGCACGGCCGCCCCGGTGGTGTCGGTGGCCCGGATGAAGCTCTCCCGCCCGAAGGCCGCGGTCGCGATCTCGGGCGGCAGCTTGCTGAACCACGAGTCCTGGATCTGGCTGGCGTGCGCGAACAAGGCTTCGCGCTTGCGCTCCAGGACCGGGCGGATGTCGATGTTCGTCGTGATCCGCCGTTCAGACTCCTCCATCTGCCTGCGCTGTTCGTCGGTGAACTCGCGCTGATCAGGTACATCCGCACCGAGCTCGCGCAAGGCTTCCCACACCTTGCGCCAGTCGCTGCCGCGCATCGCCGACTGGTAGAACTTCGCCGGGATGCCCGACTGAGCCGCTGCGGCGGCCGCGGCCAGCGCGGCGTGGACGTGATCCGGGTGCTGGTACATGCCCTTGTCGTCGTAGGAGATCACGACCTGCGGACGGTAAATCTCGATCAGCCCAGCGATCCGGCCCGCCACTTCAGTCAGCGGCACGTTGCAGAAGGCGTCCGGCCGGTCTTTGTAATCCCAGTCCGGCATGCCCGAATCGTGATAGCCGAGCAGCTCGAGGTTGCTGACGCCGAGGATCTTGCACGACTGCCGCAGCTCATCCAGCCGCAGCTGGGCGACCGCCTGCTCGTCGTGCCCGTCCTCGCCGGGCTTGACCTGTCCCGGAGCGTCGCCGAATTCTCCATTCGTGCAGGTCACGACCACTGTTCGAACGCCCTGGTCAGAGTAGAGCGCGAGCACGCCGCCCGTGCTCGACGCCTCGTCGTCGGGATGTGCGTGCACGGCCATCAGGGTGAGGATGTCAGCTGCCATGCTCCCAGCCTGCCGTATCCGGGCCACCTGCGCACATCGGCCCGGCGCACACCGGATCCACGCACCACGGGCCGGACCGGCCATCGGCCGGCCAGTGGTAAGCAGGAGTGATGACAGCCGACACCAGTGCACGCGCTCTGCTTGAGGCCGAGCGGCAAGAGGCGCTCGACCGGCTGGCCGCGCTCGAGCGCGACCACGTCGGGATCATCGAGGCTGCCGGCTCGGCCAACCACGATGACGAGCACGACCCCGAGGGTGCCACGATCGCGTTCGAGCGCGAGCAGGTGGCGGCGCTGCTCGACCAGACGCGAGCGCACCTCACCGAGGTCGACGCTGCGCTCAGCCGCCTCGACGAAGGTCGGTACGGCCAGTGCGAGCGCTGCGGCAAGCCGATCGGGGCCGCGCGGCTCGAGGCCCGGCCGACGGCGACCACGTGCATCAGCTGCGCGAGTCAGGCCGCCCGCTAGCGCCGCCAGACCCGCTCCCGCCGCCAGACCCGCTCCCGCCGGCTTCCGGGCCGCCGGGCGCCGGCCCGTCGGGCTGGGGGCGGCCGGGCGCGGGCGATCCCCGGCCGATGGGCTCGGGTCGCCAGAGAATGCCCAGGGTGCCCTGGGCAGCCCTGGTGCCGGACTCGCCACCGCCACGTCCGCGCAGGATGTTAGCGATCCCCACGGCGATCAGCGCACCGATCGCTGGCCCGAGCAGGTAGGCCCACCATGACGTCCAGTCCCCGAGGACGAGCGCCGGCCCGAGCGACCTGGCCGGATTCATCGAGGCACCGCTGACCGGTGCGCCGAAAAGACCCGCGAGCGCGATGTAGCTGCCGACACCGATGGCAGCCATCGCGCCGATTTGCTGTGCGCCCGATGCCGTGCCGAGGATCACGCTGACCAGGCCGGTAGTCAGCAGGATCTCCCAGGCCATCGCGGTGGCGGTGGAGACCCCAGGACCTGGCAACGTCAGGCCCGCACTGCCCTGCTTGCCGAGCAGGGCCCACAGCAGCAGCGTGGCGAGGACTGCGCCAGCGAACTGTGCCACGACGTACAACCCGACGCGTTGCCACGGGAAGTCGCCGCGGAGCGCGAAGGCCACGCTGACCACGGGGTTCAGGTGGGCACCCGACACCGCGCCCATGAACAGGATGATCACCAGCACCATCAGGCCAGGTGCGACAACCCGAGCCGACTCGGGCACGGCGTTGCCGCCGAACCGGGCGTTGACCATGCCGCCGCCGACGGCAACCGTGACGAGTAAGAAGGTCCCGAATAGCTCGCTGAACAGCCGCCGCCACTCGTAGCTGGTGTTCCAGAAGTCGAACTGCCGGGCCAGCGCGTTTGGCTGGCCGATAGATCGCAGGGCGACATCGACGTGCTCGGGCACCCGGATGCCGGTGGTCTGCGGCTCGCTGCTGATCTCGGCCTCCTTCTCGGGCGTTCTGCCGTCAGCCCGGCCAGGCCGGCCGGATCAGGCGCACTGCTGCCACATGCGTCAGAGCACCACGGGCGGCCACAGGTTGTGCCCGGCCGCGATCGGGTCGCCCGCCCACTCCTGCATCTGCGCCAGGTTGTCGTGAGCCGGATACTTCGCCGCCGCCGGACCGTCGGCGAACGCATGCAGGACGTTGCTGCTGACCTGGCGGGTAAAGGCCGCCGTGCGGTTGGTCAGGCCAAACTGGTGCAGCCCGCCCATGGAAGCGACCCAGCGCATCGTGCCGGCGTTGAATACGCCCGCGCCGCTGACGTGGGTGTAGTAGGCCGAGTCGGCATAACTGTTGACGCCCCGGCAGGTCAGCGGCGAGTGCGCGACGACCTGGATCGGCCGCTGGACGGGGAAGTCAGGGTTCACGCGGTCGTACTCGATGCCGACCAGGCCGGTGAACGTGCTGCCCTTGTGCACGCCGGTGCCGCGGAACATCCAGGCGTCCGGCGCCGCGATCACGTAGGCCGCGTCGGTTGGATTAGATTCGTACAGCGTGCCGGTCAGCGAGGACTCCGCGTCGGGATTGGGCGGCTCCCGCCAGTCGCTGGTGACCAGGGCGTCGTCCTTGCCGTACATCGGGTCCTGCGGGTAGCTGGTCTTGTAGCAGATGACGAGCCGATTCGACCCCAGCGGTGTACTGGCCAGCCGGGTGCGCCGGAACATGCAGTTGGCACCGAGGAAGCCGACGTTCACCCCGGCGTCCCTGGCGGCCGTCACATTCGCCCGCTCCGGCGGCGACCAGTACTCGTCGTGACCGAGCGAGAACAGCGCGCTGGCTCCGTCGAGCACGTGCGGATCTGCGGCGATGTCCATGCTGGTGGTGTAGGCGAGCGGCAGGCCCGTGCTCTCGGCGAGCGCGATGAGCTTCTGCTCGTGCCACAGGAACATGTAGGCGCCGCTAGCGTCGAACGGCCGGTCGAGGCTGACCGCCAGCGAGCGGTTGTTGTAATCGGCGGTGCCGCCTGGGCCGTTGTAGAGGTTGTAGCCGCCCCAGGTGTTGTAGGCCTGCCAGGTCGCCGTGCCGTTCTTGATGACCGTCTTCCCCGCGGTGCTGGCGGAGCGCACAGTGATCGGCACGTACCGCTGCGCACCCGCCTCGGAGTCCATCCGCAGCAGGTAGGAGCCCTCGGGCCAGCCGTCAGTGGGAATCGTGAGGGACTGGCCCCAGTCCGTCACCACCGTATTGGTCGGCTGGGTCATGGTGGGCGCAGCCTGCTGGTGCCCGCGGGTGGTCGGCGAGGTCCACACCAGCCGGGCCTTATCGCCGCCGTACCAGCCCATCCGGAATGCCAGCACCTGGAACGAGCGCGCGGTCGTCGACGCGTACAGCGTGATGGGCTCGCCCGGCAGGACGCTGGCCTGGCCCGCATAGCCGACCATGGCGTTAGGTGCGCCTAGCTGGCTGATCCGCCAGTTCGGGTCGCCCGGGAGGGAGTTCTCGCTCACTACCCGCCGGCGCGGCGCGGAGCGCTTCGGCGCGGGCTTGCCTGCGGTGGCGTGGGCGTCGGAAGTCGCCAGCTTGTCCACCGTGACCGCGGCGGCCGGGACGGCGACAGCCGCCGCTGCCAGCCCGATGAAGCGGCGCCTGGACGGGGCAGCGTCAGGGTCTTTGGGCCGCCGGCGAGCGTTCACGGCATCAAGCTTCGCATGGCCCGCAAGGGCCTCGCCAGCGACATCGGCTGAACGACGCTCGGGATTGAGCTCACCCGGCGGCCATCCGGTCCAGGACCTCGGTAACCAGCGCCATCGGCGTGTGCGGGTGCAAAAAGGCGAACCTGGCGACGGTCTCGCCTTCCCAGACGGTCGGCGGCAGGAATGCCACCTGGTCGTCGAGCAGCGCATCGGCCCAGGCTGTGTAGTCGGCCGGCCGCCAGCCCGGCCGGCGGAACAGCACCACGGACAAGTCAGGCTCGCGGATGAGCTCAAGGTAGTCGCGCCGCCGGATCTCGGTCGCCGTCTGCCGGGCCAGGTCGATGGCCGTCTCGATCGCTTCGCTGTAGGCGCGCACGCCGTACACGCACAGCGAGAACCACAGCGGCAGGCCCCTGGCCCGCCGGGTCAGGTGGTAGGCATAATCCGTAGGGTTCCACTCACCTGGCGCATCATGGATGACATCCAGGTATCCGGCGTCCTGTTTATGGACGGAACGGGCTAGCGCCGGGTCGCGGTAGAGCAAAGCCGCGCAGTCGAACGGCGCGAATAGCCACTTATGCGGGTCCACCACGAACGAATCCGCGTGCTCGATCCCGGCGAACGCTGACCGCACGCTCGGCGCGAAGAGGCCCGCGCCGCCATATGCGCCATCGACGTGGAACCACAGGTCGTGGTCGGCCGCCACCGTCGCAAGCCCCGCGAGGTCATCGATAATGCCGGCGTTCGTGGTCCCGGAGGTGGCCACGATCGCGGCCAGCGAGCGGGGATCGCCGTCGGCGTCGATCGCGGCCCGGACGGCCCCGGCCGTGAGCCGGTGGTCGGGGGTGGAGACGACGAGGGCATCCATCTCCAGTAGCCGCAGAGTGTTGCCAATCGACGAATGCGCATCAGAGCCGACTAGAACGCGTAGTCGCTGAGGCGATGCCAGCCGCCGCTTGGCGGCTTCGCGCGCGACTGCGAGCGCGGACAGGTTGGCCGCTGAGCCGCCCGACACGAAACAGCCACCGGCTGACGGCGGCAGCCCGGCGCGGTCGGCGATGAGCCGCAGCACCTGGTTCTCCGCATGGATCGCGCCGGCCGCCTCGAGCCAGGAGATGCCCTGGATGGACGCGCAGGAGATCAGCATGTCGAACAGCAGCGATGCTTTGGTGGGTGCGGCCGGGATGAAGCCCAGGAAGCGCGGGCTGTCAGCGGAGATGACCGCCGGCGCGAGCACGGAGGCGTAGACGCCGAGCACCTGGTCGGGGTTATGGCCGTCCTCGCCAAGCAGCCCCGCCAAGGCAACGTCGAGTTCGGCCGGATCGCGGGAGCCCTTGTCGAGCGGCACCGGGTCAAGCCGCAGCCGGTTCTCGGCATAGGCGAGTACGGACCTGATCATCTGCTCTGTGGTGGGGTCCACGCTATGCATCGTCGGTGGCGTCCTCAGGCTCGCTGACCCAGGCCGAGAAGACCGGCAGCCCATGCCACGGACTCGCGGTGGCGGGGTCGGTGGTGACGGCGACGACGGCATACGGATGGCCGAAGCGCAGGACGACCTCGCGGCGCTTGCCCGGCACCCGGAACGCCAGTGCAACGCCGATGGCGCTGACTGCGGCGGCCTCGAATCCGGTCCGGGAGTAGCGTGCCATCGCCGCCTGCCGGGCGCGCCATGGATCGCCGCTCGGGACGAGCGCGTTCCTGGCGGCCTCGAAGCCCAGGCCCGGAGCCGTGAGGTCGATGTCGGAAGAGGCAGACCAGGCTGGCAGCACCGCCGCGATCGAGTCCGCGGTCGCCGTGACCTCGCGGACGCTCCACAACCGACTGTGGCCTAGCGGCAAGCCGTCTGTGTCACGAGTATGGATCCGCGCTCCGGCCGCGTGCTTGTCGGCGAGGTCATATGCGGCCGCCAGCACGCGGTCAGCCGCCACATCCGGCATCGCCGCGACCGAGACGACCTCAAGACCGCCCGTCGCGGTGGCGACATGCACAATCACGTCACCGGCCTGCGGGGTGACGGCGACGAACTCGGTATGGCCACCACCTCGCGGCGGCGTCTGCAGCACGCGGTCCAGCCTGCCTGCCCACGGGCTCGCGCCGCC
The DNA here is from genome assembly GCA_035483035.1 of Streptosporangiaceae bacterium. Classification (GTDB taxonomy): domain Bacteria; phylum Actinomycetota; class Actinomycetes; order Streptosporangiales; family Streptosporangiaceae; genus JAJYUU01. The sequence continues at coordinate 8,322 of DATHQE010000007.1, read as the reverse complement.
GAGGCTCACGGCCGGCGCCAGGTCGAACGGGACCTGCCAGGAAACCTTGGTCGCCAGCGCGGTCGCCAGCACCAGGTACAGGTCGTCGGCGGGGATCGGGAAGCGGCCGATGAGGCCGAAGGTGTGCTCCCGCGCCCAGGCGTCCAGTCCGGCCTGGGCCGGCAGGTCGCCGGTGGTCACCGCGGCGGGCAGGCTGTCGCGCCAGCGCAGGAAGGTGTCCGGGAGCTGTACCGACGGCGAGGTCCAGACCGCGGCCGCGCTGGCGACCAGCGGATGCGGCCGTGTCAGCAAGTCCGCGGCGGCGTGCGCCGCATCATCGACATCGCAGCCGAGCACCGCTGTCAGCGCCGCGCGGTCAGCCTGCCTGCTGGCGGGCCCGGTGAGCGCGAGCACCAGCCACGCCCCGAGCGGCGAGGCGACGTGATGGCGGGTCCCGATGGCCGCGTGTAGCCGCGCGGCGTAACGCGATACGCAGGCTGCGACGTCAGTCGCCTGAAGGTTCATGCTCCCACCGCGCTAGGCCGGCGAGTTCACCGGAGCGGGGCTCGCCTCAGGTTCAGCTGGGTGGTCGCGGCCGAGCCAGAAGAAGCTGAACACGCCCGCTAGCAGCACGAGGATGGCGGACAGATACAACGCGGCGTGCAGCCCTGACTGGAACGCGCTGTAGGCGGCCTGGATCACTTCCTGGACTAGCTTGCCCTGGCCGGCACCCGCCGCCCCGCCCGCGCCCTGGGTCTTGCCGCTCGACGGGACCAGGCCGGTCTCGACGCCGTTAATGACGATCTGCGAGATGCTCCTCGGCAGGCCGAGCGCATGCAGCCTGGCGACGATGTCCGCGGTCAGCTTGGCGGACACCAGCGCGCCGAGGACCGCCACGCCGGTGACCGCGCCGATCTCGCGGCTGGTGTTCGTCGTAGATGCGGCCATCCCGGAGCGCTCTGGCGGCACCGCGGACAGGGCGGACGATGTCGCCGGCACTACCGTGCTGCCGACGCCGATGCCAGTGACGGCCAAGGCGGCGGCCAGCGCCACGTAGCCGGGGTTCGGGCTGATGGCGAACGAGGTCAGCAGCAGTCCCAGGGCGAACAGCAGGCAGCCGGTGAAAATCGTCATTCTCGGGCCGATGCCGACCGTGAGCCGGGCGGCTACCAGCGCGGCAGCACCCATCAGGATCATCATCGGCAGGAACACGAGCGCGATCTGATAGCCGCTGTACCCGGCGACTTCCTCCAGGTAGAGGGCGGTAAAGAAGAAGACCGCGAAGGTGGCGAAGTAGGCGCAGAACGCCACGACATTGGCGACCAGGAACCTTGGCACGCGAAGGAATTTGAGGTCCAGCAGGGGATGTGGTGCCTTGGACTCCCACCAGAAGAAGCCGACGACCGATGCGGCGCTCACGCAGAGCAGCAGTATCACCGGGGCCGTGCTGAACGACGAGCCCTCGGCCGTGATGACGGCGAAGGCCAGCGCCGATAGCGCCGCAGCGCCGAGCACGGTGCCGGGGATGTCGACGCGGTGCCCGTCCGGGTCAGCGTTCTCCGGCAGTACCGCGAGGGCGCCGACCAGTGCCAGCGCGCCGACGGCGAGGTTGAACCAGAAGATCGCCCGCCAGTCCCCTTGCCTGCCGATCAGTGCGCCCCCGATCACCGGTCCCATCGCGAGCGCCACGCCGGACACCGTCGTCCAGACCCCGACTGCCCAGGCCCGTTCCCGCTCTTCGGTGTAGACATGCCGGATCATCGACAGCGTGCCCGGCTCGCTCGCCGCCGCGCCGAAGCCCATCACCGCGCGGCCGGCGATCAGGACGCCGACATTCGGCGCGGTGGCCGACATGATCGATCCGGCTAGGAAGATGACAATCCCGATGACCATGACCCGCTTGCGGCCAAACTCGTCGCCGACCATGCCGAAGCCGAGCATCGCGCCAGCGAAGGTCAGCGCGTACGCACCCACCACCCACTGCAGCGAGCTGACGCCCGCGTGCAGCTCGCTCTGGATGTCGCCGAGCGCGACGCTGACGACCGTGTTGTCAAGAAAGGTCAGGAAGAGGATGACGCACAGGACGGCCAAGGCGAGGGAGCGACCGCCACGCAGGGCGGTCGCTGCCTCGCCCTCGGACACACGGGCCGGGCTGACCACTGGCTAGGCAGCCGACTTGCAGGCGGCAGGCAAGCCCGAGGTCTTGCCCGCGTTCTCCAGGGTCAGCAGACCGCAGAAGCTCGTCACGCCCACCTTCCAGGTGCCGTCCTGGAGAACGGCCGTCCCGGTCTGGTTCTTCAGCTCCGGCGTACCGCTCACGAGGATGTCGTAGGTCACCGTCGCCATTGTCGGCGAATTTACAGTGACATGGGTGACCTTAGCCGTCGCCAGTGCCGCTAGGCCAGAGCCGGCCTGGGCCTGAATGACCGACTGGAACTGCGAGCCGTCCTCCAGCAGGGCGACGCGCTGGGGCGTCGGGGTCTTGGCGTTGAAGAACGCCTCCCAGTTGGTCGTGATCGCGGTCGTGGCGGCCGCCCCGCCGACCGCAGCCGACGACGAGGTCGCAGGCGCGGACGATGACGCGGCCGAGGTCGACGCTGGAGCCGACGTCGAGCTGCCCGACGTGCTCGGGCTGCTGCTGCACGCCGCCGCCGTGACGGCGAGCCCCGCTAGCGCGAGCCCGCCGAGCAAATGCGAGAAATGCCGATGAGAATTCATACAGCTATCCTCCAACTAACAGTCAGCCGATGACATTCCGCCCCGGCTGCAGGGCATCGCGTGCTTTCCTCGCTTGAAATGCCCGCTGTTGACCCGGTCATGCGATGCTGCTGCGATGTCCGATCTTGAAGCCCACTCCGATCTCGAAGCCCACTCCGATCTTGATGCACTGCGCGAACGCATGCGCCAGTTCAGCGCCGAGCGCGACTGGCAGGGGTTTCATGACCCCAAGTCTGTCCTCCTCGCCCTGGTCGGCGAGATCGGTGAGCTGGCTGAGCTGTTTCAGTGGCTGCCCGCCGACGCTGCGGCTGAGCTGGCGCGGTCCGAGCCGCTGCGGACGAGGGCAGGCGAGGAGCTCTCGGACGTGCTGCTCTACCTGATCCTGCTCGCCGACGTCCTCGGCATTGAGCTGGCCGCAGCGGCGCATGCCAAGCTCAGCGCAGCCGCGCGCAAGTACCCGGCGCCCTAGTTACCCGGCGGCCTAATCGCGCAGCGTTCGCATGGCGGTGGTCCACCTGACGAGCTCGCCGAGCATCGCCGTCGCCGCGCTCTCCATGATGTCGTTGGGCTGAAGCACCCGCTGGTCATCCAGGAACTGCTGGACGAAGGGGATATTCACCGCATCGGTCATCGGCACCATCTTGAGGGCGCTGACTACCTGCTTCAGCATCTGCATCGCCCGCGTGCCCGCGGCGACGCCGCCATAGGTGACGAAGCCGAGCGGCTTGTATTGCCACTCCCGGTTCAGGTAGTCGATGGCGTTCTTGATCGCCGCGTTGTAGCCGTAGTTGTACTCCGGGATCACGAAGACGTAAGCGTCGGCCCGCGCGATGGTCGCACTCCAGTCCTTGGTGTGCTGATGCACGTACTCGCCGAAACGCGGATGCTTGGGCTCATCAAACATCGGCAGATTGACCTCGGCCAGGTCGATCAGCTCAACTTCGAAGTCGCCCGCCTTGACCGCGCGGTCATGGAACCACGCCGCCACCGAGGGCCCGACTCGGCCTGGCCGGGTGCTGGCGATGATGATCTGCAGGGTCGGCTTGGCCACGGTTGCCTCCGGTCATTGCTCAGACTGACGATCGGAGGTTACCGGCCGCTAGCTACCCGGTCCCCCACAGGGACGCCAGGTCGCGGTCGACGCTCGCGGCCAGCGGCGCGGCCGGCCGCAGCACCGGCCGCGGCGGCGATGCCTGCGTGACCTCGCAGTGCGCCTGGGCCGCGCCGTCCAGGAACCTCGTGAGCTGCGCATAACTGTGCCGGTCGTCGGCGGCAAGCCGGTGATGATGCATGCGCAGCGGCGCGTACAAGTACAGCCGGTCGCGCGCCCTCGTCACCGCTACGTAGAACAGGCGCTGCTCTTCCTCCAGGCCAGCCGGCGTCGTCAGCGCCATGTCGCTCGGTACCGCGCCGTCGACAAGCTGCGGCAGGTGCACCACCGGCCATTCCAGGCCCTTGGCCGAGTGCATGGTCGAGATGATCAGGTAATCATCGTCCAGGCGCGGCTTGCCCGCGAGGTCCGATGCCGACAGCGGCGGGTCGAGGGCTAGCTGGACCAGTGCGTCGTGCAGCGACGGGCTCGCGGCAGCAGCATCCGCCAGCCGCTCCAGGTCAGCGAACCGCACCGCCACGTCGGCGTAGCGGGCAGCCAGCGGATCATGCAGTGCGGCCAGGATCGTCGTGGCGCGCTCCGCGGTGCTGCCAGCCTCCGCCGCGAGCATGAGCTGCTGCACAGTCACGCCGACAGCGGCGGCCTGCCGGTGCGGCAGCATGGCCTCAGCGTCGGGCCACCGCGCGAAGGGCTGCGGCTCGGCGATCTGCAGAGTCTCGATGACCCGCCTCGCCAGCACCGGGCCGACGCCCTCATGCAGCCGGAGCAGGCGGAACCAGGCCAGGTCGTCAGCCGGGTTGGCGACCACCCTGGCGGCGGCAAGGAAGTCCTTGACGTGTGCCGCCTCAGTGAAGCGCAGCCCGCCGTATTTCACATAGGGGATGCCGCGCGCGGCGAGCTCGATCTCCAGCAGATCACTGTGATGGGCAGCCCGGACCAGCACTGCCTGGTCCTGGAAGCGCAGGCCAGCCTCGTGGTCAGCGAGAATGCGCACGCAGATCTCCCTGGCCTGGGTGGCCTCGTCGTGGCAGCGGACGAGCTGCGGCCGGTGTCCTTCGCCGCGCTCAGCCGACAGCGACAGCTCAAGCCCGTCGAACTGCGGCCGGATCACGTTCGCCAGCCCGAGCACGCCGCGCCGCGACCGGTAGTTGCGCGACAGGCGGATGACCGACAGGTCCGCGTAGCTGCTGGCGAGGGCTCGCAGGTGCGACGGATCGGCGCCGCGGAAGGCATAGATAGCCTGCGCGTCGTCACCCACGCACGTCAGCCCGTCGCCGGCCGGGCGCAGCAGCCGGACGATCTCGGCCTGCACGGCGTTCACGTCCTGGTACTCATCGACGAGCACCGCATCGAAAAGACCGCGTAGCGCGGGCCCGGCGGCCACGTCCGCGAGCGCGGCGCGCCACAGCAGCAGCAGGTCGTCGAAGTCGACCAGGCCATGGCGCCGCTTGTAGCCGACGAAGCCGGTGAACACGCCGGCGAGCTGCTCGACGAACGGCACGCACCACGGATACCCGGTCGCGACGACCTCGGCCAGCTGCGTACTTGTGCTCACGCAGCGCGAGTAGATCTCGGCGCACGTCGCGGCCCGCGGGGTGCGCCGGCCCGCGGTCGTGCCGACGAGGCCGTTCGCGTCGCGCAGCGTGTCCATGACGTCGGCGGCGTCGGCCGGATCGATGACGGTGAACTCGGGCGGCAGCGCGAAGGCCTCGGCATGCGCCCGGATGATGCGGTGTGCGACCGCGTGGAAGGTGCCGCCGAAGATGCGCTCGGCCGCGCTGCTGTCCGGCGGCTGCGCCCTGGCGAGCATGTCGTCCGCGGCCCGCCGCGTGAAGGTGAGCAGCAGGATGCGGCTCGGCTGCATGCCCTGCTCACGCAGCCAGGCTGCGCGCGCGACGAGCGTGCCAGTCTTCCCGGTGCCGGCGCCAGCGAGTATCAGCAGCGGGCCACCCTGATGCGTAGCAGCACGCCTCTGGTCGTCATTGAGAACATCCAGAACGCCCGCCTGCTCCGTCATGGACACTGAAGGTATCTGGGCCTACTGACAGCGCCCCAGACACGGAGGCTCCGACACCGAGGGAAAGTAGCCACACTATGAAAGCTGCAGCGCGCGTGGCGGTCGTCACCGGCGCATCGGCCGGGATCGGCAACGCCTGCGCGACGCGGCTCGCCGCGGCGGGCTGGTCGGTCACCGGGGCGAGCCGGCGGGGCACTGGCGGACCCGCCTGGCCTGGGCTGGTCATGGACGTCGACGACGACGCGTCGGTGCTGGACGGCATCTCCGGAGTCATCACACGCGAGGGCCGGATCGATGCGCTCGTCGCGGCCGCGGGCTGGGGAGTCGCTGGCGCCGCCGAGTACACCACGCTCGCCGAGGCGAAGGCCCAGTTCGAGACGAACTTCTGGGGCTGTGTCCGGGTCGTGCAGGCGGTGCTGCCGCAGCTGCGTGCACAGCGCGGTGGTCGCATCGTCCTGGTCAGCTCGATCGGCGGCGTGATCGGAATTCCCTTCCAGGCGTACTACAGCGCGAGCAAGTTCGCTCTCGAGGGCTTCGCTGAGTCGGTGGCGTACGAGGTCGCGCCGTTCGGCGTGCACATCACCCTGGTGCAGCCCGGCAACATCGCCACCGAGTTCACGGCGCGCCGGGTAGTCGCCGCTGGCGCCGCTAGTGACACGGCGTACGCGGCGGCAATGACGAAGGCCATCTCCCTGATGGAGCGGGATGAGGCCAACGGCGCGCCAGCCGAGCAGGTCGCTGATGTTGTGGAGCGGGTCCTCTCGGCTCGCCGGCCGCCGCGCCGGATCTCAGTCGGCAAAGCCGGCGAGCGGGCTGGCCTGGCGGCGAAAAGGCTGCTGCCATTCCGCGTGTTCGAGGCCGCGGCCAAGGGAAGCCTAGGTGTCGGCTGACGGCCCCGTTCCGTTCCTGATCTTCTGTAACGGTCACCAGCCAAGCTCGCGGAGCCGCTCGTCGGAGATGCCGAAGTAGTGGCCAACTTCATGGATCACTGTCCGCCGGACCTGCTCGACGACCTCGGCCTCGGTGTCGCAGATCGCGCAGATGGCCCGCTGGTAGATGGTGATCCGGTCGGGCAGCACGCCGGCGTAGCCGGTGGTAGTCCGGCTCGTCAGCGGGATGCCCTGGTAGAGGCCGAGCAGCCCGCGTGGGCCGGGGCCGGACTCGACGAGGACGGCGACGTTCTTCATCAGGTCAGCGAACTGCGGCGGCAGCGAGTCGACCGCGGTGGCGACCATCTGCTCGAACGCGTCCGGATCGACGGTGATCACCGGTCCATTCTCCGCCAGCGCCGCGCACGGCGTGTTTGCGGACATGCGCGCGCCCATACGCTGGTCTGCGTGACCGTGCCCGATGCAGGTGCCCGCCCGGGAGCCGGCCGCCCATTCCGGCCCACACAGGCGGACCTGGTCGCGGCCCGCGGCCGGACCATTCCGGATCTGGTCGCGCCCGGACTGCGGGTGTTGTTCGCCGGGATCAACCCGAGCCTCTACTCGGCGGCCAGCGGCTACCACTTCGCCCGTCCGGGCAACCGGTTCTGGCCGGCTCTGCACCAGTCCGGCTTCACCAGCCGCAGGCTGCAGCCTGAGGACCAGCCCCTGCTGCTCGGCCTTGGCCTTGGCATTACGAACGTCGTGGCCCGGGCGACGGCGCGGGCCGACGAACTGGACGCCGACGAGCTGCAGGCGGGCGGTCAGGCGCTCGCCGCGCTAGCCGGATCGCTCCGCGTGTCCTGGCTCGCGATCCTCGGCGTGACGGCCTACCGGACGGCATTCGGCCTGCGGCAGGCAGTCGTCGGACCGCAGGGCGGCCGCCTGGGAGGCGCGCAGGTGTGGATTCTGCCCAACCCGAGCGGGCTCAACGCACACTGGAGCGCGGCTGCCCTCGCGGCGGAGTTCGGCCGGCTGCGCGCGGCTACCTGTACTGGGCCGCCTGCACTCGGCCCACCTGCACTTGGGCCGCTGACCGCTGAGGCCGCTGACCGCTGACGGCCCTACGCAGGCAGTCGCCCGATAACCACCGTTGCGTCCAGCATGTCATTGGTGGCGATGCTCGTGGTGAGACCGGCCGCCGCCATCGCCGCGCTGGTCAGCGGCGCCTGCCGGTCGCTCGTCTCGATCAGCAGCCGACCGCCCGCCGCTAGCCACCCTGGTGCCTGGGCGGCGACCCGGCGGTGGATGCCGACCCCGTCCGGTCCGCCGTCCAGGGCCACCAGTGGCTCGTGCAGCCTGGCCTCGGGCGGCATCAGCCCGATCTCGCTCGTCGGCACGTATGGTGCGTTCACGACCAGGACGTCGACACGCCCGCGCAGGCCGGCGGGCAGCGGCTCGTACAGGTCTCCCTCGTACACGTGGCCGCCGATGGCCGCCAGATTGCGACGGGCGTACGCCGTGGCGCCGGGATCGAGGTCGGTGGCGTAGAGCTCCGCACTGTGGAACTCGGCACGGGCCAGCGCAGTCGCCACGGCAAGGCCGACTGCGCCGCAGCCGCAGCACAGGTC
>DATHQE010000006.1:0-13994 GCA_035483035.1 Streptosporangiaceae bacterium | reverse complement strand
CCCACACGCCACCTCCACAACCCGCGGGCGACGGGACGTCATCGTCCGGGCCCTCGCCTCTGCCGTTGACCTTGAGGTCGTGCAGACACGTTACCGGGGCGATGCCACCAGGCTTGCCGCTACCGCCGCTTCTGACAAATTCGGGCTCGTCATGACCCTAGGCGGAGATGGCACGGTCAACGAGGCTGTGAACGGCTTGCTTGGGGGCACCGCGTGGGCGCGGGCGCCACGAACCGTCGACCCTTCCCAGGCCACCGAGGCCGGCGCGGGGCCACCATCGGCTGATGGCAGCGCGCCTGCTCCTGACGCTGGCGACCTGCCTGCGCTCGCCGCGCTGCCGGGCGGCAACGCCAACGTGTTCACCCGCTCGCTGCAGCTGCCTACAGACCCGATCGACGCGGTCGGCCGCCTCATCGAGGACCTGGCACTGGGCAGGGAACGGCGCATCGGGCTTGGCACAGCTAACGGGCGGTACTTCACCTTCAACGCTGGCCTCGGCCTCGACGCCGAAGTCGTGCGTGCTGTCGAAGGTCGGCGAGCGCACGGCCGGGCGCTCACCCCGGCCCTGTACGCCCGGACGGCCCTGCGCCAGTACTACCAGGTCACCGACCGGCGGCACCCCGCTATCACCATCAGCGAGCCCGCCGGCCTGTCGCACGACCCGGTGTACCTGTGCATCGTGTCGAACTCGGCGCCCTGGACCTACCTCGGCCACCGGCCGGTCCACACGAATCCCAACGCGAGCTTCGACACCGGCCTTGATCTGCTGGCCTTTCGCCGCCTGGGCACGATCGCCACGATGCGGACCCTGCGGCAGATGCTCACCGAGCGAGCCGAGCCGCCGCGGGGACGGAGCGTGCTGGCGGGTCACGATCTCGCCGCTATCCGCCTCGACGCTGGCCGCCCGATGGCGTTTCAGCTCGACGGCGAGTACATGGGCGAGGTCGACGAGGTGTTGTTCCGTGCGGTGCCGCACGCGCTCCGGATCATCGGCTTATCGCGGGCTAAGCTATGAGATGGATTAGGTAGCCGGGAATTCGTGAACTATTACATATTTCGCCAATAGCTTCAAAGGGCTCGACAAGGCTCGCCTGTACGTAGGTGGGGCAGCCCGCCCATGCCAGCCATGTGACTGATCTGACACCGAAATCCTGCCGAACCTTTGCCCTAGGGTCTTGCGGTTGATAGCCGACCTTGAGAAGGTTGTAACGCTCTTGGTGAACGGTGCGTCCGCGCGCCGCGCCGGGCTAGCGGTCGAAATATGGTCGCGGTGCGGCTGTTACGCCGGAGAGTGAGCAGGGCGCAAGCCCTGGCGCGGTATACCCGACAGGGTTCGCAGTCGGCGTTCATCGCGTCACCAGGTTAATCCCAGCGTCGGAGGATAAATACGACGATGCGGGGCGAGTACAGCATCGCCGATTTATAGCTCAAGCCATGATCAGAACAGTACTTAGCCGACATAGAACTTAGCTCGTGAAATCATTCACAAGCGCGACTGAGCGTCGTAGGCCCGGCTAGGACCTAAGCGCAAGGAGGAGTGGACTCATGGACTGGCGTCACCATGCCGCCTGCCGTGACGTGGACCCGGAGTTGTTCTTCCCGATCGGGAACACCGGACCTGCGCTACTCCAGATCGACGAGGCCAAGCAAGTGTGCCAGGGGTGCAAGGTCATGGAACCTTGCCTGCAGTGGGCGCTCGAGAGTGGCCAGGACGCCGGTGTCTGGGGCGGACTTAGCGAGGATGAGCGGCGCGCAGTCAAGCGCCGCAGCCGGGTCGCCGCGCGAGCGGGAGCCTAGTCGACGGCGGAGCTGCGCCGCCTCCCGCGCGGGAGGCGCGGCGCAGCTCCGGAGCGTGACGCGCCTCCTGGTCGTGCGGTCGGGCGCTCATGTCGGCGAGCCGATAGAGTCTCGGCCCGTGGTAATGCCGGGCTAGCCGACCGCCGCATCGGACTCCAGCGGAAACTCGCCAAGCGGCAGCTCCACCAGCACTCTGGTGCCTCCCCCTGGGCGCGGCACTATCTCCAGTCGCCCATTGAGTTCAGTCAGCACCAGCGTCCGCACGATCTGCAAGCCGAGGCTTGAGGTCGAGTCCAGGTCGAAGCCATCAGGTAGTCCCGTGCCGTCGTCCGAGACGGTGACGGTGAGACGGCCCGCGCCGCGCACGGCCGATATCTCTAGCGTGCCGGCGGCGGCCTGACCGGGTCTGCTGAGACCATGCTGGAGAGCGTTCTGGAGCAGCTCGGTCAGCACCAGGGCCAGCGGGGTTGCGACCAGGGCCGGAAGCAGGCCGAACTCGCCGACCAGCCGGGGCGTCACGCGTGCCTCCGCGGCGGAGACCTCGGCCGCCATCATGGCGACCCGCCCGGCGATGTCGTCGAAGTCCACGATCTCGTCAGGCACGTGCGAGAGCGTCTCGTGCACCATCGCGATGGATCCGACCCGGCGGACAGCCTCCTCAAGTGCCGTCCTGGCCTCCGGCGCGTGCATCCTGCGCGCCTGGAGCCGAAGCAGCGCCGCCACGGTCTGCAGATTGTTCTTGACCCGATGGTGGATCTCGCGGATGGTGGCGTCCTTGGTGAGCAGCTCGCGCTCCCGGTGCCGCAGCTCGGTGACGTCCCTGAGCAGCATGAGCGCCCCGGCCCGCTCGCCGTCCACCATCAGCGGGATGGTGCGCAGCTGCACAACAGCGCCATTCGCCTCTACTTCGGTCTCGGCGTGCGACCGCCCGCTGGCCGCCACCATGAGCGAGTCGTCCCGGGGCACGCGGCCAGCGCACAACCTGGCCGTGAGCGGCCCCAGCTGCTTGCCGACGAGATCGGCGGTGAGCCCCAGCCGCCGGTAGGCCGACAGGCCGTTCGGGCTGGCGTAGGTGACCTTGCCGGTCCGGCTGAGGCGCAGCATGCCGTCACCGACGCGGGGCGACCTGACCAGCACCGGCTCTTCTCCCGGTGCCGGGAAGATGCCGGCCGCCACCATCTGCGTCAGGTCGTCGGCCGCACTCAGGTAAGCGAGGTCCAGACGGCTCGGGGTGCGGGCCGAGCTGAGGTTGGTCGATCGCTCGATCACCGCGATCACCCGGTCATCACGGCTGACGGGGATGGTCTCGTGCCGGACTGGAACTCCGCGGGTCCACTCCGGATCGCCTTCCCGGCACACTCGGCGGTCCAGGTACGCGGCCGCCAGCAGCGGCTGCTCGCCGCTCGGCCGAACGGTGCCCACGATGTCGTCGGGCAAGGCTGTCGGGGCGGTCGTCGGTCGCATCTGCGCCAGCGCGGTCCAGCTGCTGCCCTCTGGCCAGATGCCGCCGCCGTCGTCCTCGTCCTCGTCCTCCGGGAGCGGCGCCCACAGCACGAGATCGGCGAAGGACAGGTCAGCAAGCAGCTGCCAGTCGGAGATCAGGGCGTGCAGCCACTCCAGGTCCGGGCCGCGGATACCGGCCCGGCTGGCGAGGTGGGTGAGCGTCGGCACTCAGTCATCATCGCAGCCTGGCCGCGATGGTCGGGCCAGCCGAAGCGCGCACCGCTCCGTTCCCGGCTTTTCGACGCCTGATGTCCAGCCTTACTTGCTGGTAACGTGCCCGCATGAGTCCGGATCAGCGGCCAGCACACGGCGGCGCGCAGGCGGTGGCGGCGGCGCGCAGGCACGGCGTTACCACGATGTTCACGCTCTCCGGCGGTCACGTGTTCCCGCTGTATGACGGCGCGGTGACGGCTGACCCGCCCATGCCGATCATCGACGTCCGGCACGAGCAGACAGCGGTGTTCGCAGCCGAGGGAACGGCGCGGCTGACCCGGTCCCCCGGCCTGGCCGTGCTGACCGCCGGGCCGGGTGTGACTAACGGGATCAGCGCCGTGACCACAGCTCACTTCAATGGCTCGCCGCTGGTCGTGCTGGCCGGCCGGGCGCCCGACGGCCGCTGGGGTTCGGGCAGCCTTCAGGAGCTCGACCATCCGCCGCTGCTCGCCCCCGTGACCAAGCGTGCCTGGACCGCGCACGCGCCTGGCGAGGTGGGCCCGGCCGTCGACGCAGCGTTTACGCTCGCAGCAGCGCGGCATCGTGGCCCGGTGTTCCTGGACGCGAGCCTGGAGGCGCTGTTCGGCCAGGCTGGTGCAAGCCGAGCCGCCGACGGCACGGCCGGACCCGGCGTGGCCGTGGCCGAGGCCGACGCGCCCGACGCTGCGCCGGTAAGCGAGGTCGCCCGGCTGCTGGCCGGCGCGCGCCGCCCGGTGCTGATTCTCGGCTCTGACGTCTGGCTGGATCGCGCGGAGGATGCGGCCAGGGCCGCGGCCGAGCACTTCCAGCTACCGGTCATTGCCAACGGGCAGGGGCGCGGCATCCTGCAGGCCGGGCATCCACTGCTCGTGACGCGCGCGCGAGGGGTCGCACTCGGCGAGGCCGACGTGGTGATCGTGGCGGGTACGCCACTGGACTTCCGGCTCGGCTACGGGCAGTTCGGCGGGAAGAACGGCACTCCCCCGGCCCGCGTCGTCCACCTCGCTGATGCGGCCGATCAGATCGCTACGCACTGCGAGCTCGCCGGATCCGTGGCCGGCGATCTCACTGCCATCTTCGCCGCCCTGGTGAGCGAGGCAGGCGCGGCTGGCTCTGGCAGTGCCGGATCTGGTCGGCCCTGGGTACAGGACTGGCTCCCCCAGCTCCAGCACGTCGCCGCCCAGGCCGTCGAGGCGGACGCGGCCCTGCTGCACAGTGACGCCAGCCCGATCCGGCCACTGCGAATCTACGGCGAGCTGGCCGGGCTGCTGGAGCCCGATGCCGTCGTGATCGGCGATGGCGGCGACTTCGTGAGCTACGCGGGCAAGTACGTCGAGCCGCAGCAGCCAGGCGGCTGGCTGGATCCGGGTCCGTACGGCTGCCTGGGCACTGGCCTCGGCTATGCGATCGCGGCGAGGGTGGCGCGGCCAGCGAGCCAGGTGGTGCTGCTGCTCGGCGACGGCGCGGCCGGCTTCTCCCTCATGGACGTCGACACGCTCGTCCGGCACCGCCTGCCGGTGGTGATGATCTGCGGCAACAACGGGATCTGGGGGCTGGAGAAGCACCCGATGCAAGCCCTGTACGGCTACGACGTCGCCGCCGACCTCCAGCCTGGCTGCCGCTACGACCAGGTTGTGACCGCACTCGGCGGGGGCGGTGAGCTCGTGACGCAGCCACAGGAGATCGGCCCGGCGCTGCGGCGCGCGTTCGCCGCTGGCGTCCCGTATCTGGTCAATGTCGTGACCGATCCGCAGGATGTCTATCCGCGGTCGACCACGGGGGTATGAGGCCGCTGCGCGCTACTCGATGACGGCGATCAGGTCGCCCTCTTGGACGATGTCACCTTCGGCGACAGCGAGCCTGGTCAGCGTGCCTGAGTCCTCGGCCAGGACCGGGATCTCCATCTTCATGGACTCCAGGATGACCAGGGTGTCGCCGTCGCCGACGGCGTCGCCCTCGGCCGCCACGACCTTCCAGACGTTGGCCACCATCTCCGCGCGCACTTCGCTCATGTGCCCTCCTACCTGTCAGCCGCAGCCGGCCGGTTGCGCTCCATCATCGCCCTTATTTGCGCCGTCACGGGCGCAGTCGGCCCACCAGTGACGTGTCATAGTCGCCGCTGGCGAACTCCGCGGACGCCAGCAGGTCCGCGTGAAACTCCAGGTTGGTCTTGAGCCCGCTGATCCTGAAGGCCTCCACCGCGGCTCGGGCGCGATCCAGGGCCTCCGCCCGGTCAGCGCCGTGCACGCAAAGCTTGGCCAGCAGCGGATCGTAGAACGGGGTCACGGTGTTGCCCGCGGCATAGCCCGCGTCTACCCGGACGCCGGGTCCGGTCGGCTCTGTCCATTCGGCGATCGTGCCGGGGCTTGGCAGGAACCGCTTGCTGTCCTCGGCGTAGACGCGCAGTTCCAGGGCGTGCCCGATCGGCGCCACCTGGCCGGCCGCGAAGCTGACGTCATCACCGGCCGCGATCAGGAACTGCTGCTCGACGAGGTCAATGCCAGTTACGAGCTCGGTGACGGGATGCTCGACCTGGAGCCTGGTATTCATCTCGAGGAACATGAAATCGCCAGCCTCGACGTCCAGCAAGAACTCGACGGTGCCGGCGCCAAGGTAGCCGACCGTCTCGCCGGCCCGCACCGCCGCGGCCAGCATCCTGGCGCGCAGCTGCGGCCCGACGCCTGGGGACGGAGTCTCTTCGGCGACCTTCTGGTGGCGTCGCTGGACCGAGCAATCGCGCTCGCCCAGCGCGAGCACCTGGCCGTTGGCGAGGCCCAGGATCTGAACTTCGACATGGCGCGCCCGCGGGACGAAGCGTTCGAGCAAGATGGCCGGGCTGCCGAAGAAGCGCTCAGCGCGCGATCTGGCGGTCTCGAATCCAGCCGCGAGCTGGGCCGGATCGGCAGCCGCGCTCATGCCGATCCCGCCGCCGCCAGCCGAGGCCTTGATCATGACGGGGTAACCGATGTCCGCAGCCGCCATGAGCGCGGCCGCCACGTCCGCGACGGGCTGCCGGGTGCCCGCGGATACCGGCACGCCGGCCGCCTCCATCAGGTTGCGGGCGTTGATCTTGTCGCCCATCTGCTCCATGGCGCTCGGTGCCGGGCCGATCCAGGTGAGGCCGGCCGCGATGACGCTGGCGGCGAACGCCGGGTTCTCCGCGAGGAAGCCATAGCCAGGGTGGATGGCGCGCGCCCCGGTCTGCTGTGCCGCGGCCAGCACCGCCGGGCCATTCAGGTAACTGCTGGCCGGCTGGGCCGGGCCGATAAGGACGGCGGTGTCGGCCTCGCGCACGTACGGTAGCTCGGCGTCGGCCTCGGAGTAGACAGCGATCGAGCGCACGCCGAGCCGACGGGCGGTCGCGATGACGCGTCTTGCTATCTCGCCACGATTGGCGACAAGGACCGATTCAAGCACGCCCGGCAGCCTACAGCCGGGACGGCACCCGTCGGCCTGCGACCTCCGCGAGCGCGTCGACGACGCGGGCGTCGTACTCGATCGGATCGAACCGCATGTGGTCAAGCGCGGCGGCCGACCTGTCCCGGTCGGTCGAGCCGCCCACCATGTCGTCGAAGGCGTTAGCAGCCCGGATGATCATGCTGCCGAGCGGCGGCGCCGGATCATGCCCGTGCGCTGGCCAGCTCTGGCACCGGACGAGGTCGGCGACGAAGTCCAGGACGCCGGCCTCGCGGATGACATCAGCGCCAAGCTCGGCGATCCGGTCCTGGTCTGCAGGCGAGACCAGGACGGTGGCGCCACCGGGGATGGGATCACGCAGCGATAGCTGGCCGATGTCATGCATGAGGGCGGCGTACTCCAGCGCGAGCAGGTCGGGCTCGGTCATGCCGAGGCCGCGGCCGACAGACACTGCCAGTCTGCTCACCCGCCGTGAATGACCGGTCTCGACGTAGCCAGCGACCTCGGTCACGCGCGCCAGCGACCTGACGGTCTGGAGGTAGGTGGCCCTGATCCCGGCGTACCGCCGGAAGGCGACTTGCGTGACCAGCAGGGGGCCGGCGAAGACGGCCAGCACGCCCAGACCGAGCGTCTTGGTGCTGAAGACCGTGATGATGACCGAGGCCCCCACGGCCAGGCCCAGCGGCCATTGCAGACGTATCTCGTCAAGCATGGCGACCGCGAACCTGGCGCCGACGTCGTCGGCTCGGATCAGCGCCGCGATGACGGTGTCGATGAGCCAGCCGAAGAAGACCAGGAGCACCATGATCGCGAACGCGAGCTCCCACGGCCGCCGCACAAATCCGGCCGACACCAGGGGCCGGAAGATGGCCGCGACGCACGCCACCGCCACGATGCGGGCGCAGATGCCGGCAATTCCGGCCGGGCGGCCCGCGGCGATATGCGGGAGCGCGCCCACCGTCATTCCCACGGCGGCGACCGCGATGACCAGCAGGGCGGACTGGCGACCCACACCGTGCCGCGGCAGCGCCAGCAGCAGGGCGTAGGACATCGCCCCGACCATGGCGATCGGCGCCGCCTCGCGGCCGCCTGGCAGCGCGAGCCTCAGCAGTTCGCCGAAGGCGATGAACCCGCCGAACGCCAGCGCGGGCGCCCAGTAGATCGCGTGCTGCCGGCTGTGCAGGTTTGCGTCGACGGCCGTAGCGGCGAACGCCGCTGTCACGAGCATTGCCGCCACCGCCATGAGCAGCAGCCGACCCGAGTCCAGCGCCTGCCAGTACGCGATCCGCTCGGGCGCCTGGCGCCCGGTCATCGTGCTGCCCGTCACGGGATCACCACCTGAAGCGGCGCTGTCGGGTCGTCGTGGTCCTGGACGGTCACGACGGTCAGGTCAGCCGGCGCAGTTGCCGGTCCCGGCAGCGTCCACTCCGTCACCTCGAGGGCGGCGATGAAGGCCTCGACGATGAGCGGGTCGAATTGCGAGCCGGCCCCTCTGCGCAGCTCGCCGATGGCCAGCTCGATGCTCTTGGCTTCGCGGTAGGAGCGCGTGGACGTCATCGAGTCGAAGGCGTCGGCGACTGCGATCACGCGCGCGAACTCGGGGATCTCGTGGCCGGCCAGGCCCATCGGGTACCCGCGGCCATCGATCCGCTCGTGGTGATGCATGATCCCGTTCAGCGCCTCGTACAGGAACCCGATCTCCCTGACGATCTCCAGGCCGCGCATGGGATGGAGCTGGATGGCCGCGTACTCGTCTTCAGTCAGCGCCCCGGTCTTCTGGAGCACCTGGGTCGGGACGCCAAGCTTGCCGACGTCGTGCAGCATGCCGGCGAACCTGATCGCCTCAGTCCGGCCGGAGTTCATGCGGATCTGCCGGGCGATCATGACGGCGCCGCGAGACACCCTGTCGCCGTGGCCCCGGGTGTAGTAGTCCTTGGTCTCGACCGCCTGGCAGAGGGCGTTCATGGTCGCCGCGTAGGCGCGCTGCTGCTCGGCGAACTGCCCCATCGCCCACCGGGCGACGAAAAGCGGCACGAGTACGAGGACGGCAGAAAACCAGCTCATGATCGGCCAGAGCGCCGCGATGACGAGTCCGAGGCACGCATAGCCGAGGTCGGAGGCCAGCAGTAGCAGCAGGCTGGACTCCAGCCCCTCGCGCCGCAGCATGCCGCTGCCGCGATTCAGCCGGTACACGCCCCAGATGAGCGTGTGGTTGGCCAGCACGTGCACGGCCGCGGCCGCGGCGAAGGCGATGACGATGGGCCAGAATTTCGTCGGCTGTGGCAGTCCGACGGGTCCCTTGAGCGCGACGTAGGTCAGCCCGGCGGCCAGCCCGCACAACGCGTGCATCGCGCCGTTGAATAGGCGCTCGGCGACCAGGAGCTGGCGGCGCGGGCTGATCAGCGACGTAGCCCCGACGAGCGCCGCTGCCACGGGGCCTAGCAGGACAACGGCGGCCAGCGTGGCCGCCGAGCTTGGCGACCACTTCGTCTGCCGAGACGTCAGCGGCGTCTTGGCTGAGTTGCACACCAGGAACAGGATCTGCAGGACGACGAGGTCGAGTAACCGCGGATGGAAGCCGGCCTGGGTCTTGTGCGCTACCTCCACCATCGCGCCGGTCGCGAGCACGACCAGCACGATGTAGAGCCATGCGGCCCTGGAGACCACGCCATGACCCCCTCGCAGCAGACGTGCCGGCAAAGACCGACCGGCATCGCCACTTAGGGTAACGCGATCACGCGGATTCCTGGTGGCTCACACACAATGTGCGCAGCTGGCCCAGCCGCGTCGCGCGGTAAGGTACCGGTCAGTCGCCCGGTACCGCCTACTCGGCGAGGACCTCGCTGCTTTCGAGCTCCTGCCGCACGGCCGCGATCCTCGTCAGCACCTTGGTCCGCAGCTCGCCGGGCACGGCCTCCTGGCCGCAGCACTTGTGCACCAGGCGCTTGACCAGCTCCTCCAGCCCGTACTCTCGCAGGCATGGACCGCATTCCTCAAGGTGCTGCTTTATGTCGGCGGATCCGCTGGTCTCCATCTCGCCGTCGATGTACGAGTACACCAGCGCGAGCACCTCGGTGCACGGGACGTCGTGCGGGTTACCGCAGCTCATGTCGCGTCCTTCCCTGGCACGTCGCCATCGGCGTGCGCCGTGGCCGGGGCGGACGGCGTGGTGGCAAACATGCCCTGCTCCGCCGCGTAGTCCTGTAGCAGGTCGCGAAGCTGCCTGCGGCCGCGGTGCAGCCGCGACATGACGGTCCCGATCGGAGTGCCCATGATGTCGGCGATCTCCTTGTAAGCGAACCCCTCGACGTCAGCGAGGTAGACGGCGAGCCGGAAATCCTCCGGCAGTGCCTGGAGGGCGGCCTTAATGTCGGAGTCCGGGAGTCGCTCCAGTGCCTCGGTCTCCGCTGACTTCAGCCCCGCGGAGGTGTGCGACGCTGCCCGGGCGAGCTGCCAGTCCTCGATCTCCTCGGCTCCCGAGCGCTGGGGCTCGCGTTGCCGCTTGCGGTAGCTGTTAATGAACGTATTAGTCAGGATCCTGAACAGCCACGCCTTGAGGTTGGTGCCAGCCTGGAACTGGTGAAAAGACGCATAGGCCTTGGCAAATGTCTCCTGGACCAGGTCTTCCGCATCGGCCGGATTGCGGGTCATCCGCATCCCTGCCGCGTACAGCTGATCTAGGTAAGGCAGCACGTCATCTTCGAACCGCTTACTGCGCTGCTCTAGTGTCTCGGGGACCGGACCCACCCCTTCCGGAATCGAGGGCCCCAGCCGACCTGCCTGCGAGCCGCCTCGCCGGGAGGATACAACGCTAGCGGTCATCACATTGCGCGCGACCGCCTTGGTCGGGTCCGGCCTGGTCTGACAGCTGGCAAGAGACACGTGTTGTGAAACACGTTGCCTGCCGCCTTCATTCCGGCGGCTAAGCCCGCTCCGGCTTGGGATTAAGCCTTTACCGACCGATGCGACCTGGTTTACCGACGGAGCCGGTCGCGCTTGCCCTGGCAGGCCACGCACCTGGCCGCTTCCGGCTTAGCCTCGAGCCGACCCTCGGGAACCATTCTCCCGCAGTCCACGCAGGTGCCGTAGGTGCCCAGGTCAATGCGATGGAGCGCGGCCAGCACATCGGACCGCTGCTTCCTGGCGACTGCCAGCACCGCCTCGGACCGCTCGGTCTCGGACAGGTTGGCGCCAGCGTCGGCCGGATCCTGGGGATAGTCGCCGGGCGTCTGGACCTGCCCGCCGGCACCCTTCAGGACAGTGATCGACCTGTCCAGCTCGCCGCAGATCTCCTCCAGCCGCTGTCGCACCACCGTGACGTCCATTCGATCCCGCCTCCTTCCGCACCCTTGCCGACAGCATCATCAGGGGATCTGTGCTGCCTGGCCGCCTAGGCCGACCAGAGCACTCCGGTACCGTCGCCGCCGCGCTCCGCGCTGCCCGCGTGTGGGCCCGCAGCCGCGCCCACCCGCAGGTCAGCAGCCCCGCGGTCGGTTAAGGGCGCGACCGAGCCTGGGTCAATCTGCTCGATCAGCTGTGGCCCGTTGTTGCGAACGGAGTTCACCTCGGTGCTGACCGGATAAGTGATCAGGCCGCCCACGGCGGCCGGCGTCAGCAGCGCGCGTACGTCGGCGACATCGCTATTGGCCGGGTCGAGCCAGTCGGCCCAGGCAGCCGGATCGATGATCATCGGCATGCGGTCGTGAATCATGCCGAGCTCGTCCGGCGCGCTTGTGGTGATGATGGTGGACGTCCACAGCCACGCGTCTTCGTCGTCCCGGTCCACGGATGGATCACGCCACAGCTCATACAGCCCGGCGAACGCCAGCGACCGGCCGTCAGCGCGGCTGATGTACATCGGCTGCTTAGCCGCGCCAGGCACGGATTGCCACTCGTAATAGCCATTGGCCGGCAGTAGGCAGCGGCGCTTAGCGAACGCGCGGCGGAAGGCCGGCTTCTCCGCTAGCGTCTCGGACCTCGCGTTGATCATGCGGCTGCCGATCTTGACGTCCTTCGCCCAGAATGGCACCAGACCCCACCGGACGACCCGTAGCTCACGCTCAGCCGATCCGTCATCCGGCCCGCTGCGAGACTGCGCCCTGGCGGCGTCGTCGCGGCTGTCGATGCCGTCCGCCGACACCGGCTCAGCCGCCCGCTCCACCCGGTCCAGGACCGCGTAGACAGGCTTGGTCGGCGCGACGTTGTAGTCGGGCTTCAGGGGCTCGGCCACCATGTCGCGCTGCACGCTGAACTCTTCCAGGAGCTCAATGCGCTTGCGCGTTGATGCATACCGACCGCACATACCCTCACCTGACATCACAAATAAGCCGACACAACGAAGCTCAGAATGTGGGCCTTCATAGCCCAGATCCGGCTATGCCAAACCTTGCGGAGATATCCGGAATCAATCCGGCCTCGCAGCGTCGCGGTGCTTGATTGTCGCTCCATCCGGCCGGCCACGTCCAGACGTGCCGCCAGCCAGTACTCTCAGGAGGCATGCGAGCGCCTGGGCAAACCGACACCGGCTGGTCCGATGCCGGCTGGACCACACCGGCGGCCGGCGCCGCCGTTGCCGCGACGATTCGGCTGCCCGGCTCCAAGTCCATGACCAACAGGGCGCTGATCCTTGCCGCCCTCGCGGACACGCCCACGACGATCGTCGGTCCGCTGCAGGCTCGCGACACCGCTCTGATGCTCAGGGCGATCATTGCCCTCGGGGCCGCCGTCGACACTACTGGCCCGGTCGCGTCGGCCGGACCGCCGGCCTGGGTAGTGACGCCGGGCCACGTCGTCGGCCGGGCGCAGGTCGACGTCGGTAACGCCGGGACGGTGCTGCGGTTCGTGCCGCCAGTTGCTGGCCTAGCGACCTCGGACGTTGAGTTCAGCGGCGACCCGCGCATGGCGCACCGCCCGGCCGGCGAGCTGCTAGCCGGCCTGAGGCAGGCAGGCGTCGACATCAACGACGGCGGCCGGGGCACGGTGCCGTTCGTCGTGCATGGCCGCGGCCGGGTCGCAGGCGGCGCGGTAACCCTCGACGCATCGTCGTCCTCACAGCTGATATCCGGACTGCTGCTCGCCGCGCCGCGCTTCGAGGCAGGCCTGTCGATCACCCACCGCGGCGCGCGAGTGCCGTCCGCGCCGCACATCGCCATGACCGCGGCCATGCTGACGGCGGCCGGCGCACAGGTGGAAGCGGGCCGGACGCGCGGCCGCGAGCAGGTGCCGGACTTCTGGCGGGTGCAGCCAGGCCGACTCGCGCCAGGCACCATCGTGATCGAGCCTGATCTGTCGAATGCGGCCCCGTTCCTCGCCGCAGCCCTGGTCACGGGCGGACGCGTCACCTTTCCCGGCTGGCCGGCCCACGGCCTGCAGCCGGCCGGCCAGATCATGGACGTCCTGTGCCAGATGGGCGCGCGGTGGGAGCCGACGACGACGGGCATGCGCATCGAAGGTACCGGCGTGATCCACGGCATCACGGCCGACTTGCGCGACATCAACGAGCTGGCACCTGTTCTGACCGCGCTCGCCGCGCTGGCCGACGCACCGTCGGAGTTCACTGGGATCGGGCACATGCGCTTGCACGAGAGCGACCGGCTAGCGGCGCTCGCGCGCGAGATCGGGGCCCTCGGCGGCCAGGTGACCGAGCTGCCTGACGGGCTGCGCATTGTGCCGCGGCTCCTGCGCGCGGGCCCCGACTCGTTCGACAGCCACGACGACCACCGTCTGGTTATGGCGGCGGCCGTACTCGGGCTCGCCGTTCCTGGCCTGCACGTATCGAACGCGGCCACCGTCGCCAAGACCTTCCCGGCGTTCCGGGCACTGTGGCAGCAGATGCTGGGGCAGGCACCCTGAGCAGGCCGGGCAGCCACGCACGGCTGGATGAGGACGATGTGCGGGTCAGGCCAGGCAAGGGCTCCCGGCCCCGCACGCGCAGGCGGCCGGCCCATGACGATGCCATCGACGCGTTCGTGACCGGGGTCGACCGTGGCCGGTACCGTTGCTGGACCGGTGACCGGATGATCACGGCGATGAAGGCAAGGGAACTGGGCCGGCACGGGATTGTCGTCGGCGACCGGGTACGCGTC
>DATHQE010000005.1:0-4917 GCA_035483035.1 Streptosporangiaceae bacterium | reverse complement strand
GTCCTGCGGCGGGGTGGACTTCACCAGGAATCCGGCCGCACCAGCGCGCAGCGCACGCAGCACGTACTGGTCGGCGTCGAAGGTTGTTAGCACCACCACGACCGGCGGCGAGTCCAGCTTGCTGATCCGCTCGATCGCTGTGATCCCGTCGACGCCCGGCATGCGCAGGTCCATGAGCACCACGTCCGGCCGACTGCGCACAACGGCTTCGACCCCGGCCGCGCCGTCGTGGGCCTCGTCGACGACCTCGATACCGGGGTCGGATCCGAGGATCGTGCGCAGGTGCGCGCAGACCATCGGCTCGTCGTCGACGACCACGACCTTCACGATGTCGGTCATGCGGACCCGCCCGTTGCCGCCGACGCGGACGGGCGGGTCGGCTCGGCAGTCGGGACGTAAGACGGCAAGGTGGCCTCCAGCCGGAATCCGCCATTGGGGGTCTCACCAGCACGCAGGCTGCCGTGCATGAGATCGATGCGCTGCCGCAGGCCCGCAATGCCGAGGCCGGAGCCGGTGGTGGCCAGCTCACTAGCAGCGCCTGGCGGCGCCGGCCCGTTGGTGATAACCAGGCAGACCTGCGATTCGCCGTAGGTGACGTGGACAAGGACGCGGGCGCCCGGCGCGTGCTTGCGCACGTTCGTCAGCGCCTCGCGGACAACCCGGTAGGCGGTCCTGCCGACGACCGGGGAGGCGAGTGCGGGGTCACCGTTCTGCGTGAGCTCAGCAGGCGTGCCCACGGCCGAGGACTCGGCGACCAGAGCGGGCAGTCCCGAGATCGACGACGCCTGGTCGCCGTCCGGCTCCGTGCGCAAGATGCCGACCAGGTCCCGGAGTTCGTCAAGCGCCTGGCAGCCGGCGGCCCGCAATTCCTCCGCGGCCCGCCTGGTCGCCTCGTCAGTGGCCGTGATTCCGAGCGCGCCCGCCTGGAGGACCATCAGGCTGACCCGGTGCGTGACGACATCGTGCATCTCCCCGGCGAGCCTCGCCCGCTCGTCCGCCCGTGCCTGCTCCGCCAGCAAGTGCTGCTCCCGCTCGGCGCGATCGGCTCGGTCACGCAGGCCCTGAAGCACTTCGTGCCGCGCGGTGAAGTACAGCGCCAGCAGCGGCCCGACCGCCGTCCGGAGTATCCCGATCGTGATCACCGCCGCGGACGGCTCCCAGACCCTGGCCACGATGAGGGTGAGGCTGCCGACGGCAGCGAAGGCAGCGCGCGGATTCCGGTGGTAGTAAAACGGCCCGTAGGCGGCCAGGACAGTCCCGTACGGCGCCCACACGTTCCCTGCATTCTCGGGTGTCAGCAGACCGGCCGGGGAGATCAGCAGCGACACCGCCACCGTGAACCCGGCCAGAATCGCGATGACGATCATAGGCGCGCGGCGGCGGAAGGCCAGTGACGCATCGGCCAGGCCCTGGCAGGCCAGCATGATCCAGGCAAGGGTGCTGGGATGCGCGGGCCACCAGGACGCGCCTGAGAGAGTCGTGACGGTGTCAAGTGCGACAAAGAAGGCAGCGAGGACGACATCGAGCGTCATGGGATGTCGTCGCACCCAAGATCGCTGGCTCATGCGGTTCACGCTATGTCATCTCGCCCCGGATGCCCGAGAACGCGAAACCTTCGGCCGGCCAGGACCCTACGAAAGTTGCAGGCCGATGTTGCGGCCCATCCATTCGTCGTGGGCGGAGCCCACCTGCAGCCCTGCCGGGCGGTATCGCCGCCGGGCTGCGATAGGGACATGGCTACTACCCAACAGCTCAGACCCCAGCTAGGCCATTACGCCGACATCGAGACCGCGAGCTTCCACGCGCGGTGCGTGCGCAGGTACCAGGGAGGGATCAGTCATGCCTGACGCCCTGGAAGTCGCCGGACTGCGCAAGAGTTACGGCTCGGTCCAGGCCGTGCGGGACGTAGGCTTCACAGTCCGCAGCGCCGAGATCGTCGCCCTGCTCGGGCCGAACGGGGCCGGCAAGACCACCACGCTGGAGATCCTGGAAGGGTTCCGCACCAGGGACGGCGGTGTCGCCAGGGTGCTCGGCCTCGACCCGGGCGACCGGTCCAGCGCACGCGAACTGCGTGAGCGGACCGGCTTGGTCCTGCAGGACATCGCGGTCGAGCCGTACCTGACGGTCCGCGAGACCATCGCGCGCTCCGCCGGTTACTATCGTGCGCCTCGTCGCGTTGCGGACGTCATCGGCCTGGTCGGTCTGGCCGGCCTGGAACGCCGTAAGGTCAGGTCCCTGTCTGGTGGCCAGAAGCGCAGGCTGGACCTGGCCCTTGGCCTCATTGGTGACCCGGAGCTGCTGTACCTGGACGAGCCGACCACCGGCTTCGACCCCGCTGCGCGCCGGGACGCCTGGGAGCTAGTCCGCGAGCTGCGTGCGGACGGGACCACGATCCTGCTGACCACCCATGACATGGCGGAGGCGCAGGCGCTAGCCGACCGAGTGGTCGTGCTGTCGGCCGGCGTCGTCGTGGCCGAGGGTCGCCCCGACGAGCTTGGCGCTCGCAACGGCGAGCAGGTCCGCATCGTTTTCACGCTGCCGGGCGGCTATGTGGCGGCCGACCTGCCGGTCACGGCGGAGTTCGTCGGCGGCCGGTTCGTCCTGCTGACGCCGAGCCCGACCCAGGCGCTGTATGAGCTGACCGCCTGGGCGGTGCAGCGCGGGACGGTCCTCGCGGGGCTCACGGTGGACCCGCCCAGGCTGGAGGACGTGTACCTCCGCCTCACTAGCGATCACGCGCTCGCGAGCGAGCCGGAAGGGAGCACCCGATGACCACCGCCACTGCCACTGCTGTCGCCGCCAGGTCGCGCCGCCTGCGTTCCGACCTGCGCCTGCTGGCACACCAGGTCGGCTACGAGCAGTTGTCGTTCTGGCGCAACCCGCAGAGCGCGATCTTCACGTTCATCTTTCCTGTCTTGTTCGTGGCCATCATGGGCGCGCTGTTCGGGAGCGTGGGCAAGTCCTCGTACTTCGGCGGACTATCCGCCCTCCAGTACTACGTGCCGACGATCGGCGCGCTGTCGGTGCTCGGCTCCTGCTATGGCCAGCTCGCGGTGGCGCTCGCGGCCAGGCGGCAGGCGGGGATCTTGAAGCGGGTCCGGGCAACGCCGCTGCCCGCGTGGGCCTACTTCGCCGGGCTGCTGGCCCACTGCGTCCTGGTGAGTGTCATCGACATCGCGTTGATCGTGGGCGTCGGGCGGCTGTATGGCGTGCCGTTCCCCTCGCACTGGCTTGCCATCGCGATCACGCTCGTGCTCGGTGCTGCGAGTTTCTGTGCGCTCGGCGTCGCGGTCGCCTCGGTGATCTCCAACGCCGAGGCCGCGCCGGCCGTGGCCCAGCTGGTCCTGTTCCCGCTGATGTTCATCTCGGGCACCTATATGCCGATCCACTCGACGCTGCTCAACCGCGTCTCGGGCTGGCTTCCGGTGCGGCCGTTCAACGAGGCGCTGACGGGTCCGTTCGCCTTGCACACGGGCGCCGACTGGGGGCACCTTGCGGTACTGGCGGCCTGGGGCGGACTCGGCGCGATCGTGGCGATCCGGCGGTTCCGCTGGGACCCGCGACCTGAGTAACGGGTTGTCCCGCCCTCTCACGACATCGGGCTTGGCGTGGGATTTAAGGGCAGGGAACGGGGCAGCCTGCGGCTCGCCGCCGCTTCCCGCCAGGAGCCGCCGGAGCGGGAGCGTTCGCGCATCCCAAGGTCTTTGAGGCGTGCGCCGCGCGAATTCTGGGGTACACCCCCAACCGATGCAGCTCGTGCGCTCTGGGCCGATCAGGGGGAGGTATGGTCATGCGCTTGTGGCGGATCGGTAACGCGATGCTCATGCTGCTGGTGCTGCCATTGGTGATCTACCTGCTGAACCGCGTGCTGGCGGCGCTAGAACAGATCCGGCACGCCAGCGACGAGATTCTGGCCGATGGCGCGGAGCTAGTCGCCGACCTCAACGGGGTGCCGGAAGCGCTCGCCACCACTGACCAGACCGTCCGGGATGTCTCGGCGGGGGCCAGCCGGTACGCGGGCTCGGTTGCCAAGCTACTGGGATAAGCGAAGGAGGTGCCGTTCATGCGACCCGTCGCTCAGACGACGCTCGCCAGCTCCGCGCTCATCGTCGGCATCACGGCGGTTGGCCTGGTCCGCGTCATCTTCCACTTGCGAGCAATTCGGGCGAACCTTGCCGCCACTACTGGCGCAGCCCAGGCCGTCGCGGACCTGACCAGCACAGTGCCGGACCGTCTCACATCCGTGAACGCAAGCCTCAAGCCGGTCCGGGACTTCTGCGACACGGTCTGAGCCAGTCCGAGGGGGTGAAGTCCTTGCAGCAACACGCCAAGGTCCGGCGGGCAGCTGATGGCGCGCACAAATCCGGTTGGCTGACTGGCTACGCCATTGGCGCCGCGGTGGTCGCAGCAGTCGCAGCGCTGGTCTCAGCGATTCTGGGCTACGCGCAGTCGATTGCCGATGAAGCACCGAAGATCAATGCGGCGCTGAAGGACGCTGAACGCAACACTGCGCCGCTGGGTGCATTGCGTACCACCGTCGATGACGCCGCTGCGATCGTAGGCGGGCTGCAGCGTGGCCGCGCCCGGCTGGGAGGCTGACATTGTCGCCTTACGACCGCGCAGCGTGGCTGCGGGCGATTGCCGCTGGCTTCGCGGTGGATGCCGCGGTGGCCACGTTGCTGAGCCTTCTCGTCTATCGGGTGAACCGCATCGATCGGCGCGTGATCGAGGTGCGTGACACGCTGCGCGGCGCAGCGGCAACTACCGCAGAGGCGGCCCTCATCCCGCAGGTCGCCGACGGCCTGGATGCCGTGCTCGCTGAAGGCCTGCAGCATCATCTTTTCCTCGGCCGGGTGCTCGGGACGGTGAACCGATGAAGCGCCTGGTGGTGCTGACGGTCGTCGCCATCGCGGTCTT
>DATHQE010000004.1:0-7907 GCA_035483035.1 Streptosporangiaceae bacterium | reverse complement strand
GTTGCGTGGACTGCGACGCGGTCGGCGGCTGGTGGCTTCATCTGCGCCGATGTGCTGAATGCGGCCATATCGGATGCTGTGATAACTCACCCGCACAGCACGCGACCGCACACGCGAAGACGACCGAGCACCCGATCATCCGAAGCTTCGAGCCCGGCGAGGACTGGTTCTACGACTACCGGACCAATGACATCTATGAGGGCGGTCCGGAGCTCGCAGCACCTGAGCATCACCCGCTGGACCAGCCTGTGCCGGGTCCGCGCGGCAGGGTGCCCAGGGACTGGCAGTCACATCTGCACTAGCGCCAGCGACCCAACATGGGTCAAGCAGCGAGCTGCAGCCGTCGGGAGCGGTCGGCCATCACCACCACTCGATCAGCTCGCGCAGGTCAGCTAGCCGGTCGATAACGGCGTCCGGCTTGGCTGCGTCAAACGGCGGAACATCACTGTTCTGCACGAGCACTGCACGCATGCCTGCGCTCTTGGCGCCGTGCACGTCTTCGTAAGGCCGGTCGCCGACGAAGACGCAGCGCTCCGGATCGGACACTCCGACCGCGATCATCGCCGCGCGGAAAGCCTCCGGATGCGGCTTGGTCCAGTCGATCTCGCTGGAGTAAACCGCCCCGTCGATGAGGTCAAGCACGCCGTCTCGGCGGAAGACATCCTCGTGCCAGCTCCGCGGCCACATTGTGTTGGAGAGCACTCCGATCCTGATGTTGTTGTCTCGCAAGAAGCCGAGCAACGCGGGCGCATCGGGGTCGGTGACCGTGTGCGGCTCCCAGGCATCGACGTAGCTGGCTAGGAACGCCTCAGTCGGACTGACCCCGGCCAGGTCGAACAATCCGCTCATGGTGGCGCTGCGATGCTCGGCGGACGACGCCCGCCAGAGCACGCTCTCGGCCGCGTGCAGAGCGGCCGCGATCTCCGCCGCCTCCTCGGCGGGGAAATGCGGTGCGCAGACCGCTGACCACAGCGTGACCGCATCGATGCTGTGCCATGGCGTCAGTGTGCCGCCCCAGTCGAAGATCACCGCGTCGAGGTCCACGGCGTCCAAGTTTAGACGTCAGTGGATTCGCCGTAAGCCCTGGGCATTACCGAATGGACCTGAGGATTGGCTGCGTTGTCGGTGAATTGTCGCCCAGAGTTTGACCGGCCTGCTTAACCTGGACGGCGGCATTGTCCATTTTCCCGCCTGCCCGGGCGGAGTACGAGGAGGACTGAATGCGACCTCAGCAGCGAGGCAGAGGCGTACGCCGACTGCGACTGGCAGCCGCAGGCGTCAGCGCGGCGCTCGTCAGCGCGCTTTGCGTCATCGGAGGGACGACTCAGGTACTGGCCTCGGCCAGCACCGTCGCCAAGGCCAACGGTAGTGGCAACACGTGCCATCTGGGGAACGGCATCAAGCACGTCATCCAGATTGGCTTTGACAACGTGCACTTCTTCCGGGACAACCCCAACGTCCCGTCCGACCTTGAGCTCATGCCGAACCTGCTGAACTTCTTCAAGGACAACGGCACGTTCTTGTCCAACAGCCACACGCCGCTGATCGCGCACACCGCCGATGACCTGCTGACCACGGCGACCGGTCTGTACGGCGACCGCCAGGGCGACGGCATCAGCAACAGCTACCAGACGTACAACGCCGACGGGACGACCGACCCGGCGACGGCGTTCACCTACTGGACCGACCCGATCGATGACACTGCCGGAACGCCGAACGCGGGCCACGACACCAACCCCAACATGGTGTACTCGCCGGTGCCGCCTGCCACCGCGTCCTCGCCCGTCTCGCCGGCAACCGCCGCGCCGGCGCCGTGGGTGCCGTTCACCAAGGCTGGCTGCAACGTGGGCGAGGTCGCCACGGCCAACCAGGAGCTCGAGAACCCCACTTTTGACATCCCGACGGTGTTCGGCGCCAACTCGCCTGAGGCTCAGCAGACGGCTGCGGACGGGGACTCCTTCAAGGACAACGAGACCGCCGATTACGTGGGGCTGGGGGTGCACTGCGCCCAGGACGCCAAATTCTGCGCCGACGCCCAGGCGGTCAAGTACAACCAGACCACACCCTCGCCGACAGCCGTGGCAGACCTGCTGCCGGACGAGCCGGGCGGTTACAACGGTTACCAGGCGCTGTTCGGATCGCGCTATCTCACACCGCAGCTCGGCGGGGACGTTGCCAACGGCAGCAAGGATGGCGTCCCGGTGACCGACGCTGCGGGCAACCTGACCGATGAGTTCGGCAACACGATGACCGGTGACTTCACCAGCCCTAGCAGGCCCGGATTCCCCGGCTACGGTGAGATCAACGCCGCTCAGTCCCTGTCCTACGCGGCGGACATGCTCGAGCACGGTGTCCAGGTCGTGAACATGTACATCTCCGATATCCACGGCAAACTGTTCCTGCCCAACAGCCCGCAGGTACCCACCATGGGTACGGACTGCGCAAGCCAGCCGGCCGCGCTGGGCAGCGGTAGCCAGTGCTACATCGACCAGGCGAAGTACTACAACGACGCGTTCGGTGTCTTCTTCCAGCGGCTGGCTGCCGACGGAATCACCCCGAAGAACACGTTGTTTGTCCTCAGCTCTGATGAGGGTGACCACGAGGTCGGTGCCAACGTTGGGCGCGCGCTCTCGCCGTCTCCGGCGGGCTGCGACGGTGTCACAGTCGCGTGTACGTACACGTCGACGGACTTCGGCGAGATCAGCGTCAACGCCACGGGCCTGCTGGCCAGCGAGACTGGCAACACCATCCCGTTCAGCATGGAGAACGACACGGCACCGGAGTTCTACCTGACTGGCAACCCGGCGCCCGATACGCCGGTGGTGCGAACATTCGAGCACGAGGTTGCGAGCCTGACGAACCCGCTCAATCCCTACTCAGGCACGGCCAACGAACCGCTCACCAACTACCTGGCCAACCCGGTGGAGGAAAGCATCCTGCACTTCGTCAACGCGGACCCAGCGCGGACGCCGACGCTGGCCATGTTCGCGAAGCCCGACTACTTCCTCCAGGCGGCTGCGCTCAGCAGTGCCTGCAAAGGCCAGCTCATCTGCCAGACGAGCGGGTTCGCGTGGGATCACGGTGACTACGCAGCCGAGATCAACACCAACTATGTTGGCTTCGTCGGGCCGGGCGTTAAGCAGCTCGGCATCGATGGCCCGAGCGCCAGCGAGGGCCCGTCGTCGGCGGGCGCGGACAGCGGTCAGACGGTGGTGGCAGACAACCACTTCCGAGGCCCGTGGGTCGACGAGACTGACATCCGGCCGACGCTGATGTATCTCACCGGGCTCACCGACGATTACGAGCACGACGGGCGGGTCATCACCCAGATCCTGACCAAGCCCAACTCGGCACTCAGCGCTCCCGGCGTCACCGGGCTCGGTGCGTGCTACAAGCAGCTGAACTCGAGCGTGGGTGACTTCGGCGCGGCGACGCTTGTCGCCTCCACGAACGCCATCGAGAGCACGAGCGACAGCACGTTCACTGGCGTGGATGCGCAGCTGCGCGGTCTTGAAATCGCCAGGGACCACCTGGCTGACCTGATTAAGGGCGAGCTGGAAACGGCGGCCTTCCGAGACAAGCCGGTCCTCGGTGCCGGGCTTCAGACACTTGCGTGCCAGGGGCTCATTCACGCCGCGCAAAATGTAGCCAGCGCGAGCTAGCTGCGCGCTTTACCGTCTGCCAGCGGCCCTGGGCGAGAGCCCGGGGCCGCTGGCGTGCCAGGCAATGAGCGGCCCGATAACTGGTGGCCGGCCGTGCGTAACCAGCGGATGCCTGGGAGACTAGTTCGCATGCCATCGGCGTCATGGGAGCCGTGGTGCGGAAGGGGCAAATTGTAATGGCGGAACCAGGCGGGGACGTAGCGGTCCGCGGCGCTGTGGCAGTCAACGGCGCGGTTGCGAAGGGCGATCCGGACCTACTGCTCGCGCAGATCGAGCGGACCCGAGAGGACCTCGCGCGGACAATCGACAGCCTGGCCGGGCGAGTGAGCCCCGCCAACAACATCCGCCTGCTGAAGGAGAAGGTCGCCGCGCAGGTCGCCAGGCCTGAGGTGAAGATAGGTGCCGCCGCGGTTGGCGTCGCAGTCGTGGGTCTGACGATCCTGCGGATCTGGGCGCGGCACCGGGGCAGCCGCTAGCCCGCGGTCTGCCGGGCACGCCAGGTTTCCTGGCCGCCTCCGGCTACAGGAACGTCTGGCCTTCGCCGCGGTAGGTCGGCACCGTGGCCACGACCGCCTCGCCGTCGACGAGGTGCAGCTCCGCAAATCGCTCGCACATCTCGCCGGCTTTAGCGTGCCGCATCCAGACCTTGTCACCGATCTTGAGGCTGTCGGCGGCAGGACCGATGAGCGGGGTCTGCACCTCTCCGGCCCCTTCCTCCTTGTCCAGCCGGAAACCGCCTGGCAGGTACGGCGACGGCACGCGGCTTGGCACGCCAGGGCCAGACGCCGGGTAGCCGCCACCGAGGGCGGTGATGACGCCGGGGCCCGGCCGGCGGACGACGGGCAGCGCGAACATCGCGGCCGGCTGGCCAGTGAAACCGCGGTAGGCGTCGAACAGCGTCGGGTGGTACAGGCCCGATCCTGCGCCGATCTCAGTGACGGCGGCTTCGGCAGACGTGCCTTCCAGGGAACCAGTGCCGCCGCCGTTCACGAACTCCAGCGAGGTCAGCCGCCGGATTGACGCGACGATGGCCGCGCGCCGGTCGGCCAGCTCAGCCGCCGACTTGCGCTGCATGATCCGCACCGCCTGGGCGTACAAGGGCCGGCCGGGGGGATTATCGCCGACGCCAGCGATCTGAGACTCGTAAGCCATCAGGCCGACAAGGCGCAGGCCGGGCCGGCTCATGATCGCCTTGGCCAGCTCGACGGCGTCGGCAGGAGTCCGGACCGGCGACCGGCGCGCGCCGGCCCGAAACTTGCCGCCGAGCGCCTGGTAGCCCGCGTCGATGTCGATGGCCACGCGCACTTGGTGCGGGCCACTGACGCCGGCGGCAGCCTTCTCGATCAGGTCGAGGTGATCGGTGCAGTCGACCATCAGCGCGATGGAGGTGGCCGCGGTCGCGTCACCTGCCAGCCGGGCCAGCGCTGCCCGGTCAGCCGTCGGGTAAGCGACGAGGATGTCGTCGCTGGTGTCGCAGGCCGCGAGCCAGAGGGCCTCCGGCAGCGTGTAGGCAAGGACCCCGCGGTAACCGTCCATCGCCAGCACCTGCTCAATCAGGGACCGGCAGCGGAGCGACTTGCTGGCCAGCCGGATCGGCTTGCCGCCGGCCCGGCGGGTCATTGCGGCGGCGTTAGCGCGGAAGGCCGCCATGTCGACGATCGCGAACGGCGCGTCGAGGTGCGCGGTCGCTGAGTCGAGACGGCGGAGATCGTGCGGGCTGCCGCTACGACTCACTCTTCTTCCTTGGTCAAGGCCGCGTACTCGGCTGCCGAGAGCAGGCCGGGCGGCACTTCGGTCTCGGTGTCGTCGAGCTGGACCCGGAACAGCCAGCCGGCACCATAGGGATCGGAGTTCACGAGGCCCGGGTCGTCATCGATCTCCGGGTTGACCTCGGTGACCTCGCCGTCGACAGGGGAGTAGAGGTCGCTGACCGACTTGGTCGACTCGACCTCGCCGCACGGCTCGCCAGCCGTGACCCTGGCGCCCGCGGCGGGCGCCGATACGAACACGACGTCGCCCAGGGCGCGCTGCGCGTGATCGGTGATCCCCACCGAGGCCGTGGAGCCGCTAAGGGCCACCCACTCGTGCTCTGGCGTGTAGTAGAGCTCGCCGGGAACGGTCATGTTCGCCTCTCTTGCACGGGTTTATTTCGATCTAGGTCGGCTGCCGCGGCCGCGCCTCAGGCCGGGCGGCGGTAGAACGGCAATTCCACCAGTGTGGCCGGCTCGGCGGTGCCACGGACATCGACTGCCAACCTGCCCGTTCCGGGTCCGGAGGAGCTGGCGGCAACGGCCACGTCGGGGCGGACATACGCCATCGCGATCGGGACGCCAAGCGTCGGTGACGGTGCGCCGCTGGTGACGGCGCCGACCGGCTGGCCGTCCCACAGGACGGCATACCCGTGCCGCGGTACGCGGCGCGACTGACCCGTGAGCCCCACCAGCTGGCGCTGCGGGGCGGCCTGCGCGCGCTCGGCCAGCGCGCGGCGGCCGACGAAGTCGCCCGGCTTGTCGAGCTTGACGACCCGGCCGAGACCTGCATCGAACGGCGTCAGGTCGGCCCCGAGCTCGTTGCCGTACAGCGGCATCCCGGCCTCAAGCCTGAGCGTGTCGCGAGCCGCCAGGCCGGCGGGTACCAGCCCGTGGGCCGCTCCTGCTTGCGTCAGCTCAGCCCACAGGTGCTCGGCATCACCCGGCGCGGCGAAGATCTCGAACCCGTCCTCGCCGGTGTAGCCGGTGCGGGCCAGGAGCACGTCGCGGCCGGCTACCTGCGCCGGGTAGCTGGCGTAGTACTTCACCGCGGCGAGGTCAGCGGTCGTGAGGCCGCCGAGGATCGCGGCCGCTCGCGGCCCCTGGACGGCGATCAGGGCGTAGTCGTCGGTCCGGTCGCTTACCTGAGCGTCGCGCCCGCGGACGCGGTCAGAGAGCGCTGCGCCCACGATGGCCGCGTTGGCCGCGTTCGCGACGACCAGGAACTCCTCGTCGGCGAGGCGGTAGACGATCAGGTCGTCGAGGATGCCACCATCGTCGGCGCAGATCATCGTGTAGCGAGCCCGTCCCGGCCGCAGTGCTGACGGCTCTCCCGTCAGCGCGTAGTCGAGGGCCGCCGCCGCACCGGCGCCGGTCACTGCGAACTCGCCCATATGGGACAGATCAAATAGGCCAGCGGCGGTCCGGACGGCCGTGTGCTCGGCGGTCTCGCTGCCATAGCGCAGCGGCATCAGCCAGCCGGCGAAGTCGGTCAGGCTGGCGCCGAGCTTCTCGTGCACGGCCGTGAGCGGGGTACGGCGCGGGGTCGCCGCGGCGGTTGCCGGGGAGTCTGTCACGACCACGGAGCCTACCCGGCTCTGCCGGGCGAGCGCGGCCGGTGGGGGAGCGCGGGCGCGCGGCGCAGCGACCGGATGGTCCGGTATAGCCATTTTGCCGTGCAGGCCGGCTGTGTATGCCGGGTCGGTCAAGGCGGAGACTGGTCTCTGGAGAACATGCGATAACGCACTAGGAGGTGCTGCGTGGACTTGCTGACCGACGAGCAGATCTCCGAGCGGCTAGGCAGGGTGCCCGGCTGGAGCCGGCAGGGCGACAGCATCGTGCACGTGCAGACGCTGGCCGACTTCAGGGCCGCCGTCCTGTACGTGGGAGCGGTCGCTTATCTCGCTGAGGCGGCCAACCATCACCCGGACATCACTATCCAGTGGAACAAGGTCACGCTGACGCTGTCGACTCACTCGGCTGGCGGCCTCACGGTCAATGACTTCGCCCTAGCCGAGCAGATCAACGCGCTGAGCTAAGTCGCGGCCGGATCCCTGGCGGTCGGCGGATCAGCCAGCTGGACTGATCCGACGGTCCCATCGGCCTTCGCCTGTGGGCGCCGCCACGCCCCCGGGCGGCGGCGCCCACAGTGCGAAGAACCCGCCGCTTGCCGCGACCTTCGTTTGCTGGCAGGCCATCCTGGTGCACCAGGGCGGCAAGCAGCCGGGCGATCCAGCCGGGGATCGAACGGCCCCAGACGAAGGTCCCCCTCCGCGACTCACGGTTCCTCATTTTCCAGCGCCGCCCTTCCCCCGTTCCGGACTAGCCGGACCCCTGAGCGCCGCGTGGGACTCTAGTTATACACGCAGTGCGGCTGCGATCACAGCTAGTTACAGGATTGAGTTTGCTGTCAATCCGAACGCCGAATTCGCCGGCTGTGGGCGGCCGACCGTGCGGGCGCGAGCACGTGCCTCAAGCGCGCCAGACAAGGTCGCAA
>DATHQE010000003.1:0-10416 GCA_035483035.1 Streptosporangiaceae bacterium | reverse complement strand
GTCGGGACGGATACTGGTGAGTGAGCCCTTGAAAGCGCGGCCAATGGGCGAGCGGGCGGTGGCGACGACGACTGCCTCGGGCATGACGGCTCCCTGCGAAGATCTGGTAGTAAACCCGACAGTAGCTTACGGGAGGTCAGCAGCCCAG
The DNA here is from genome assembly GCA_035483035.1 of Streptosporangiaceae bacterium. Taxonomy (GTDB): domain Bacteria; phylum Actinomycetota; class Actinomycetes; order Streptosporangiales; family Streptosporangiaceae; genus JAJYUU01. The sequence continues at coordinate 10,268 of DATHQE010000003.1, read as the reverse complement.
CCGGCCGGCTGTCGCAGGTTCCAGCGTCCATTGATGCACAGCGCGACGAGAGCGCCCGCTGCCACGAGCATCACCAGAGGGGTCACGTGCACACCCAGCTGCGTCTGGATTGCGTAGAGAGCATGGCCGAGCTCCCTGTTGGGCCCCCGGCCGAACCCTAGTCCCGGCATGTCGCTGATCGTCAGTACCGTGAACCACAGGACGACCAGCCAGTCGAGGCGGGACGCCGGGTAGAAGACGAGCACGCAGAAGATCATGACGCTGTACCAGGCGAACTGGTGCGGCCAGAGCATCAGCCAGACCACGGCGAGCAGCAGGGCCATCCGGATAGCTGGACGGTCGGCGTAACCCTCGGGCATCCGGGTGAACATGAGATAGCCCACGACGATCATCAAGACCACCGCGATCGGCACGGACAAGCTCAGGCTGAGTCCCAGACGGTGGAGGAAAAAGCCATAGAAGCCGTACCCGGTGCCGCCGAGGGCGCGACTCGCCAGTGCCTTGACGGCAGGCAGTCCGGCGACAAGGTAGCCCGGCACAAGCACTGCCGCGGCCCCCGCCGCCATAGCGGCGAGCTGGCCAGGCCGCCGTCGTAGCACCCACGCAATGGCCAGCACGAACAACAGGTAATCCGCCTTGATCGCGGACGCGGCACCGACACATACCCCAGCTACGGCGGCGTACGCCAGTGACGGCGAGCGAGCAGCCCACCGGTCGGCCACGAGAAGCCCGAGCAGGCCGATGCCTGCGGCCAGCAGGTCCAGGTGGCCCGCCGCGATCAGGTTCCAGAGCAGCAAGGGGTTCGCGGTCCACAGCAGATGCGTCCGAGCCCGGGCGGCGCGGTCCGCGCGCGTGGCCCGGTCGGCAGCCACCGCCACCATGGCGAACGCCACGGCGTTCGCCAGCTTGAGCCAGAACGTGGCCGCCGCGAGCGATGCGCCGCCCAGCCGAGATGCCAGCACCTCTTCGGCAGTGGCGAGCGGGCCGTACACGCTGGGATTGCGAATCCAGTCCAGCGGGACGCCGCTTTTCACGTGGAACATCGCCCGGTACTGAAATGGCGTCATCACGTAAGGGCTGCGGCCGGTTTCGGCGATGTGGCCGTAGACGGCGTAGTCCAGCGGATCGGTGGAGCCCGTCGGCGGGACGATGACGAGCACGACCAGCGCTATCAGGGCCGCCACCATGATCAGCCGCATCGGCACCGGCTGGCCCCGTCGCAGGGCCGCGAGTCCTGCTGCGATGCCTGCGCCCGCTATCAGAGCAGCCACCCAGATGGCGATCAGGATGATCCTCGGCGGCACATGGACAGCGAGCTCGTACGGGGGGCTGAAGCTCGGCAGCTGCAGCTTCGGCGGCATCCAGCTGCTACGCAGCAGCCCGGCCCCAGCAAAGACCACGAGGCTCGTGATGATCGCCGCAGCCGACCAGTTGCCGAGCGCTCTGCCCACCGGCTGGGTGGTCGCCGCGCCGGCGGCTGCTGGCACCGCAGGTCTGGTATCGGAGCTACTCATGTGATCTCAAGGTGTCGGTTGCCGCTCGCAGCGTAGCGGCTCCGCCGATGCGATCATGGGGTGATGACGCCATCATGAAGGTGCCCAGCAACAGTATTCCTACTATGAAGGTAGACTACACCGATTCGGCTGGACAACTGCCCAGGCTGGGCGTTTGTCGCAGCCCAGGCTTATAGACCGTGGCGCGGGCCCGATTGCTGGCGAAGCGCACAGATACCACTATACCGGGCCAGTCGCTCACGTGACGGGTCATCGCAGTCTGTCGCGTAGTGGGATAGCGTCAGTGGACTCGCTCACCGTGAGTTGCGGCCACTTTAGCGACTACGAGTCGGCCGGGCTAGGCGACACTCGAGGCGGCGACAGATGCACGTGCACGACTCTCTCATCGATCTGGTCGGGAACACCCCGCTGCTCCGGCTGCGCAAGGTCACGCGCAGCCCGCTAGACGCTGGCGCCGGCCCGACGGTGCTGGCCAAGGTCGAGTACTTCAATCCCGGCGGCTCAGTAAAGGACCGGATCGCCCTGCGGATGGTCGAGGCCGCCGAGAAGTCAGGTGCGCTCCAGCCGGGCGGCACCATCGTGGAGCCGACGTCGGGCAACACCGGCGTGGGGCTGGCCATCGTGGCTCAGGAGAAGGGCTACCGGTGCCTGTTCGTCTGCCCCGACAAGGTCGGCCAGGACAAGATCAGCGTGCTACGCGCGTATGGCGCCGAAGTCGTTGTCTGCCCGACGACCGTGTCCCCGGACCACCCGGACTCGTACTACTCGGTCTCGGACCGCCTCGCCAGGGAGACGCCGGGCGGCTGGAAGCCGAACCAGTACGCCAACATGGAAAATCCCCATTCGCACTACCTGTCGACGGGGCCAGAGATCTGGACGCAGACCGAGGGCACGATCACGCACTTCGTCGCCGGCATCGGCACCGGCGGTACCATCTCGGGCACGGGGCGCTACCTCAAGGAAGTCTCGGACGGTCGCGTCCAGATCATCGGTGCGGACCCGGAAGGATCGGTCTACTCCGGCGGGACGGGTCGCCCCTACCTCGTCGAGGGTGTCGGCGAGGACATCTGGCCAGAGACCTATGACAAGAGCATCTGCGACCAGATCATCGCGGTCAGTGACGCCGACTCGTTCCTGATGACGCGACGCCTGGCCCGCGAGGAAGCGCTGCTGACCGGCGGTTCCTGCGGCATGGCCGTCGTCGCCGCCCTCCAGGTCGCCAAGGCCGCTGGGCCGGACGATGTCATCGTCGTGCTGCTGCCCGACGGAGGCCGTGGCTACCTCGGCAAGATCTTCAACGACGAGTGGATGGCCGACTATGGCTTCCTCACCGCCGAGACAGCAGAGCCGCGAGTCGGCGACGTCCTGGAGCGCAAGGCTGGCTCGTCCCTGCCGCAGTTCGTCCACGCCCATCCGACCGACACAGTCCGGAACGTTATCGCGAGCCTGCGCGAATTCGACGTCTCGCAGCTGCCCGTGCTCAGCGCCGAGCCGCCCGTCATGGCAGCCGAGGTCGTGGGCTCCATCGTCGAGCACGATCTGCTCGAGGCGCTGGTCACCGGCAAGGCAGCGCCCGACGACGTGGTCGCCGGCCTGATGTCGCCGCCGCTTCCGTCGGTCGGATCCGGCGAGCCGGTCAGCGCTGCGGCCAGGGCCCTTGCGGCAGCGGGCGCGGCGGTCGTGCTGGTCGATGGCAAGCCGGCCGGCGTGATCACCCGCCAGGACGTGCTCACGTTCCTGTCAAGCCAGCCCGGATAGCCTGGACCGATGCAGATACCGCACCGCGACGGGTTCGAGACCCTCGCGATCCACGCTGGCCAGCAGCCCGACCCGGTGACCGGCGCGGTGGTGCCCCCGATCTACCAGGTCTCGACCTACAAGCAGGATGGTGTCGGCGGGCTGCGCGGGAAGGAACTCGGCGAGGCAGCGCGCTGGATCGAGGGCTACGAGTACTCGCGGACCGACAACCCCACCAGGGGCGCGCTCGAGGAGTGCCTGGTCGCGCTCGAGTCCGGCGTGCGCGGTCTGGTGTTCGCGTCGGGGATGGCCGCGTCGGACTGCCTGCTGCGAGCCGTCTGCAAGCCTGGCGACCACGTCCTCATCCCGAACGACGCCTATGGCGGTACCTTCCGCCTGTTCGACAAGGTCCTGGCGGGCTGGGGTGTCACATATCAGCCGGTGGCGATGGCGGACACGTCGGCCGTCCGGGCCGCGCTCGCTGCCCGTCCAGCGCGAGTCATCTGGGTGGAGACACCGACTAATCCGCTACTCGGGATCGCCGACATCGCCGCGCTGGGCCAGCTCGCCAGCGACGCGGGGGCGTTGCTGGTCGTGGACAACACGTTTGCCTCGCCCTATCTCCAGCAGCCGCTCGCGCTCGGCGCGGACGCGGTCGTCCACTCGACGACGAAGTACATCGGCGGCCACTCCGACGTCGTCGGCGGAGCCGTCGTCGTGAGCGACAGCGCGCTCGGCGAGCAGCTATTTTTCCTCCGGAACGCGGTCGGCTCGGCGCCGGGCCCGTTCGATGCGTGGCTGACGCTGCGGGGCGCCAAGACTCTCGCGGTCCGGATGGACCGGCATTGCCAGAACGCCCAGCGGATCGCCGACATGCTGGTCAGCCACCCGGCCGTGAGCGCGGTGTACTATCCCGGCCTGGCTACTCATCCCGGCCACGAGATAGCCGCGAAGCAGATGCGCGGGTTCGGCGGCATGGTGTCGTTCCGGGCCCGGGCCGGCGCGGGCGAAGCTGTCGAGATCTGCGGCCGCACGCGGCTGTTCACCCTGGGTGAGTCGCTCGGCGGGGTGGAGTCGCTGATCGAGCACCCGGCCAGGATGACCCATGCCTCGGTGGCCGGCTCAGCGCTTGAGGTGCCCGCCGATCTAGTGCGTCTGTCTGTCGGCATCGAGTCCGCAGAGGATCTGATCGAGGATCTCAACGCCGCACTCGGCTAGGGGCCCGTGCTGGCTAGGAGCCTGTGCTGGCTAGGAGCCTGTGCTGGCTAGGAGCCTGTGCTGGCTAGCAGCCTGTGCTGGCTCGCGGCCGATGGCTGCTAGTGGACGGGGCCAGGCGGCGGGCGCCAGCGCTGCCAGCCGCGGTGCACGGCGAAGAGCCGTGACGGCGCAGGCGGCGCGGCCGCCAGCTGCTGTCGCGGCTGGAGCACCAGGCCGGACGGGACGGGCTCCCACCACGACTCGCGGCCGAACAGGCGGCTGAACAGCTCCACCTGCGGGCCGCGCCGGGCCGGCCCGGTCGGCCCGGTCGGCCCGAGCACCAGCTCTGCCGGAGCAGGCTGGTCCGCCGGCTGCCAGCGGACGTCGGTGGAAATACGCAGCCTGCTGGCGTGGTTCGGCAGCGCGGCATGCGAGGTGAGGCAGTGGAAGAGCAGCACGTCGCCAGGCTGATAATCGGTCGTCGCCCAGCGCGGCTCGTCGGCGCGCAGCAGCCGTGGCCGCAGTGGCGGGCCGAGGTGACTTCCCGGCAGCACCGCGAGGCCGCCGAGCTGCACCGGGATATCCATGAGCGGCAGCCACGTCGTCAGCATGTCCTGCACACCGGAGACGACAAAGTCCTGATGAACGTAGCGGCCCTTGGTGACCCGGAACGGGGGCTCGGGATACACAGTGCGCAGCACCTTGGCTGGGTACGAGAAGGCGGCCGGGCCGAGCAGCAGACGGACCAGGCGCCGCAGGGGCGGCAAGTAGGGCAGCCGGTTGAGGCCGCGGCTGGCTAGCGCAGCCCGGAACGACGGGTCAGTCAGCGCATCGCGGATGTCCACCGCACGCTGCGGGCCGGCCGGGTGGCCGTCGCGGTCGGTCCAGCCGCCGAGCGTCAGCTCTGCGCGCACGCTGTCGTAGGCGGCCGTCACGTCCGCAGGCCGCAGCAGGCCGCGGAAGAACAGGTAACCCTCCGCTGCCAGCCGGCGCCGCAGCGCCGCCTGATCATCCCGGAACGCCAGCGAGTCGGCCAGTTCGCGCACGGCATCTACGGTAACGCCGCCTGGTACGTCTCTCGGTCCACTGACAGCGCCGGCGCTGACCACGCCGCCGACGGTGTGGCTGGGTAGCCGCCGCATTACGACCGTCCCCGGACCGGCCGGTCGAGCCGGAGTCTGAGTCCGGCACGCGGCGAACCGCGAGCACGAGGATCATGGAGAGGTGAGCGAATCCGGCACCGCAGGGTTGTTCGGCGGCCTGTTCGGGCGCGGCGCGGCCGGCGTCGGCGACCGGGACTGGCTACAGGCGATGCTCGATACCGAGGCGGCGCTTGCTCGCGCGCTGGAGCGAGCCGGGCTCGCGGACGCAGGCGCCGGAGCCGCGGTTACCGCGGCCGCGCGAGCGGACAGGTTCGACGCGGCCGCGATCGGACGGCAGGCGACGCTGACAGGCAACCCGGTGCCGGCTCTCGTCCGGGCGCTCAGCGACGGCCTGCCGGCCGCGGCGCGCGAGGCCGTGCATCGCGGCGCCACCAGTCAGGACATCATGGACACCGCCCTGATGCTGCTCGCCAGGCGAGCCCTCGAGGTGATCGACGCCGACCTCGCGGCAGCCGCCGAGCAGGCAGCGATGCTGACTGACGCCCACGCGGGCACGGTTATGGCCGGCCGGACGCTGCTCCAGCAGGCGGTACCGGTCACGTTCGGGCTGGTCGCCGCCGGGTGGCTCACTGCGCTTGACGCTGCGCGGCACGAGCTGGGCCGAGTCCGCGCGACGCGACTGGCCATCCAGTTCGGCGGGGCGGCCGGCACGCTGGCCTCGCTCGGCGCCGCCGGGACCCTGGTGTCGGGCCTGCTGGCGCAGGAGCTCGGCCTGCGCGAGCCGGCGCTGCCCTGGCACACCGACAGGCTGCGCATCCTCCAGCTGGCCGCGTCGCTCGCGGGGGTATGCGCCGCGCTCGGCAAGATAGCCAGAGACGTCACGCTGCTCGCGCAGACCGAAGTCGCCGAAGTAGCCGAGGGGAGCGACGACCCGCGCCAGGGCGGGTCGTCGGCGATGCCGCACAAACGCAACCCGGTGCGGTCGGTGCTCGTTCTCGGCTGCGCCCGGCGCGCGCCTGGCCTGCTCGCCACGCTTGCTGCCGCAACCGAGCACGAGCTTCAGCGCGCGGCCGGGGCGTGGCACGCCGAGTGGGAGCCGCTCGCTGATCTGCTGCGGCTGACCGGATCGGCCGCGTCATGGTCCGTGCCGCTGCTGACCGGTCTGAGGGTCGATGCCGGCCGGATGCGCGTCAATCTGGACAGGACCGGCGGGCTGCCGCTGGCAGAGCACGTGGCTGCCCAGCTAACACCAGCGGTCGGCAGGCTGGCCGCGCAGGACCTTGTCGCGGCGGCGGCTGCACGTGCCGCCGAGCTGGCCGTGAGCCTGCCCGAGGCGCTGCTCGCGGACCAGGACACGGCGTCGGTGCTGCACGCTGCCGGGATCGGCCCGGCCGAGCTGGACGCACTGCTGGACCCGGCCGGCTACCTGGGTGCGTCGGCCGAGTTCATCCGGCGGGCCCTAGCCGCGCACATTGCACCCGACGACGTCAGCTGAGACCAGCGTCGGAAGACCGCCCCCCAAAGACCGCCCGCCAAAGACCGCCCCCAAAGACCGCCCACCAAGACCGGCCCCGGAAGAAAGGACTCCGTCCCGTGAATGACGAAGAGCGCGCTGCCGCCGGTCTGGAGACCAGGCGCGAGGTCCTCGGCGAGGAGCACGTCGATCGCGCGGTAGCAGCTACGACCGAGTTCACCGCCGACTTCCAGGACTTCATTACCCGGTACGCCTGGGGCGAGGTGTGGAACAGGCCGGGCCTGTCCCGCCCGGAGCGCAGCATGATCACCGTCGCCATGCTGGCCGCGCTCGGCCGCGACGAAGAGCTGGCATTGCACGTCAAGGCGGGCATCAGGAACGGGCTGACCCCTACCGACATCCGTGAAGTGCTGCTGCAGGTCGCGGTCTACGCGGGCGTGCCGGCCGCGAACCGGGCTTTCGCTATCGCCGCTCAGGTGCTGCCAAAGTCTTCGTAGTCCGCACAACTGTTCACCTGATGGAAGTTCTCGATAGTGTTTTGGTCAGCCGATAGGAAGGATTGGGCCGACGTGGCAGAGATCGTGACGCTAGCCGACGCGATCGAGGCCACCGTGCACGACGGCGACACAGTCGCCATGGAGGGATTCACCCACCTCATCCCGCACGCGGCCGGCCACGAGGTGATCAGGCAGCGGCGACGTGATCTCACGCTCGTCCGGATGACGCCCGACATCATCTACGACCAGCTCATCGGCGCCGGATGCGCCCGCAAGCTAGTGTTCGGGTGGGCCGGCAACCCCGGCGTCGGATCGCTGCACAGATTCAGGGACGCAGTCGAGAACGCGTGGCCCAATCCGCTTGAGCTGGAAGAGCACAGCCACGCCGGGATGGCTAACCGGTTCGTGGCCGGCGCATCCGGCCTGCCGTTCGCGGTGATGCGTGGCTACCGGGGCACGAGCCTGGCGGCCCACACCGCCGGTGTCGCCGACATCAGCTGCCCATTCACCGGCGAGATCCTGACGGCTGTCAGCGCGCTGCGTCCCGACGTGGCGGTGATCCACGCTCAGCGCGCCGACCGGCGCGGCAACGTTCAGTACTGGGGCATCAGCGGCGTGCAGAAGGAAGCCGTGCTCGCCTCGGCGCGCTCGGTCGTCACGGTGGAGGAGATCGTGGACACGCTGGCGCCGCAGCCAGGCGCGGTGGTACTGCCGTCCTGGACCGTCGGCTTCGTCGCGGCGATGCCCGGCGGCGCTCACCCGTCCTACGCACTCGGGTATACCGAACGCGACAACGACTTCTACAAAGCCTGGGACGAGATCAGCCGCGACCGGCAGCGGTTCGTGGCCTGGCTCGACGAGCACGTCTACGCGGCCGCCACCACCACCGGACCTGCCACCACCGGGCGTGCCGCTGTTGCCAGCACAGGCGCCGCTGCGCGGGCCGGGGCCGCGTGCTGATGTACACACCCGACGAGATGATGACCGTGACCGCCGCGCGGTCGATGCGCGACGGGATGACCTGCTTCGTCGGCATCGGCTTGCCGAGCGAGGCCGCCAACCTTGCCCGCCGTACGCACGCACCGGAACTGGTGCTGATCTACGAGTCGGGCGCGGTCGGCGCCAAGCCGGACCACGTCCCGCTGTCGATCGGCGACGGTGTCCTCGCCGAGACGGCCGATGCTGTTGTCAGCGTGCCGGAGATCTTCAACTACTGGCTCCAGCCTGGCCGCATCGACGTCGGTTTCCTCGGGGCCGCGCAGCTCGACCGATACGGGAACATCAACACGACGATGATCGGCGGGGATTACGCACGGCCAGCCGTCCGCCTGCCGGGCTCGGGCGGCGCCCCGGAGATCGCGGCCGCTTGCCGGGAAGTCGTCGTCGTGCTCCGGCAGTCCAGGCGGACCTTTGCCGAGCGGCTGGACTTCGTCACGTCGGTCGGATTCGGCGCGGGCGCGGACAGCAGGCAGCAACTCGGCCTGAGCGGAGCCGGGCCTACGCTCGTCATCACCGACCTAGGCGTCCTGCGCCCCGATCGCGATAGCCATGAGCTGGTGCTGACCGGGATCTATCCCGGAATATCCGTCGACCAAGTCAGGGACAGCACCGGCTGGGAGCTGGCTGTCTCGCCTGACGTTACCGAGCTGGCGCCCCCATCGCCGGCCGAACTGGCCGCGCTGCGCCGGTTGCTTGCCAGCGCGCCAGCGATCCCGACCGCGACGGTGCCGACAGCCGGAGGAGCAGCGTCATGACAGCTGGGAACACCTGGCCCGCCAGCGGCGACCTCGTGCTGCCGCACTACCCGGCCGTAGCCGGCGCCCATCCGCCGCTCGACTCGCCGGCCTATAAGTCCTCGGTGCTGCGTGCGCCGAAGCAGCCGCTCGTCCCACTGCCGCAGCGGCTGACGGAGATCACCGGCCCGCTGCTCGGAGCCGAGCGCGTCACGGCGGCAGACGCGGATCTCACGGCCGGGCACCCGGGCGAGCCTCTGGGCGAGCGCATCATCGTCACCGGGCGGGTGCTCGACTCCGACGGGCGGCCGGTCCCGGACACTCTCATCGAGGTCTGGCAGGCCAATGCATCGGGCCGCTACGCACATGGGGTCGACGATCACCCGGCCCCGCTTGACCCGAATTTTGACGGCGCCGGCCGGTGCCTCACCGACTCACTCGGCCGGTACCGGTTCGTCACGATCAAGCCGGGCGCATACCCGTGGCGCAACCACCACAATGCCTGGCGGCCGGCCCACATTCACTTCTCCCTGTTCGGCCGGGCGTTCACCCAGCGCCTGATCACGCAGATGTATTTCCCGGCGGATCCGCTGTTCCCCCTCGATCCGATCTTCAACTCCATCCCCGACCGCGACGCGCGAACACGGCTGATCGCCGCGTTCGACATCGACCAGACCGAGCCGGACTGGGCGCTCGGGTACAGCTGGGACATTGTTCTTCGCGGCCGGTCGGCCACCCTGTTCGAGACCGCGGAGGGCGAGTGACCCTGGGCATCACCCCGTCGCAGACTGTCGGCCCGTTCCTGGCCATCGGGCTGCCGTGGCCGGACGGCCCGTTTGTCGTTCCGCCCGGTACGCCGGGCGTCATAGTGATCAGCGGCCAGGTCATGGACGGTAACGGGGCGCCGGTGCCGGATGCGCTCGTGGAGACATGGCAGGCGGACCCGGATTCACGGTTCGATCATCCTGACGATCCGCGCGGGGCCGCCGCACCCGCGGTAGCCGGATTCCGCG
>DATHQE010000002.1:0-3466 GCA_035483035.1 Streptosporangiaceae bacterium | reverse complement strand
GACGTGGGAAGACTACGCCGAGCACGACGGCGTCGACGAGCCGCGCCTGCATACGCAGCGCATCACGCTCACCCGCACCAACGAGCCGCAGCCGCGGCTGATCCTGGACTTCACTGGGACCGGCCCGCAAGCAAAGGGCCCGATCAACCATTGCGCGAACTACGCGGACGGAAACTTCCTCGCCAAGTGGCTGGCACCGATCCTGCGCAATCTCGCAGACTCGCCGGAGCGGGCGGCCGAACTCGACGTCAACGAAGGCATCGTCGACCTCATTGAGATGCGCTTCCCGCCGCCGGGCACCCTGCTCACCCCGGTGTTCCCGGCGCCGACCAACGCGCGCACGTTCGTCATCCTGCGCCTGCTCGGAGTCTTCGCCGGCGTGCTGGCCAAGGCAGTCGGCGGCCAGATGCCTGCCGACCAGGAGACGATCCGCTACACCGGCGTCTACGGGCAGACCGCCGACGGCGAGCCGTACCTGATGCGGGAAGTGCTCGGCGGCGGCTCGGGCGGCCGTTACTACGCCGATGGTGAGGACACCATCCACGTAGTGCCGGACTCGAGGAACTTGCCGGCTGAGTTCACCGAGGCCCGGTTCCCGCTGCTCGTCGAGCGGCTCGGGCTGGCGGTGGACTCGGGCGGTGCTGGCCAGTTCCGCGGCGGCCTCGGCTACGAGAAGGTGCTGCGGATGCGGGCCGACGGTTATTTCATGTCGATCGCAGACCGGTCCATTCTGTCCTGCTGGGGCGTCAACGGCGGCCAGGCGGGCCGGCCGTTCAGCGTCACCCTCGATCCGGGCGGCCCGGCCGAGCGTGAGGTAGACGCGCTGGCCGACGGCGAGTTCGTGCCGGCCGGGACGCTGATCAGGATCCGCACGACCGGAGGCGGCGGCTGGGGTGATCCGCTGACCCGTGACCCGGCGCTGGTGGCACGCGACGTGCGCTGGGGCAAGGTGTCGCTCGCGGCCGCGGCCGCGGACTATGGCGTGGTCCTCGCCGGCCCCGCCGACGACCCGGTCGCTGACCAGGACGCGACCACCCTGCTGCGCGACCGGCAGCGCGCCGCCCGGCCGCCGGGCCGGCCGTTCTTCGACCGGGGACCCGGCTATGTCCGGCTATCTGGCGGACAGACATCAGCCGATGTCGACTGGCTGTGATCAGGAGGTAGGCCCATGCCCGAGCCGATCGAGGTCCGCAAGGTGCCGCTGCACCACGTGTCCGACGCCAGCGAGCTGGCCAGGCTGATCGACGCCCGGGTCCTGGCGGCCGACCGCGTAGTGGCTGTCATCGGCAAGACCGAGGGCAACGGCGGGGTCAACGACTACACGCGTATCCTGGCCGACCGAGCCTTCCGCGAGGTGCTGGTCGCGAAGGGCAGCCGCGACGCCGATGCGGTCGCGCAGATCCCGATCGTGTGGTCCGGCGGGACCGACGGCGTGCTCAGTCCGCACGCGACGGTCTTCGCGACGGTACCGTCCGGCACAGCCGAGGTCAGTACAGCGGTCGAGGCCAGCACGGGGGTCACTGCCGAGCCGCGCCTGTCGGTCGGGTTCGCAATGAGCGAGGTGCTGCTGCCGGAAGACATCGGCCGGACCGCGATGATTACCAAGGTCGCGGCCGCGGTCCGGGAGGCGATGGCGCAGGCCGGGATCAGCGATCCGGCCGACGTCCACTACGTGCAGACCAAGACGCCGCTGTTGACGATCAGCTCGATCAGGGATGCCAAGAGCCGCGGCAAGAGCGTGTGGACCGAAAACACCGGCGAGTCTATGGACGTGTCCAACGGGACCGCAGCCCTGGGCATCGCCGTGGCGCTCGGCGAGATCGAGCTGCCTGCCGACACAGATGTGATGCGCGACCGCTCGCTGTGCTCGTCGGTCGCCTCCTGCTCCTCCGGCGTCGAGCTCGACCGGGCGCAGGTGGTCGTGGCGGGGAACGTGCGCGGCATCGGCGGCCGGTACCGCATCGGTCACGGCGTGATGCGCGATGCGCTCGACGCCGACGGCATCTGGGCCGCGATCCGGAACGCGGGACTCGACCTGCCAGACCGGCCGCATCCCGGCGACCTGGACGGCCGCCTGGTCAACGTGTTCCTCAAGTGCGAGGCCAGTCAGGACGGCCAGGTCAGAGGCCGGCGGAACGCCATGCTCGACGATTCCGACGTGCACTGGCATCGTCAGATCAAGGCGTGCGTCGGCGGCGTAGCCGCGGCCGTGACCGGCGATCCGGCCGTGTTCGTCTCAGTGTCAGCAGCCCATCAGGGTCCCGATGGGGGTGGCCCAGTCGCCGCCATCGTCGACCTCGGCGGCAGGTCGGCGTAGGCGACGGCGATCCGCGCCGCCAGCTCTGCGTTGTCGGCGATCAGGCGCCGGTTGACTTCGACGCTGCGGCCGTCGGTCAGCTCCTCCACCGCGGCGAGCACGGCCGGCGTCACGGCCTGGCCGGTGACGCCGGCCCGGCGCACCCGGTCGACCGCCTCGGTGATCAGGTCACCGAGGTCGAGGCCGCCCGCCGGCGGCCTGGCGAGGATAAGCCCGCCGGATGGCATCAGCTGCCAGTGTGTCGCCGCAATCGATGCGACCTCGGCCGGCTGAGACACCGTCGCCGATACCGGCGGGCCGCCATCGGCGGTGTAGAACATCGGCAGCGTCGGCGTCTGCCAGCCGAGAACGGGAACCGCGAGCGTTTCCAGGAGCTCGGCCGTGGCGGCGACGTCCAGGATCGACTTGGCGCCGGAGCAGACGACGACGGCGGGGGTGTGAGCCAGCTGCGGCAGATCGGCCGAGATGTCCAGGGTCTCGGCGAAGCCGCGGTGCACACCGCCAATACCGCCGGTGCCAGCGAACCGGATGCCCACAGCACGGCAGACGGCCAGCGTGCCGCCGACCGTCGTGGCGCCGAGCGCGCTCTGCGCGACGCAGGCAGCCAGGTCACGCGCGCCGACCTTGCGAGCCTGCGAGCCGGCGTCGGCAAAGAGCTTCAGCTCGGCGGCGGCGAGGCCGATCCGGACCGCGCCGTCAACCACGCCGATGGTGGCCGGCGTGGCGCCTGCCGCGCGGACCCGCTCTTCGGACTCCAGCGCGGCCGCCAGGCCGCGGCCGGCCGAGAAGCCGTGCGACACGAGCGTTGTCTCCAGCGCCACGACGGCGCGGCCTGCGCTCAGCGCGGCCGCAACCTCGTCCGCGATCTGCAGAGCAAGAGTCACGGCATGGTCCCCATCTTCGCTACCGCTCGGGCCGCCGCGGCCAGGCCGAGCTCGACTCCGCCGACTAGGTAGCCGGCCGCGAACGCGTCGCCGGCCCCGGTCGCGTCGACCGGGACTGTCGGCAGTGCCGGGAAACGCGTCCCGCCGACGTGCACGCCGTCGGCGCCTAGCTTAACGATCAGCCGGTCGGCCACGAGCTGGCCGTCCAGGAGCGCCGCCTCGGGCCCGGTGCCGAATACGACATCGGGCTCAAGCGCCGCGATCA
>DATHQE010000001.1:0-2595 GCA_035483035.1 Streptosporangiaceae bacterium | reverse complement strand
GCCGCCCGAGCTGACGGTCTGGCTGCGGCGCCCGGGCCTGGCCCTCGGCCTGACCGACCGCCCGCCGACGCGGCCCGCGCCAAGGCCAGGTGCGACCACGAAATAACCGAAGCCGCATGCGCGTCAGCTCCTGGATGTGCGCAATCTCACGAGCGTTCCGAACCTGCCCGATGTCGTCAGGTTATGCCCTAGTTAGGCGCTCTGTCAGTCGCACGTAACCGAACGTCACCTGTCGCCGACATTTTCACCAGCAGGTCCAAGCCAGGCTCTGTCCCCTAGGTCCGGATGCGGTCGAAGGTAGGCCGGATGAGTGCGTCGCTCAGCACCAGCGGCCGGGGTGCGGACGGGACAGCGATCCAGGTCCGCCGGCGGCCGGATCGAGGCCCTCGGCCCAGGTGCCCGGCGACTGCTGAGTCGAGCCGGACAGATGTTGCATTTCATGACCGAGCACATGGTTCCTACAGCTAGGCTGCCAAACATGTGGCTGGTTTGTGCACTTATTATCCTTCTTACGGTCGGCTTCGTATTGCCGTGCATGCTCGACATCACGATGACTCCAGACTCGGAGTTCACCACCTTCAGCAAAGGCACGTGGCTGCTGATCGCCGGCGCTTTCTGGGTGTTCGGTGCCGTCGCATGGCTCATCGTCGGCCGGCCCCAGCGCCTGGCGATCTTTCGCATGTCGAGTCCGTACCCGGCCGGGGGATATAGTCCCGCCGATGCGCAGATGCGGCATCCCGCCGCCCAGGCTGCCGCGGGCTACAGCGAGCTGACCAGCGCAGTCGGCTTCGTGGCCGCAGCCATGCCGCTCGGCCCGGACGACGACCCGGACTTCCTGATGGAGCTTGACCGGCGGATCCGCGAGGAACGCGAAGGCTCATTATTGCCACGGCGTCCTGCTGACGCCGCGGCGCACAAGCGACGGGCCAGGTGACTCAGCAGCGGGTCAGCCGAGTCAGCGGACCAGCGGAGTCAGCGGGTCAGCTCATTCCGGCGTAGGAGTGCAGGCCGGTGATGAAGAGGTTGACGCCGATCACGTTGAACATCAGGCAGGCGAAGCCCACGAGGTTGATCCAGGCAGCCCGCCGCCCGCGCCAGCCAGCGGTCGCCCTGGCGTGCAGGAACATCGCGTAGACCACCCAGGTGATGAACGACCAGGTCTCCTTGGGATCCCAGCCCCAGTACCTGCCCCAGGCGTGATCGGCCCAGATCGCGCCAGCCATTACCCCGAACGTCCAGACCGGGAAGCCGAACAGGACGCTGCGGTAGGACAGCCGGTCCAGGACGGCGGCGCCAGGGATATGACGCAGGATGCCGGCCGCTCCGGACGGCAGGCCCGCCGCGATGCGCCGCTCGCTGCGGTCGGCAACCAGGTACAGCGTGGTGACCACAGCGCCGAAGATGAACAGGCCGATTGCCACGATCATCGCGGTCACGTGAATGGCGATCCAGTACGACTGCAAGGCGGGCACAAGGGAACCGGCCGGCGTGTACAGCACCGTCAGGTCGATGCCGAGACCGAACACGACGGGCACGAGCACGAACACGCCCATGTAGTAGGCCCGGTACCTGATCGACGCGGCGACGAGCACGAGCACAGTCATGCACGTGAAGGCGACGATGAACTCGTACATGTTGCCCCACGGCACCCGGTGCTCGGAGATGCCGCGGGTGAAGATCGCGACCACGTGCACGAGCACGCCGACGCAGGTCAGCAAGAACGCGAGCCGAAGCCAGAAACCCGACGGCCAGCGGCTGGTCGGCGTGTCCCCGCCAGCGACGGCAGCCGGGCGGCTCTCGCTGACGCTGACCGACCGGCCGCCTGCGCCCGCGGCAACGAGCTCGGGCGCCGCGACCGCCGCCTGCTCACTCACTCCGGCGAGCACCCGGTGCTTCGCGAACGCGAAGTCGCACGCGTAGCAGAGCATGGCGATCGCGTAGATGATCACCGTGCTGAGCAACAGTCCGTTGCTGGTGTCAGCCGCGGCTGTGTTGATGGGCATCGAGTCTCACTCTCCGTCTGGCCTGGTGAGCGCCGCCTCATGGCGGTCCGCACCGGCTCCTGCGGTCTCGGCTTCCGGTACATCGGCTAGCGCGTTCTCGGTCGACTTGTTCTCGGTCGACTTGTCCTCGGCGTCGGCGCTCTGGTGCGTGGGGCCGGCCGCGGGAGTCGCAGCCGCGGTGCCGCCGTGCTGGGCCCGTAGCAGCTCGGCCAGCTCGGCGAACTCAGTCTCAAAACCACCTGCTGCATCGGATCTGGCGAGGCCGCCAACCGTGACCAGCGTGCCGCCGTCGGCTGCCGCCACGGCCCGGACGAACACTCGGCGGCGGCGAACTAGGAAGGACAAGATGAGCCCGGCCAGCGCGGTGAACCCCGAGATCAGCGCGGGCAGCTGGCCTGGGTCGTAGGTGATCGCCAGGCTGACCCACTGCTGATAGCCGACGTAGGTCACCGTACCCAGGCCGTTCGGCAACTTCAGCGACTGACCAGCGGTCAGGGCGCGGGGCGTCATCTTCAGCTGCCGCAGACCGCTGGTGTCCAGCTGATACACGGATTGTGCCTGCCCGGAGTTCAGGCCAAGGTTGCCGGTGAAT